>NC_013422.1:0-300000 GCF_000024765.1 Halothiobacillus neapolitanus c2 | reverse complement strand
CGCAAACCCACGCCGACCAGCACATGTTTCGCATCTGTAATCATTGCAACCTCCTTCGCCAGAATCGAGGGGCATCAACCCAAAACAGGGGTAGTCAGGATTGAGTGATCGCGATTCGCTTTTTCGAATCACCCTCCACACTGTCAGGTCGGCACGTGACACCTCGCAAGAACCAAGGGCAACGCCAAAAATGACTTGGACGCCATGCGGCTGACCAAACAGTGTGCAGGGCCCGAATAGTCAGGCCACTAGTGGTAAAAGGATAGATCAATCTCGCGCAGACACCGAATGCCAAGGCAAAATCAATCGATCCTCGTTACGTCCGGATGCCCTTAGCCCACCAGAGATGAGCCAAGGGAGACGACCATGTCGCACTTATTTTTTCATGTTCGCGCCACAGGAACTGTCACTCTTCTTCATGTTGGCACCACAGGAACTGTCGCTCTTCTTCATGTTCGCGCCACAAGAACTATCGCTCTTTTTCATGTTAGCACCGCAGGAAGCATCGGAAACCTTCACCAGAGAGGCACCGTGCTGACTGACAAACGGATTAGCCAAGGCAGTACCTGCCACCAAGGCAGCAGACAAGGCGGTAGAGGCAATCACAGCAGCTTTCAAAGTACGGGTTTTCATCAAAAAATCTCCATCAACTCATTGAAAAATAAATCCAGTTTCATCGACCGGCGCGAGCGGCAAATTAATATGCCCGTCGACGCTCGACGGTTTGCGAGCAGGTTCGTCTCGCAATTCATCTACGCACGGAAGTGGCGATGGGATGCAAAAAAAATCGTTTATGGCTGAAATAAACTGAACGCGGGATGCAACCGAATCCGACTTGAGCACGTATTCTGAATTGTGAGCAAACAGAAAAAACGAAACGATGAGGGTTTGCACACAGCTCGACACGGGCCGCATGCATGCGATGATGAGCATGCCAAGCGATCTTCCAAGAACATCCCCAGGGATAATCACCACGGATAATGGCCAGCGCAGTGTGTCGAGCGACGGGATGAACCACCCCTCCAAACGAATCAAGAGGAGCCGGATCGGCATGAGCATGAAACCCAATCGATCGAACAAGGACCGTAATCAAGACGATGATCAGCTCACACAGTGGTTGCAAGCCACGGCAGCGGGGGACCGGTCCGCATTCCAAAAACTGTATCAACGCACATCCGGACCACTTTACGGGTTATGCCTGCGTATACTAAAAGAGGAAGGTCGCGCGCAAGAGTGCGTTCAGGATGTTTTTCTGGCGGTTTGGCAGCAAGCGGGCCGATTTGATTCAGCCCGCGCGCAGCCGATGACTTGGCTGGCCGCCATCGCGCACCATCGTGCGATCAGCTTGTTGCGCCGGTTCAACCGGGAAATTACCACAGCGGACTGGGCTGATTTTCTGGCACTGGCCGATGCCCCCCTGCTCTCCCCGGAGGGCCATCAAGGAGGATCGGCGGACGGCGATCCACACGACTGGCAACTCATGGATCGCGAGGCCATGACACGGTGCCTCGAAGCACTGCGTGCCGAACCGCGTCAGGCCATCCACAAAGCTTTCTGGTTCGGTCATACCTACCAAGAAATTGCCGATGAACTCTCCACGTCACTCAGCACCGTGAAAAGCTGGATTCGACGCGCCTTAATCAATCTCAAATCCTGTCTTGGCCTGGTGAACTGACATGAACGAATCCACTGAACACATCGAATATGTCCTCGGTCTGCTGGACGAACCAACCGATCGGTTGACCGAGCGGGCAATCAAAGCATCGCCCGAGCAACGGCGTGCCGTCACCAACTGGTCGCTGATCATCTCCGATCACCTGCTGTCACAATGCGAATCGCGCCCGTTGCTCGGCTGGGTATGGTCCCGCATCGAACGACAGCTCGATCATCAGGCGCAGGATGTCGGCAGCGCATTGCTACGTTGGCGCATGGCCGCAGCCATTGTCGCCATGATCGGAATCGGGCTGCTCGTCGGCGTCTTTGTGCCCAACAAGCCAACCATGCAGGCCGACAGCATCGCCATGATGCCGATGGCACAAGGCCAATCCGCCATGTGGGAAGCCAAGGCGGATACAACAACACAGCAGCTTCAAGTCACCTGTTTGACAAATGCCGATCAAGAAATTAACAAACAAGCCGTTCTGTGGTTAATTACCCCGCAAGGACAAACGGTGGCCGTTGGCAGTTTGCCGATGAAGAAAGGGGAAAGCGTCACGGTACGCCCCGCACTCTGGAGCAATACGATTGCACAAACCAAACTCGCCATCAGCTTGGAACCCACCGGCAAGCCAATTGGCAACAAGCCGGTCGGCCCGGTTGTATGGCAGGGGGATTGGAGTAAAGCATCCTGAGGGCATGTCGAAAACACGGCGAGTTCAGTTTCTTACTGAATTGATTTGAGCGCCGTGCACGCCCTGCCGCTCTGAGTTGAAGGCAATCTGGATTGACTTGCTAGGTGCCTTTTGCAATATTTACCAAATATTGGTATTTCTTGGAGACAACCCAATGGCAAAAAACACCAGTGTCAGCTTGGGAAACCATTTTGATCAGTTTATTGCAGCTCAACTGTCGAAAGGCCGCTATGGCTCAGCGACAGAGGTGGTGCGCGCTGGTTTGCGCCTGCTTGAGAATGAAGAACAGAAACTGGAAACACTGCGCCAATTAATAGCAGAAGGCCGAGCCAGTGGAACGGCTGAATACAACTATGAAAAGTTTATGGCCGAACTCGATAATGAATTGAGTTAATGGGCAAATTTTCTCTTAGCCACTCCGCAAAAGCCGATTTGCGTGGAATCGCACGATTCACAGAAAAACATTGGGGGAGAGCACAACGCCTGCATTACCTCAAAGGCTTGGATGAAACTTTCAAGATACTGGCCGATTCGCCAACACTTGGTAATGCCTGTGATTACATCGAAACAGGTGTGCGCAAATATCCTTTTCAGAGCCATGTGGTATTTTACGAGTGCCTCTCAAACGAGGAGATTCTAGTGGTGCGCATGCTTCATAAAAATATGGATGTTCATCAGGCTGTTTTCCCCGCCTAATAACCCTGTAGAAAAAATTCTTTAAGCGGCAAAACTGTCATAGAAAAGGACGTATCGAGACACTTATTGACCAGAAAATCGCCGATTAAAGAGCATTTTACGGCGTCGGTTTTAGCTCTTGGTCACGGATTTTTCTTGCCGAGAAGGTTTTTCTACAGGCTTAACGATTAAACTCAGCCGATAGATGAAATAAAGCCACAAAAGTGCGGTGGGGCAATGAGTCGGCTGGAATGATTTGTTTTAACCGTAAAAGCACGCACATTCGTCATCCTCAACAACCTTCAAGAACGCCTCCAAGCTTTTGACGGTAGGATGCGGCACGTAGGAATGCCATTTTTGATCAGCCCTTTGCCAGTATATTTTCCAGATGTCTTGTGTTTTGACGTAGGTTGCTTTTGCAACAGGGTTCTCCATTTTCTCTTTTGGGTTATCCCAGCGCGAACGAATTTCGAAAATTTCGACGCTTTGTCCTGCTTGCCTGTAACCGAGATCGATTTCGTTTCGAATGTGGGCGGGCGGCCTGTGCTTTTCGATATAAGCCTTCAACATCTTTTCGTGTTTTTTTAATTCAAATTCGCTAAATGCCATGTTGTATTTCTCAAAATTTTTTACACATAATGCTCGTATTGTACAGAGCCAAACGACGTAGCACGCAGCGGGTGGGCGGACGAGTTGAGTGTGATGTTAGGCGCGAAACTCATGAAAGACCGAGAACTCATGATGTACGGAACCACCCTGTAAACCACGCCTTTACTGGCAACTATGCGCGAAAGCCCGACAAGGCGCGAGCCGAAATTTGAAGGGTGAGTTTGTAGCCCGAATTGGCTGCCAAATCACTGACAGAAAACACCCTGAATCACCGAAGTGCCTAACGTAGAGCTAACCGGCGCTGCGCGGCTTTATCGCGCAGCGTCCAGCGACCGAAGGGAGCGAGGTTGAGCGCCATGTTATGCGGCATGTGGCCTAGCTTTCACGTGGTTCAGGTTGTCCGAAGAGACATTTACCTATAAACCAAACCGCTCGCCCGAAGTTGTGGATAAGCTGCTCACCTTGCCTTAGATGCGATCTGCTTTGATCAATGCCTGCAAGCTTGATGGCATCTGCAACCTTTGATCCGGTCGGATGTGCATCACCGACGCGCATATCATAAGCCCCAGCAATTTCGGCAAAGACTTGGCGGGCCTTATCAGCCCCAACCTTTTGAGATAAAACATCTTGCAGAAGCTTGTTTGAACCAAGCCTTTCCTTCTCCGCGTGGGTTGAAAGTTTGCGAAGGTCGCTAATGTTGAGTCGGTCTGAGAATACGCGGACAAGTTCCTTCGCCAGCCTTAGCAATGACGCCTGGTCCCTGCTATGGAAACGAGAAATCTGCTGCATAGCCGATTCGTCATCGATATCGTGGCTGAACAAGTCAATCCCGAACTTGTCGCGGAAGCCTTGCTCGAGCAGTCGCATGCTCCCAAAGAGCATCTCCTCAACCGCATGTGTAGACGCCGGTTCGGTCTTGACTTGCGCTGATAGCAATTCTCCTGAGACCTTGCCGTCGGGCGCAACGTTATGGGCTGCCCAGATATGCTGCTCCCAAGCTGGGAGCCGAGCGATGTCGTAGGCGTAGACTGTCAGCAAGTCAGCAGAATTGATACCGAAGTGCGTGGCGTAGCCGGAGGTCGAGCAAATAGCACCAGTCTCCGCCGTGTACCACTTCAGGGCGAAGCCGCGGTGGCCTAGAAGGTCGGTCACTACACTTGAACGAAACCAAAGCCATCGGCCAATATCCTCGTTATCCAATTCGGAAGAGGACATGCGCTTCCCGTCAGTCTCGGCAATAAACTGAGGGAGATTTATGTCTGTATCTCCACGAACGCGGATGCTTTGAGATTGATGTTCAACCCATTCATCTCGCCAGAATTCACCCTCAACTCGAACGCCTTCATAACCGCCGCGATGCCCTTTCGAGCTTTCATGGTCGGTGTTATGGTCATCTTCTGGCCCCATCACAGGGGCGTCTTCATCTTCATCGACGTCCGTTCGCCAAGCACGGAACATCGCCCAGCCACCTCCGAAAACGTCATTAATGCCGCGAATTAGAAGCTCAAATCGGCCGCCGTCTCGCTCCTCTCGATGTTCTTTTAGGTTTGCGTACTCGCTGCCTTTAAGCAGAGGTACGTTCTCCACTCTTTGGCGGTAATAAGAGAGGCGAAGCGAAAGATTTCTTGCGGCCAAATAGTCAACGAGAAATTCTCGCTTGATTTCGATCAGGCGATGTTCGCCTTTGTCATCAAAACTCTCGCGGGCCACTACAACGAAATTCTCTTCGGGTCTAACCCAGTTAGTTCCTTCTTTTATCAGGCGGAGCGCAACGACAAGATCAGGATTCAATATCAATTGTTTTCCACCAACAACAGGCTGAGGATGTTCAAAGACGAGATTAACGCCTATTGGCTCTTTATCGTTGTACTGAAACTGATCAATGGATGCGTAATAGCCATCTTCGTAAGCATAAGGCGCTACGGTATGACCTATTCCGATATCACTCCAGCCTAGGCGCTCCTCAACCAATTTCCGATTCTCTGGTGGAAACGCGGCAGACCCGCAACCAAAATATTCGCTGATGTAGCCAATGTTTTTAACATTTCCCTTCTCGTCATTAATGGATGCCCTCAATGGAACCCAGGTCGCGTTTGAGAACGCTCGGCGAGTTTCTTTTGTTTGAAGAATCCACTCTTGATTCATGACCAACCTTCTACCGTCAGCATTTCGCCGCGCCCTTTCCTGCCGCATAACAAGCAATATACGCCTTGGCAGGCGTATATTTCGGTTGAGGGTGGATGTATAACACTGTCGCCGCTCACCTATCCCTTTTGATTTAAATACCTGATTAAGAAATAGAGGGCTTCATAGATTTGTATAAACACTCCTTCGCCAACATTACTCAATCAGGTTCGTGATTTGTTTCGAGCTTACTGTGATCGCCCGATCTGTCAACCCAGTTGCGATAATCAACGCTGCAACGGCCCGATCTTCGCTAAATGAAACCCTGATAATTGACCACGTAAGGTTACGCAGGCTCATTGTTAATGCGAAAGTTGTTTGATGGCTTGCTCGATTTCTTTGGCGCCGGGTGCGCCTTTGCGGGCCAGTTCTTGCGCGAAGGTGGCGACGCGCCATTCTTCGAGTTGTTCATGCAATTGATTGAGTGCTGCGAACGCTTCCGGGGTGGGTGCGGTTGCGGTGATTTTGTCTGTGACGCGGGCGCAGACGGGCATGAACTGTACGCGCAACATGCGGTCGCGTTCGGGGTGGCGGTCGATTTTTTCTAGGCGTTTTTCAGCGGCGGTGAGGTAGCGCGGCAGGTTGTCGAGCAGGGTTTGCGGGGTGTTCCAGATCATGCCGGGGTAGAACAATAAATCGAATTGTTCGGCAATTTCGCGCGCGGCTTCGATTTGCGACAGGGGCAGGCGGCCTTTGAGTTTGGCGCGCAGGGCCTGATGTTGCGCGAAGATCGTGCGTATTTGGGCTGCCAATCGGCGCACCGTATCATCCAGTTGGGGCTTCAATCGTTCGACGCGGGCACGGAATGTGGACTCGTCTCGAATGAAGGGTAAGGCGTCTACGGCGAGTTTGGCGATGCTGCGAGCAATTAACGCCTGATCGAACGCGGCATCGCGCCGTTGGGGCAAGGTCAAACCAAAAGCGGGCAAAGGGCGTGTGTTCGACCATTGGCTGTATTGCAACCGCGCCGGGTCGAGGCTGCGCTCTTGTTTGAGGTATTGGCTCAAATGCCGAATCTGCTCGCCCAGGGCGATAAGCATCAAGCGTACCACGCCGGAGCGGTGCGCCAGCACGGCACGTTCCGGCGCATCGAACAGGCGCACTTCGGCGCAGTCGCCCTGATCGATCAAGGCGGGGTACGCGGTGAGTTCAGCGCCGAGCTCTTCTACCGTGAGGCTTTCGGGCAGTTCGCCGAACGACCAGTCGATGAGGTCATCGCGTTCCAGTCGATGGCGCGTGCGCTCAACCAGGGCACGCTCGGCTGCGGCGGCGTGACGCGCCCGCAGGGCTGAAAGATCGCGGTCGGCATCGATGATTTGCTTATCCGGGTCGGTCTGCTTGGCGTCGATCAAGGCAAATCGCATCCGCAAATGTGGTTCCAGCCTGCGTTCATCGAAGGCATCGGCGGTGATTTTGTGCCCTGTCATGCGGGCCAGTTGTTCGGCCACTTGCGCCGGCAGGCCGCCACGATCAACGGACACCCGTTCATTAACGGAAGCTGCAAATTCCGGCGCGGGCACGAAATGGCGGCGGTCGGCTTTGGGCAGGCTGCGAATCAGCGCTTCGATCTTTTCACGGCGCAAACCAGGGATGAGGTGGCTGGCCCGATCGGCATCGATTTGTTTGAGTGCCGCCAACGGCAGACGCAGGGTGACACCATCATCCGCGCTGCCGGGCGCGAAGTGATAAGCCAGCGGCAAGCTGAACGCGCCCATCGACAACCGATCGGGGAAACCCGCGGGATCGAGCTCGACCGGCTCACGCGCCAGCAGATCATCGCGCGTCATGCAGAGCACATCGGGCTGTTTGGGCGTGATGGTTTTCAACCAGCGCACCAGCGTATGCGCGTCGTAGACTTCCGCAGGCAGGTGGGTTTCGTAAAAATCGAACAGGGTTTGATCATCAATCAGCAAATCGGGGCGGCGATTACGCGCTTCGATTTCCCGAATTTCGTCGATCAGGGCTTGATTGTGTCGCCAAAATTTGAGCCCGCTATCGAATTCCCCTTCAACCAAGGCGGCACGAATAAAGATCGCGCGCGCGCCCAGCGGATCAATGCGGCCAAAATCGATCCGTCGCTTGGTCACAATCGGCAAGCCGAACAGTTTGACGGTTTCAAAGGCGGCCACGCGTCCGCCCCGTTGATCCCAGCGCGGTTCGCTGTATTCACGCGTGGTCAGATGCGCGGCCATATCCTCGATCCAGCGCGGATTGATGGTGGCGTTCATGCGCGCGTAGACGCGGGTCGTCTCTACGATTTCTGCGCTCATAAGCCATTTGGGCTGGGTTTTGGCCAGTTGGGAGCCGGGGAAAATCTGGAAGCGGCGATTGTTCGCGCCGATGTAGATCGTCGGCGTACGCTGCTTCTTGCCGCGTTGGTCGCGGCTGTCTTTTGGCGTGTTTTTATCTGTTCGCGTGGCTTCATCGCGCAGGCCAATCTGCGCCAGCAAACCAGGCAGCATTGCCTGATGCAGAGCATCAAGTCGCGCACGCAGTGGCGCTTCATCGCCATCTGTCATCACAGGCAAGGGCAAAGGATCGGGTAATTTCACCCGCCCGATTTCATCGGCTTGTTCACGCAACTGGCCGAACAGATCGTGCCATTCCAGCAGCCGGTTATACGAGAGGAAATGCTTTTTCGCCCAGTCGCGCCGCTTGCGCTGGTTCTCGTGTCGCACCACGGTATGCCATTGATCCCACAGGGCCAGAATGCCCGCGAAATCCGAGTCGGCCAAGCGGAACGCCTGTTGCGCTTGATCGGCGGCCTGCGCGTGATCGGCTGGGCGTTCACGCGGGTCTTGTATCGACAGGAAGGCCACGACGATCAGGATATCCACCGAGGTGGCGTCTGCCTTCGATAAGTTTGATAACACCATCCTGCCTAAGGTCGGATCGACCGGCAAGCGCGCCAGTTGGCGCCCCAATGGCGTGATGCGCTGGCGCTCGTCGAGCGCGCCCAATTCGAACAACAAACGGCGGGCACCGGCGAGTTGCCGTGAATCGGGCGGTTCAATGAACGGGAAATGCTCCGGCTCGCCCAAACGCAATTCGATCATGCGTAACACCACCGAGGCGAGGTTGGTGCGCAGAATTTCGGGATCGGTGAACGCCGGTCGGCCAGCGTAATCGGCCTCATCAAACAGGCGAATGCACACCCCCGGCGCGATTCGGCCACAACGGCCCGCACGCTGGTTCGCCGATGCTTGCGAAATCGCTTCCACCGCCAGCTTTTGCACCCGTGAGCGCGGGCTGTAACGGGCAATTCGCGCCAAGCCCGAATCGATCACATAAAGAATGCCGGGCACGGTGAGTGACGTTTCGGCGACGTTCGTGGTCAGCACGATGCGCCGGCCCGTGTGCTGCGCGAAAATGCGCTGCTGCTCGGCGGCGGACAGGCGCGCAAACAACGGCAAAATCTCCGTATGGCGCAAACCATGCCGACCCAGCCGGTGGGCGCACTCGCGGATTTCCCGCTCGCCCGGCAGGAAGACCAGAATGTCGCCCCCGCCGGTGGTTTGCGCCTCTGCATGTAATTCATCGACAGCAGCCACGACGGCGGCGGGCAGATCCCGTTCTTCCTCCGTCTCAGTGTCGTTGTCATTCTGTGGTGCAGTCAATGACCGATAGCGATATTCGACCGGGAAACTCCGCCCTGCCACGGTGATAACCGGCGCGGGTTGCGGTTCGCCCGACGCGTCCGTACCGGCGAAATGCCGAGCAAATCGGGCGGTGTCGATGGTGGCGGAGGTAATCACCAAACGAAAATCAGGACGACGATCGAGCAAGCGGCGCACGATGCCGAGCAGAAAATCGATATTCAGGCTGCGTTCGTGCGCTTCATCAATAATGAGCGCGTCGTAGCGCAACAGATCAGGATCGCTGTGAATTTCGGCCAACAAAATGCCATCAGTCATCACCGCGACGCGACTGCTCGCACGGGTTTGATCGGAAAAACGCACCTTGTAGCCGACCACGCCCGCGCCCGTCACGCCCAGCTCTTCGGCTAATCGGCTAGCCACGTTTCGCGCCGCGATGCGCCGAGGCTGGGTGTGGCCAATCTGGCCTTTAACGCCAAAGCCCAGCTCCAGCAGCATCTTGGGCAACTGAGTAGTTTTGCCGGAACCGGTCTCCCCCGCCACGATCACCACCGGATGCGCGCGGATCAAATCCATGATCGCCTCGCGCTGGCCGCTGACGGGCAGCTCTGCAGGATAATCGATGTTCAATTCTGCCGAACGCCGCTCCGTCAACAAGGCCGCACTGGCCTCGAAAGCCGTGACCAGCTCGGCCAGCCGACCCGCATCCAGCCGATTCTGCTGCAAGGCACGCTCAGCCCCAGCCAACCGGCGAGACAGTGCTGGTTGATCGACAAGCGGCAGCTCGGCCAGATTCGCACGTAAAAAATCGATAATGTCGGCTGGCTCAGTTGATAACGGTGCCGACTGTGGGGCAGCGGCATCCTGTGGTTCATTTAGCGTAGAATTCATTTTGTCAGTGTTGGTTATACCCGTACGGGAATCAAGAGGCAGTATCGCTGTCTGAATTGTTCAATTTTGCGCGAACACCATCGGAGCACACATGCCCGCAGACATGACATTTTGGGCGGCCTTACTGGTCGGATTTTTTGGCGGCGTACATTGTATCGGCATGTGCGGCGGCATTGTCGGCGCACTCACCTTCGGCCTGCCACCCGAAAAACGCGCCACGCCCGGCCAGCTATTGCCTTATCTGCTTGCCTATAACCTTGCGCGCATCTCATCTTATGTGATCGCCGGTGCCATTGCCGGATTGATCGGTGCGTTCGGCTTATCGCTGATCCCGATGCAACATGCCCAGCTTTATCTGCTCATGGTTGCCGGCGGCTTTATGGTTTTGATGGGTTTGTACGTGGGCGGCTGGTGGTTTGGGCTTACGCGCATCGAACGCGTCGGTTCACGCCTGTGGCGCTACATCGAGCCACTGGGTCGCCGGTTGATGCCCGTTAAAACTCCGAAACAGGCGTTATTACTGGGGTTTGTTTGGGGCTGGCTGCCCTGCGGGCTGGTGTACAGCGTGCTTATCTGGGCGCTTTCGGCAGGCAGCGCGACACAAGGCGCACTGCTGATGCTGGGGTTTGGCCTCGGCACCTTGCCAAACCTGTTACTGATGGGCGCGTTCGCCGCGCAACTCTCCGCCCTAACCCGTAAAAAATGGGTTCGCTGGATCGCCGGTGGCGCCGTGCTCGGCTTTGGCCTGTATACCATCGGCTCGGCCATCTGGAATATCCAAGTGAGTTGATTCGCGCAGTGTCGAGCAGCGCGAATTGAAAGCAGCAGCGCCCACTACTACAATTGTGGCAACACAGGAGGCAAAGCAAAATGACATCCACTTCGATCCGAATTGACCAGACTCTCTATGAGCAGGCGCGCAGTGAGGCATTGACTGAGCACCGCAGTATTGCAGGCCAAGTCGAATATTGGGCAAAGGTGGGGCGTGCTGCACTTGATAATCCTGATCTGCCTGTTAGCTTCATTGCCGAATCACTGGTCTCCTTGGCCGAACCTCGCGAAGAGGCTACCGCTTTCATTCCTAGAAAGTCGTGTTGATGAGCTTCGCGCTCAAACAAACCCGCCGTTTTGCCCGTGCCTACAAGAAACTTCATGACCAGGTGGCCGCCGATGTCGATATCGCCGCAGCGGTAGTGGCGGCTAATCCCAGCGTCGGGGAGCGAAAGAAGGGGGATCTTGCTGATTTATTTGTGTACAAATTCCACAGCCATAACCAGCTGTATCTGCTTGGTTACACGCTTGATGAAGCGGTGCGGCTAATCTATCTCGAAGCGATTGGGCCGCATGAAAACTTCTATCGGGATATCAAAAGATAAAAAAATCCAGACATAAAGTCTGGAATTAAGGAATCTGACGAGGGAAGCGTTCACGGATCGATGGTACGCCTCCCAAGAGGACGCACAGAATCAGTACGTGATTTTTCCACCCAGGGCCTTGGCTTGCTCGACCCACTCGGCGCATTCCGCCTCTGTCGGGGTGCGCGTTGCGAGTGTCTTATCCGCATTCACTTGCGCCATTTTTTCATGCAGGTTGTCAGGGCGGCGATGCGCCAGTTCTTTGACCGTATCCACGCCGGATGCTTCCAGCAAGTCACTGAACACGCCGCCCACGCCGTTGATGCGCGAAAGATCGGCCCGATTGGCAATGGCCAGCACATCCTGTGTGGTTTCGCCCAATTTGTCCGCCCATTGTTTGCGCGCAGCCGGGCTGGCCAGTGCGTCTGTGAGTTGATCGACATCCTTGATGCCCTGTGCTTTACATTCCTGCAGCATCGCGTCCGTCATGCCGCGCAAACCATTGATTGCTGTTGCCATAGTCCGTGTTCTCCATTGTGGTGCGAGCGCTTCTTATAACAAATTTTTGTGAAACGAGATACCGCGCGCACCTTTGCCATCACACAAGGCATCTTACTTATCCTGCTGGCAAATGCCGTCGCTGCCAGAGCCAGTACACGGCGGGCAACAGCAGCATGGAGAGTAACGGGGCGGTGATCATGCCGCCGATCATGGGGGCGGCGATGCGGCTCATGACTTCCGAACCGGTACCGTGTCCGACCAGAATCGGGATCAGGCCTGCCAGAATCACCGCCACGGTCATCGCTTTAGGGCGAACGCGCAGCACCGCGCCTTCCATGATGGCATCTCGCAGATCGGTTCGGGTGTTCAGCCGCCCGGCGCGGCGCCGATCCTCGATGGCGTGATCGAGATAGATCAACATCACCACGCCAAATTCAGCGGCCACGCCGGCCAGCGCGATGAAGCCGACCGCGACCGCAATCGACAACTCGAACCCCAAGGCCCACAACAGCCAGAAGCCGCCGACCAGTGCGAACGGGAGCGTCACCATAATCAGGCTGGCCTTGCCGCCATGCCGGAAGATCAGGAATAACAGCACGAAAATGATCGCAAGAGTCAGGGGCACCACCTGCTTGAGGCGCTCCGTGGCCCGTTGCAGGTACTGATATTGACCCGTCCAGCTGATGGCATAGCCCGGCGGCAACTTCACCTTGGCATCGACGATCCGACGCGCATTGTTGACATAACTACCCAGATCGACCCCTTGGGTGGTGACGAACACGAAACCAGCGGGGCGGCTGTCCTCGGAGCGGATCATGGGCGGACCATCGGTGACCTGAACCGTGGCAATCTGCCCCAACGCCACCGTGGCGCCGGTCGGTGTCACAATCGGCAAGTCCTTGAGCTTGCTCACGCTATCCCGATCGGCGCGCGGATAACGAATACTCACAGGAAAACGCTCCAGCCCTTCGACGGTTTGCGTCACTTCCACCCCGCCGACCGCCGAGCTGATGACATCCTGAATTTCACCGATGTTCAAACCGAAACGCGCGGCCTTGATGCGATCCGGTGTGATTTCGATATAACGCCCGCCGTTGGTACGGTCGGCGTAGGCCGTCTGCGTGCCGGGCACGGTCTGCAACACCGCCTCGACCTGTTTGCCGATGCGGTCGATCTGATGAAGATCGGGCCCGGTGATCTTGACGCCAACCGGGGTTTGAATGCCGGTGGTCTGCATGTCGATTCGGGTCTTGATCGGCATGACCCAGGCATTGTTCAGCCCCGGGAACTGAATCTTCTGATTGAGGTTGTCGATCACTTTTTGCAGCGTCATGCCCGCAGGCCATTCGCTTTTGGGCTTGAACTGAATCGTGGTCTCGATCATGGTCAGCGGCGCGGGATCGGTGGCCGTGTCTGCCCGGCCGATTTTGCCGAACACTGATTTAACTACCGGTTCTTCGGCAATCAGCGCGTCGACCTGCTGCAACAGCAAGCGCGCATCGCCAATGGATAACCCCGGCGCGGTGGTGGGCATATAAAGCAAGTCGCCTTCATCCAGTGTCGGCATGAACTCACTACCCAAGCCCCGGCCCAGTTCCGCTATTTTGGGCGCGAACGAGAACGTGCTTGCCCAACGCTTGGCCCAATCGTTTTGCCAGTCGCTGACGTGCAACTGCCACGCGCTGCTGCCCACCCATTTGAGCGGGGCCAGATACCCGCCAACCCCGGCCAAAGGCAATACCGCGGATAGCACGAAGATCAGACTGATCGCCATCAGGGTTTTGGGGAAACGCAGCACCGTATGCAACACCGGACGGTAGAGCGCAATCAAGAAGCGATTGAGCGGATTGGCTTCCTCTCGTGGAATGCGTCCACGAATGAAGTAGCCCATCAACACCGGGATCAAGGTGATTGCCAGACCCGCCGCCGCCGCCATCGCATAGGTTTTGGTGAAAGCCAGTGGGGCGAACATGCGCCCTTCCTGTGCTTGCAGGGTAAATACAGGAATGAACGACAGGGTGATGATGAGCAGCGAGAAAAACAGCGCCGGCCCGACCTCTCCCGCTGATTGGGCGATCAAGCGCCAATGATCGTCACCTTTGGGCGGGCTGCCGTGCGTCTCGCGCCACGCCACCAGATGCCGGTGGGCATTTTCGATCATCACGATGGCGGCATCGACCATCGCGCCGATGGCAATCGCAATGCCACCGAGCGACATGATGTTGGCGTTGATGCCCTGCGCGTGCATCACGATGAAGGCCATCAACACGCCCAAGGGTAGGCCGATGATCGCCACGAGCGCCGAACGCAGATGCCATAGGAAAATCGCACACACCAGCGCCACCACGAGGAATTCCTCGACCAGTTTGCTGCTCAGGGTATCCACCGCCCGGTTGATGACGCCGGAGCGGTCATATACCGGCACGATTTCCACGCCTTTGGGCAAGCTTGGTTTTAGGTGTTCGATTTTGGTCTTCACCGCATCGATGACCTGACGCGCGTTCTCACCGGAGCGCATCACAATGATGCCGCCGACCACCTCGCCTTTGCCATCGAGATCAGCTACCCCTCGACGCGGCGCAGGTCCCAGGCGAACCGTACCGAGATCCCGCACCAGAATCGGCGTGCCGCTTTGAGTCACGCCCACCGGAATGCGCTCGATATCGGCCACGCTTTTGAGATAGCCCCGGCTGGTGACCATGTATTCTGCGCCACCGAGCTCCAGCACCCCGCCGCCGACTTCCTTGTTGGCATCGGCCACGGCCTTGCGCAGCGTGGCGAGCGATACGCCGAACGCACGTAGACGATCGGGATCCACCACGATCTGGTACTCGCGCACCATGCCGCCCACCGTCGCAACTTCCGAAACTCCAGACACAGTCTGCAACTGGAATTTCAAGAACCAGTTCTGCAAGGTCGTCAGTTGCGACAGATTCATCTGGCCCGAAGGGTCGGTGAGCGCGTACTCATACACCCAACCTACGCCCGTCGCATCCGGGCCAAGTTGTGGTTCCACGCCAGCAGGCAGGCTGGAACGTGCCTGATTGAGATACTCAAGTACCCTTGAACGCGCCCAATACAGGTTCGTGCCATCCTTGAACGTGACGTAAATATACGAATCGCCATAGAACGAATAACCCCGCACCGCCGTCGAGCCGGGCACGGCGAGCAATGCCGTCGTCAACGGATAGGTCACCTGATCCTGCACCACCTGGGGCGACTGGCCGGGATAGGTGGTTTTAATGATGACCTGGGTATCGGACAGGTCGGGAATCGCATCCAGCGGCGTGGCTTTCCACGAATACCAGCCGACCACCGCCAGAATGGCGGCCAGCAGGAGCACCAGCACTCGATTATTGATCGAGGCGTCAATCACGGCTTTTAACATGACATCGCTCCCTTAATGATTGTGGTGGCCGGACGCTGCCGGTGCCGCGTCGTCAGCGGGCTGCGCGGTGCCGGTCATGCGGGCGAAGGAAGCCTGGATGGCGCTTTCCGAGTCGATCAAGAATTGCCCGGAGGCAACCACCGTGTCGTCGGGCGACAGCCCTGCGGTGATCTGCGTCCAGCCATCTGCCGATTGCCCCACCTCCACCCGAACCGGCTGGAAGCTGCCATCGGCATTTTTCCGCACCACGCGGGCGCCCTGCGGGGTTGGAATGACGGCTGTCGTCGGCACGGTCAGCACATCGGCCTGCGCCACCCCCCGAATGCCGACTTCGGCGAACTGGTTGGGTTTGAGCACGCCATCTGGGTTATCAAATACCAGGCGCACCTTGAGTGTGCGCGATTTGGGATCGAGTTCGGGGTAGATAAAATCAACCGTGCCCTTCCAGACCCGGCCCGGCACGCCATCGACGGTCATCTCGGCCGGCTGCCCCACCGCGACCTGCTCCATATCCCGCGGCAGCACCTCGACCTGTACCCAGATCTTGCTTGCATCGGCGATGGTGAACATGTCCAGATTGGGGGTGACATACATGCCATCGCGCAAATTGATGACCGAGATATAACCCGATTGCGGTGCCAATACCGGAATGGTGCGCGCCACCTTGCCCGTGCGGGCAATCTGCTCGATCACCGATTCGGGGACATTCAGCAGACGCAGGCGATCTCGCGCCGCGTCGCGCATCTCGGACATGCCGCTTTTCTGCGCAACCAGAAAATCCTTCTCTGCCGAGAGAATATCGGGCGAATACACAGTCAGCAGAGTTTCACCCTTTTTAACGGTATCGCCTAGGGCGCGGACATTCAGCGTTTCTACCCAGCCGCTTGCGCGCGGATGAACATGCGACAAGCGGTTTTCATCCAGCGCCACCAGCCCGACGCTATGAATCTGGCGGGTCAGGTTGCGCCACTGGGCACGGGCCATCACCACGTTCATGTCGCGCAAAGTACGCTGTGGCACCGCCACCTCCGGCAACGGCGCCGAATTGCTCGCCACGGGTGCCGGTGCTGTCTGCTCCGTTTTGGCGGCGGCGCTGCCGGTATTGTCTTTCGTCCCGGCAGGGAACAGTTTCGGCACCAAGGTCATGCCGCAAATCGGGCAATTTCCCGGATGATCCTCGATGATTTGCGGGTGCATCGGGCAGGTGTATTTGGTCACGAACTTGGCATCGGATGCGGATTTCTCGGCCTTGGGCCCGGAGGACGACGGCGCTGCGGTTGCCGCGGTTTCGGTATGCCCTGCATGATCGTGCGACGCATCGGCTGACGCCGGTGCCGCGCTTTGATCGGATGATTTGGCCGGAAACTGCTTCGCCACCAGATCCATGCCGCAAATCGGGCAGGTGCCCGGATGATCCTCGATGATTTGCGGGTGCATCGGGCAGGTGTACTTGGTCACGAACTTGGCATCGGATGTCGATTTCTCGGCCTTAGGCCCGGAGGACGAAGGCGCTGCGGTTGCCGCGGCATGCCCCGCATGATCGTGCGATGTATCGGCTGACGCCGGTGCCGCGCTTTGATCGGATGATTTGGCCGGGAACTGCTTCGCTACCAGATCCATGCCGCAAATCGGGCAGGTGCCCGGATGATCCTCGATGATTTGCGGATGCATCGGGCAGGTGTACTTGGTCACGAACTTGGCATCGGTGCCTGCCGTCGTTGCTTTATGCGTCTGATCTCCCTGCGACGAGGACGCTGAAGGCGATTGCGTCGCTTCCGCCAGCACCGGGCGAATGAAGTTGATCGGCGTGTGCGCCCAAATCAGCGCACCCGCGCCAGCGGCCATACCGGTCGACACGACGGCGATCAGCCTGATTTTATTCTTTGAGGATTTCATGCGGGATTCTCCAGAAGGTAACGCAGATCGATCAAGCGTTGGGCGCGATCAATCGTTAAATCGAGGCGTTGTTGACGACCGGTAATTTCGGCCTGTTCAGCATCGATAATGGCCGTAAAATCTCCGCTGCCAGAGCCAAACTGGTTTTGCGCCAAGGTCGCGACCTGCCTGAGTTTAGGCAGAATCTGCCGATCGTAACGATCGATCCGACTCGTCAGGCTGTCCACATCGGCGTTGAGCGACTGCGCCTCGGCATGAAAATCGGCGGCACGGCTTTCCAGCGCCAATTGCCGCGCCTGTTGCCGTTTTTGCGCCGCCGCCAGCAGGGGCGCCTGGCGTTCACCGGTGAAGAGCGGCAAGCTCATGCTCACCCCCACACTCACCGTATCCGGCTGGTTGCCCGCCTTGATGCCGTACCCGAGCGAGACACCGAACTTCGGTTTGAACGCGGCACGCGCCTCGCCCGTTTGCGCGCGGGCCTCGGCCAGATTCGCCTGCAAGGCTTTGATTTCAGGTTGATGCTCCACAGACCCCTCGGGCAGGGTTGTCAGCGCGGAAGGCAGAGCCGTGGGCCAATCTTGCTGTGCCCGTGCCCCGATCCAGCGGGCCAGGCGTGCTTTCGTCGCCGCCGTACTGCCCCGCTGGCGGTCGATGCGATCATCCAGTTCCGCCAAGCGCACTTGCAATCGAACCAGATCCGTCGCTCGGGCCCGTCCGGTGCTGTAGGCCGTTTGCGCACTGCGCAGAAGGCGCTGATACAACGACTTCTCCTGTGCAAGCAGCGCCAGCGTTTGCTGATCGCGGTAGACGGTCAACCAGAACCGGCCCACTTCACGCCGCAGTATCTGTTGCTGCACGGCGATGTTTGCGGTTGCGGCCTGTATCTTCGCGTCGGCGGCCAGGGCACGCTGCGCCAAGGTGTCGCCCGGTGGCAAAGACTGGCTGATCGAGACCTCCGTGGTCGTCATGGGCGTCTGCGTGAAACTGAAGGTATCGAGCGGCAGACTCGATACACCGAGCGAAATCTCAGGGTCGGGCAGTTGATCGGCCGCCTTGGCCGAACTGGTTTCTGCCGATTCGGTCGCTACCGCAGCAGCCAAACCCTGATCATTCTGCACCGCCAACTGTTCGGCTTCCTGAAGTGAAAGCGTGGCATCCGGACTTATTGAAAAGACGGGTTGTTCTGAACGACCCGACGTGTTCTGACCGGCTTGTGCCAGCCCCGACAGAGCGAGGATAACGATCAGCAACATGCCCAGCGTGCGCAACGAATGCTGAATCGGCATCAGGCTCCGAGTCAAAACCCACCGGGTCAAACACCACGGCGAAGGCGATAAGAAAGGCATGATCAATACTCCTAACATCTTGATACAACAAGAACACCTTAAGAACTAAAATCGTCGAAACACCATCCGGTAGAACGCTGGCACCGCACAACGCGCTTCCGAGGGACAACCGAAGTGCGAACCCGGCGATCAAGACCGGAGGCCAACGAGTACACCTTTAGTCCTTTTTCAACTCACGGTAAATTGGCCCATCATGCCGTTGTCTTCGTGTTCGAGAATATGGCAGTGATACATGAAGGGATGATCGTCGCCGGCGGGTTGGTCGAACCGTGCGATCAGTTGCACCGTTTGGCCACTGTGAACCAGCACGACATCTTTCCACCCCCGCTCATAAGCCGGCGGTTGGGCACCATCACGGCTTAACACCTGAAATGAGATGCCGTGGATATGAAAGGGGTGCGCCATCATGCCGTCATTGGCTACATGCCAGATTTCCGTGCTGCCGAGTTTGACGCGCTCGTTGATGACCTTGGGGTTCATGTACTGGTCATTGATCGAAAACAGATGGCGGCCACCGATCCCCATGCTCATCCCACCCGGGCCGGTGGACTTGTTATCAGACTGCAATCCCCCGCCCATCATCATGCGACGCATCTTGCCCATATTCATGTCCTGCAAGGTAAATTTGCGTATTGGCGCATCTGCCTTGAGCGTGGGGATCGACGCCATTCGTTCGGGCAAATGGCCTGTTTTTGCCGTGGGCGCCCCCACACGAAATTCCAGCAGGTCAAAGCGGCCTTTATCGTATCCATCCGTAGCCATAGGCATGCGATTCAGCCCGGGAATCACTTTGGCCGAATCGCTCCGCAGCACCAGTTTCTTACCCTGCATGTCGTTAAGATCGACCATGATTTCGGCGCGTTCGGCGGGTGCCAGAACAAGTTCAGTTCGTTTTACCGGTTGTTCGAGCAAACCCGCATCGCTTGCCACCACGTGGAAGGGGCGTTCATCGGCGAAGCAGAGGTTGTAGATACGTGCATTGGAGCCATTGAGCAGGCGCAGTCGAATCCATTGGCCCGGTACCGCGACAAAGGGCTGTTCAACACCATTGACGAGAAACCGGTCACCCTTCATCCCCATGATATCCATCATGGAATCCATGTAATCCAACTGGCCCGTTTCTGTGATGCGGCGATCCTGGATCACGACGGGAAAATCGTCGACACCATAGGTATGTGGCATCCCGAGTCGGGCATCCAACCCGTCGTCGACGAGCAGAAAACCCGCCAGACCGGCATAGACCTGTGGCCCGGTCCGGCCATCCGGGTGCGGGTGATACCACAAAGTGGCCGCAGGCTGATTCAATGAGAATGAGACCGAGGTCTGTTTTCCCGCCGCGATCAGGTTGTGCGGCCCACCATCGGCATGACCGGGAACGTGGGCGCCATGCCAATGAACGGTCGTGGACTGATCGAGCCCGTTACTGATATCGAAACGAACGGGTTTCCCCTGAGGCACACGGATCGTTGGGCCCAGGATGGCGCCGTTGTAACCCCAGGTTGCGGTTTTAAGACCCGGCACCAATTCGCTGTGCTGCCCGGCCATGACATTCAGCGCATAGGTGCGCACACCCGAGCTGTCTGCCTCTCCTTTGAGTTGCGGCGGTATGGGCATTGGATGAGTGAACAGGCCGGAGGAAATCGAGGCAGATTGATTCTGTCCCGGCATACCGCCCATCATGCCACCCATCATCCCCATTGCCTGTGCCTGGGCTGATGTGGTTATTTGTTCCGTTAAAGCGACGCCGGTCAGCACGGTGGCCGCCCCTTGAACCAGTGTTTTCAAGGCATGCCGTCGCTTGGGTGAATCGATGGCCATGTCCTGCTGAGCGGCTGGTACTGGTTTGTTTGGATATTTGTTCGAAAAATCATGAGACATGACACATTTCCCCTAAAAAGTGATTTTTTACCGGTCGCGATTGGTTCATGACCGATCCCGCCCTTCCAGGATGCGGCGGCGTTCGTTGTATTCCGCCTCATCGATTTCACCGTTCGCAAATCGTTTCTCGAGAATACTCAAGGCACGACGGTCTTCCCGATCGGTCGGCCCGGGTCGATTGCTGCCTGTCAAAAGACGAAGAATGGCGAAGACGACGAGCGCCATTACCACCACACCCAGCAGCATAAAAATCAAGCCAAAGCCGCCAAAACCAGCGCCCATTCCCCAATGTTCATTAAAAAATGGCATTTCGATACCCTCCAAATAAAAACGTTGTCATGCAGCGCGAAGCGGATCGATGTCGGTGGATCGTCATCAGACCGCCCCGCGACTGCTCGGCCCATACAGATCGATACCGGATGCTTGCATCCGGCTACCACCACAAACGCAGGCCGGCGATCAGCTGCATGTCGCTTGTCGCCTCCCCGTTAGTACGGGCATAACTGGCCGTCTGGCCGTATTTGTTTGTCCACTGAATGCCCACATAGGGCGCGATTTCCCGCCGGATTTCATAGCGCAGGCGTAATACGAGGCGGGAATCAGCCAACCCGCGACCGATATTCCGCTCCGGGTCGTTTTTGCCGTACAGATTCAATTCCACGCCCGGCCAGAAAATGAGCCGCTGGGTAATGAAAAAATCGTACTCACTTGAAAGCCGCAGGGCCGTGCGTCCCTCATTGCCCACATAAGCCGTGGCAGACGTATCGAACTTGTAGGGCGCCAGACCCTGAACCCCGAAACCCAGCCAGTTGCGGCTCGGGATGGAACCTGCTGAAAAATCATGCCGCATACCGATCTGGGCATCCCAGAAGGCCGCGATGGCATGGCTGTAATAAGCCTCGATGTCGGCATCCTCGGTCTTGCCGCCGAGCCGTTTGCCCTCGCCCTTGAGCCAGAGTTTGTTGGTATCGGTGCCGATGTAGGCCTGGCCTTCGAACTGGCTGTAGTTGCCCTTGTTGCCAAAATCCCGCTCCAGTCGATCAATCATAACCTTATAGATCAGCGGACTGTGGGTTTCATGGCGTGCGGACTGGGCAACCATAGCGGCTACATCCGCCCGCTGTTGGGCCAGAGAAGGCGCCTGATAATGGCCTGAATTATTGGCTGATGTCTCATACCCGGCAGCTTGGGCCAAAGAGGTCGTGACCGCCAGCAGCAAGGTGGCAACGGGCGGCAGAAAAGTAGGGATCGTCTTCATTTTTTTGCTCCTGTTGATATGATCAAACCACGCGAACTTCACGGAACATGCCCGCGTTCATGTGGTAGAGCAGGTGACAGTGATAAGCCCAGCGGCCAATGGCGTTGGCATTGACGCGATAACTGATCGCATGACCGGGCGCGACGCTGAGCGTATGTTTGCGCGCGAGATACTCGCCACGGTCATTCTCGAGCTCGCTCCACATACCATGCAGATGAATGGGATGGTTCATCATGGTGTCGTTGATCAGCACGATGCGGACTGTCTCGCCGTATTTGAGCTCAATCGGAGCCGCATCACGGTAACTGACGCCATTAAAGCCCCAGATATACCGATCCATATTGCCGGTGAGATGCAGCTCGATG
This sequence comes from Halothiobacillus neapolitanus c2, assembly GCF_000024765.1. GTDB lineage: Bacteria > Pseudomonadota > Gammaproteobacteria > Halothiobacillales > Halothiobacillaceae > Halothiobacillus > Halothiobacillus neapolitanus. The sequence goes on along the minus strand of NC_013422.1, from coordinate 277,707 downwards.
CCGCGTGCCGGTTCTTGCTGGCTAATTGGCCCGTCGATACCGCGCAGATCACCGTAGGTAAGCACTTTGCGACCGTTATTGCGCAAACCCGCACCCGGGTCGCTCAGACTCATGGAAACCTGTTGTGCCCTCATGCCGACCCCGACACCGTGTTCCGTCTTGGGGTGCCAATCGATTTTCAGCGTGCCGTCTTTGAGATTGCGGTTATGCAAGCCCGGCAGATCCATGGGATTGTGCGACATCGCGCCATGGGCTGCCCCGTCAGGTTGCCGATCAGCCATGCCTTTCATCGCATGGTTGTCCATCTTCATGCCGGAAGTGCCGTGTTGCGATGTCTGATCATGAGTCATACCAGCCATGGGTTTTTGCTGGCTCATATCCATGCCGCCCATGCTGCCCACACCGCTATTGTCTTTGGCGTGATTGCCCATGTGCATGGCGGACATATCGGTATCACCCATGTCCATCCCGGACATAGCCATACCCATATCCGCCATGCTGAGGGTGGGCACCGGGTCCATCGGCGGGATGGGCGCGCGCAGATCGACATGCGGGGTGAGCGTCCCGCGTGCATAGCCTGAACGATCCAGAGACTGGGCAAAAATGCAGTAAGCCTGGTCGGCTACCGGCTCGACAATCACGTCATAGATTTCAGCCACCCCGATGCGGAATTCATCCACCGTCACGGGGTGCACATCCTGGCCGTCCGCCGCCACTACGGTCATCTTCAGGCCGGGAATACGCACGTCGAAATAGCTCATCGACGAGCCATTGATAAAGCGCAGTCGAATTCGCTCGCCGGGCCGGAACAGCGCCGTCCAGTCACCCGCCGGCGTGTTGCCGTTCATCAGATAGGTGTAGGTGGCGCCGGTCACATCCAGAAGGTCGCGCGGGCTCATCCGCATCTTGTCCCACATCAACCGGTCTTCAACGGCTTTGCCAAAACCCATCTTTTCAGACTGGCGAATCAGGTCCATCAGATCGGGCTTGACGTAGTTGTAGTAGCCGTCGGCCGTCTTTAGTCGGTTGAAGATAAAGTCGGGACTGGCATCCGTCCAATCGTTGAGCATCACGACATGATCTTGATCGTACGCCACTCGATCCGACTGCGCCGGATCAATCACGATGGCTCCATATACGGCATTCTGCTCCTGAAAGCCCGTATGGCTGTGGTACCAGTAGGTGCCAGACTGCGCCACCCGAAAACGGTAGGTGAAGGTGGTGCCCGGGGCGATGCCCTCATAAGTCAGCCCCGGCACGCCATCCATCTCGAACGGCAGGATGATGCCGTGCCAGTGCAGGGAGGTCGACACCTTCAATCTGTTCGTCACCCGCAACGTCACCACATCGCCCTCACGCCAGCGCAAGGTGGGGCCGGGAATCGAGCCGTTGATCGTCATCGCCGTGCGCGGTTGTCCGGTAAAATTGACCGGCCGTTCATCGATGACAAGGTCAAACTCCGTGCCGCGCAAGGAAGGCGGCTGCCTTCGGCCATTGATCGTGGCAGCCTCGGCCGGGTTAAGCCCAAGCGCGGCCATAACGCCGCCTGCGACTAACCCTTGAATGAAAATACGCCGCGACGAGTTGATCGGACGCGTATTGGCTTGAAAAGCACTTTTAATTGGCATCACTAAGCCCTCAACAGTGGGTTGGAATTAAAATCCGGTTGAGGCAATGGACAAGTGTTTGCGCGATCCGCACCCGTTTCACGGGCAGCAAATCACCATCATGGATAACAAACAGGAACTCGCCCACTACCCGAGCACGCGACTTCCCCGAAGGCAGGCAGCCCACGGGTAGTCGCGCCAGCTGGTGTTAGGCGATGGGAGGACGGAACAGCGGAGCGGACACCGAAGTGTGCGTCGCCGGCAGGGAGGAGATGATTTTATGTGGCAAAACGGGCGTGACCGGAATTGCCGGTGCATTCAACTGAAGGGCCACACCGCCCAGCAACAAACACAAGCCGCAATGCGTGCAACCGTTGCTGCACTGGTCATGGCCGGACGATGATGATGTATTGTCGGTGGCCATGTGCATCATCGGGCAGTGTGGCGCGTCGGTCGCCCCGTCACTTGTCGACTGGTCAGCGTTGGGCATGAACGTGGTGTGTAAGCCTCGCTCGAAGGCATGAGACATCATCGGACAACCTTGCACCACGGCACCCGCCAAGGCGTTGTCAAGCGGGAGCCAGACAGCCAGCAGCAACATGATTGAGGAGATCAGTCGACGATATTTCATGAATAGAGTATTGATGAGCCTGCTAAACTTTGCAACTACCTTCATAGCAGCTATCGTCACCGGCGTGACAAATTGAACTTGACGATGAACTCATGTGCCGCTAATATCCGCCGCCTTTCCATAAGATCACAGCGCGTGCCTTGCTTTAATGTCTGGCTTTCTTAATTAAAATTAAGCTGGCGTGCGCGAACCGAACAAAGGTTAAATGCAATCATGTACGCAGTAGTAGTCACCGGCGGTAAACAATATCGCGTAGAACCCGGCGAATGGCTTCGGGTTGAGAAGCTTGAAGGCGAAGAAGGCAGCGCAGTCACATTGGACCGCGTGCTGATGATCGCCGACGGCGATGCCATCAAAGTGGGCGCCCCTGCCTTGGCAGGCGCCAGCGTGACCGCCGAAATCATCGGTCAGGGTCGCGGCAAGAAAGTGGACATCATCAAGTTCCGTCGCCGTAAGCATCATCGCAAGCATCAAGGTCATCGCCAAGCGTATACCGAGATCAAAATCACCAGCATTAATGGTTAATTCGCTCTTGGCAGGCCGCGTGCCTGCCTCTGAGCCTAGTTTGGAGTTTTGTCATGGCACATAAAAAAGCAGCCGGCTCGACCCGAAACGGTCGTGACTCAGAAAGCAAGCGCCTCGGCGTCAAGCGCTACGGCGGTCAAGTTATCAGCGCGGGCAGCATCATCGTGCGCCAGCGTGGCACCCAGTTCCACCCGGGCGCGAATGTGGGTTGCGGTCGCGACTACACCCTGTTCGCACTGACCGATGGTGCCGTCAAGTTTGAAGTCAAAGGCGACAAATCACGTCGTTTCGTGAGCATCGTTCCTGTATAAAGCCCAGTGTGACTCTGGTCGCGCTTTAAGGTCTACAGGAAAATAGTGATTTCACCAGCCCCGTTTCAGCGGGGCTTTTGTGTTTCCAGTCCATTCAATTTAGTGTTATCGGCTGAAATCAATGCGTGTGCCGGTTCGCAAGGTAAAACTCCATGAAATTTGTCGATGAAGCCAAAGTAAAAGTGAAGGCCGGGGACGGCGGCAACGGCGTCATCGGCTTTCGCCGCGAAAAGTACGTGCCTTATGGCGGCCCCGATGGCGGGGATGGCGGAGACGGCGGCAGTGTTTATTTCCTGGGTGATGCCAACCTGAACACGCTGGCCGACTTTCGTTTTGTGCGCCACTACGAAGCCCAACGCGGTGAAAACGGCAGCGGCTCGAACATGACCGGAGCCAAAGGCGCCGATTTGTGGGTACGCGTACCCCTCGGCACCGTGGTGCACGATATCGACACCGGCGAAATCCTGGGCGAGGTGCTCGACCCGGCCCAACCACTGCTGGTAGCGCAAGGCGGCTGGCACGGATTGGGTAATGCCCGTTTCAAAAGCTCCACCAACCGCGCGCCCCGCCAGAAAACCGAAGGCACGCCGGGCGATGAACGCCGATTATTGCTGGAATTGCGGGTACTGGCCGATGTCGGCTTGCTCGGCATGCCCAATGCGGGCAAATCCACCCTGATCCGCGCCATTTCACAGGCCAAACCCAAGGTGGCAGATTACCCGTTTACCACCCTGCACCCCAATCTGGGCGTGGTTGCACCTGAACCGCACCGCAGCTTTGTGGTCGCCGATATTCCGGGCTTGATTGAAGGGGCTGCCGAAGGAGCCGGGCTGGGCCATCAGTTTTTGCGTCATCTTGCGCGTACCAATCTGTTGCTGCACATCGTGGATGTCGCCCCGCTGGACGAGGCGGACCCGATCGAATCGGTCGCCATTATCGAAGAGGAACTGGTGCGTTACGATGAAAGCCATCAGACGCATTCGGCCGAGCGCCCGCGTTGGCTGATCCTGAACAAGATCGATCAATGGCTGGAAGAAGAACGCAGCGAACAAATCAACTTGCTCACCCAACGCTTCCGTCACGAACTGGATTTCAAGGGACCTATTTTTGCAATCAGCGCCCTTGAAAAACAGGGTACTACCGCGTTGGTCTGGGCCATCATGGAGTTCATGGAAGCGGCCCGTGCAGCGGATCAGGCAGCAGCTGCCGAAGCGGCCAAGGCGCCTGTCGTTCCGCCCGCGAAATTCGATAATCCCGATCTTGAGTGGACCGAGGAGTAATCCGCCATGGTTGAACGAGACGCCAATCCTGCCATGGGGGTTGATACGGGGGTTGATTTGCGCGCCCACCTGAAAACCGATCGTCGATGGGTCATCAAGATCGGCTCGGCCATGGTGACGGGGAACGGCGCGGGCCTCGACTTATCCGCAATCGACCGCTGGGCGGAACAAATCGCGGCGATGCGCGCCGAAGGGCGGGAAGTCGTGATCGTTACCTCCGGTGCCGTCGCCGAGGGGATGGCTCGGCTGGGATGGCCGGAGCGACCCTCTGCCCTGCCCGAACTCCAGGCCGCCGCTGCCGTGGGTCAGATGGGCTTGGTGCAAGCCTATGCCGACGTACTGCTTCGGCATGGCATCCACACGGCACAGATTCTTCTTACCCACGACGATCTGTCAAACCGCCAGCGCTACCTCAATGCGCGCAGCACCTTGCGCACACTCCTCGACCTGGGCGTGGTGCCGGTCGTCAACGAAAACGACACCGTCGCTACCGATGAAATCCGTTTTGGTGATAACGACACGCTGGCCGCACTCGTCGCGAATCTCGTCGAAGCCGATGTGCTGGTCATTCTGACCGACCAGCTCGGGCTGTTCGATGCCGATCCGCGCAAGAACCCGTCAGCGCGACTACTCACCGAGGTAACAGCAGGAGACCCCGCCCTTGAAACCATGGCTTCCCCCGAAGGTGGCCGACTGGGGCGTGGCGGCATGTACACCAAGGTCATGGCAGCCAAGCGCGCCGCCCAATCAGGAGCGGCAACCGTTGTCGCCTCGGGCGCTACACCACACGTTCTGCTCCAACTGGCCGCGGGAACATCCGGCGTTGGCACGGTTTTTCAACCGGCACAAACTCGACTGGCCGCCCGAAAACAATGGCTTGCCGGGCAATTGCGCGCCCGGGGTACGGTTCGCGTGGACACGGGCGCTGCCGCCGCGCTGCGCCAAGGCGGTCGCTCCCTGCTGCCCATTGGCGTCCTTGAAGTCACTGGTGAGTTCACTCGCGGCGATCTGGTGCGCATCGTCGATGAAGCGGGCACGGATTTGGGGCGCGGCCTTATCAACTACGGCTCCACTCATGCGAAAAGGCTGTGTCGGCAACCCAGTAACGCGATTGCTGAGCTACTGGGATTCGCAGAAGAGGATGAACTGATTCACCGCGATAATCTGATCCTTCTTTAATCGGCTCGCCGCAAGGAGCTCGATTGAGACAATGGACAACCTCTACTCAAGTCAAATCATCCAGCAAAGACTGTTGTGCGGAGCGCGGTTTGGCATTGTGATGACGCTTCACGCGATGATATTGGCCATCGGCCTCCAGTGACCATGCACCCGTGTTATCGGCCAGATACCGCTCGAACGCTTCATTGATGACACGTGCTTTGATTTCAGGCGCATCGATCGGGAAACACGTCTCCACACGGACGAAAAAGTTACGCGGCATCCAGTCGGCACTCGACAGGAACAGTTCATCGTCACCATCGTTCAAAAAATAAAACACGCGTGGGTGCTCAAGAAAGCGCCCCATGACTGAACGCACGCGGATATTTTCCGACAACCCCGCAATGCCGGGCTGAATGCAGCACACACCGCGGATGATCAGATCGATTTGCACGCCAGCCTGCGAGGCCCGGTAGAGTGCCTCGATGATCTGACGGTCTATCAATGCGTTCATCTTGGCGCGAATCAAAGCCTTCCGCCCAGCCTGCGCATGCTCGATCTCACGTTCGATACGATCAAGCATCCCACTATGCAACGTGAACGGCGACTGCAGAATGCGTTTCAGGCGCATACCTCGTCCCAATCCGGTCAACTGCATGAACAACTTGTTCACGTCGTCACCGAGGAATCGGTCGTCCGTCAACAGGCCAAAATCGGTGTAAATACGAGCCGTGCCAGGATGGTAGTTACCTGTACCCATATGGACGAAGCGTTTTAAGCGGGAGCCGTCACGGCGCAAGACGAGCGTCATCTTGGCGTGGGTTTTGTACCCTACGATGCCATAAGCCACATACGCCCCCGCCTTCTGCAAGCGAGTCGTAATATCGATATTCGCCTCTTCATCGAAGCGGGCGCGGAGTTCAACCACTGCCGTCACTTCCTTGCCGGCGCGTGCTGCGGCCTCGAGCGCATCAACAATCGCCGAGTCCCGCCCAGTGCGGTAAAGCGTCATCTTGATGGCAACCACTTTGGGATCGCTCGCCGCCTGGCGAACAAACTCGACCACCGGCATGAACGACTCATACGGATGGTGTAACAAGACCGCGCCGCGCTGCTCGATGGTTTCGAAAATATTGGCTTCGCTGCTGAATTCCTTCTTCAATTTCGGCGTAAACGGTTCGTCTTTTAGATCCGGCCGGTTCACCAACCCATACAGTGCCATCAAGCGATTGAGATTAACCGGTCCATGCACCTGAAACACCGCCTGATTGTTCAACTTGAAGCGGTCACAGAGAAAATCAATCATCTCTTGCGGGCAGTTGTCCGCAACCTCCAGGCGAACGGCATCGCCGTAATTACGTTCGAACAATCCGCCTTGCAAGGTTTTGAGCAAATCATCGTCGTCGTCGACGGCAACCGCCAGATCGCTGTTCCGCGTTACTCGGAACTGGTAGCAGCCGGTCACCGTCATGCCGGGGAACAACTCATGCACGTGTGCGTGAATGATTGAACTCAAAAACACGAAACTCGAGCTGGTACCCGATGCTTCTTCATCCATGCGAATGATCCGCGGCAATGCGCGAGGCGCCTGGACAATTGCCATCCAGGCTTCACGCCCATAATCGTCGGTACCTTCCAGCGATACGACGAAATTCAGGGATTTATTAAGAATTCGAGGGAACGGATGGGATGGGTCGAGCCCCAAGGGCGTCAGCAGCGGCAACAATTCACGGCGAAAGAACTGCTTCACCCACAGGGATTGCGCTTCATTCCAGTGGGTGCGACGAAGAAAATGAATTCCTTCCTCGGCCAATGCGGGAATAACTTCATCATTCAGCGTGTGGTATTGATCCGCCACCAAACTGTGAGCCGCTGTGTACACTTGATCCAATTGCTCACCCGGTGTCAGACCGGAATCATCCGGGCGGTTCAACCCCACTCTGATTTGCTGGGTCAACGATCCGATGCGCACCTCGAACAACTCATCCAGATTGGATGACGAGATACATAGAAACTTCAGCCGCTCCAACAAGGGCAACGAAACATCCTGAGCCAACTCAAGCACGCGCCGGTTAAACGCAATCAAACTCAACTCGCGATTGATAAAAACTGGTGCGACGGGCGTTAAAGATGTTTCGGTCATAATTTCGCAACTTGGATAAAATAGAATAGTGCAATTGATGTTAATTGCAGACGGGCGCGGTCAGAATACAAATTCCTCAACCGTACTGCCAACATGCGTCATTATGACGGTTATTGGTGACATTTCGGTGAAGTGCAGCCTTCGCCAAACCTTTTCGTATATTTTGATGTTTTTCTGGAGAGTTTTCATGGATTCCTACAATGGTACGCCGCACACGCTGACCCGTTACGACGAAGACATCAATGCATTGCGCACGATGCTGATGAACATGGGCGGGGTCGCCGAACAACATTTCGCCGATGCGCTGGCTTACCTGCTCGACGGGGATGCCGAGCGCGGCGCACGCGCCCTGAAACAGGATTATGAAATCAATCGGATGGAATCATCCATTGACGAGCTGGCCATTCAGATCATCGCGAGATACTCGCCGATGGCCAATGACCTGCGCACCATCATGTCGGTCGTCAAGGCCATTACCGACCTGGAACGTATCGGCGACAAATCCGAAAAAATGGCACGAATTGCCGAAGAGATCGGCCCCATCCTGCGCCATACCGACTTCATCGGCCATCTGCGTGTCATGGGTCGCATCGTTGGCGGCATGATGCACGACGCACTTGACGCCTTCATTCGACTGGACGCCATCGCCGCCGAAGAAATCATCCGCCGCGACACGCACGTCAACGAGGAGTACAACGCCGTACATCGGGTCCTGCTGAAGTATATGAACGAAAACCCCAACTCTGCCGATGTCGGTTTGCGAATTCTCTCCTGTATGCGCGCCATCGAACGCGTCGGCGATCACTGCACCAACATTGCCGAATATGTCATCTTCCAGCAGAAAGGCGACGACGTGCGTCACAGCAACATCTCAAAAGAGAAACAGCGCACCCAAATCTGACCACCCGACACCGCGCCCGCCCTGCTGCTTAAATTTATTCAACAGGCTATCCGCCGGAAAGCAAAAAGCCCCGAAAATCGGGGCTTTTTATCATCAACCGGAATCTGAAAAATTATTTCAGAGTGGCGATGTACGCGCTCAGGTTGTCCATGTCTTGCTCAGACAGGCCCGCAGCGTTTGGCGCCATGATGGCAGAGTTAGGGCCACCCAAGCCTTCTTTCTTCAAAGTGGCTGTATCACCTGACTTGAACGCAACCAAAGTAGTTTTGATGCGCTCTGAGGTCAAGCCGGCCAGTTTCGGGAACATACCTTGGCCTTGAGCCTGCATGCCGTGGCAAGAAGCGCAGGAAGCATCATATAGAGTCTTACCGGCAGCCGCGTCGCCAGCAGCCATCGCTGCACCGGAAGTCATCAAACCAGCGGCCAACATCAATACGGTCAATTTTTTCATTGTGATCTTCTCCTGAGAGGGACGGTTGCAAAACACGTTACACGCGACAAGCGAGCAGTGCTTGAATTTAATCCAATTTTCATGCCAACCCATCAAGCCATGGAAAGTCGCGGATAAACAAGGGTTATAAAAGCCAATCAAAAGTAATTCACCTTGAATGGAATTGCAAATTGCACCAACGGCCGCTGGCTTGCAATCCCAACAGGTTCAAGCCGAGCGCGATGCGAAACAATAAACGCTTAGTTTTTAAAGTAGCGCTGATCATCAAAAGTAATGACCCAATCGGGCCGAAGCAATGTCAGACCGAGAATGATCATGGTGTTGATCATGGCCTCTGGCACCCATTGGATCGGCAGCAGGGGAAAATAGCTCGATGTCAGCACATCCCAAGTGTAAATGCCAAATACCAGCATCAAACTCGCCGAGGCTAGCGCCGCGGCCATTGCCCCGAGGATCGCCGATAAAAAGCTGTTCACAAAAAGATAAATGAAATAATTGGCAGGCAGCAGTTTTTGGGCACCCGCATTAATCAGGGCAGTCACGAGTACAGGCGGCACCACCATGCCAAGCATGTCCAACCCGATGCCCGAAAACGCCATCTGCCCAGCCAGCGACAGGAGCAACAAGGTCACGCCGCCAACGACCAATGCCAGAGGCCAACCAACCACCAAAGTCACGACGGTCAATCCCAAAAAGTGCAAAGACAAACCAGGCAGCGCAGAGGAAGAGAACAACCAGAGCATTGCCAGAAAAACCACACTGGCAGCGATCAGATTCAAACGCTGCGGCGCATGCAACAAGGCGCGCCAAGGTGAGCGATAAACCCCTAACCCCATTAGAGCAATAAACAGCAGCCAGTTGAGCCACAGCAAATCAGATGAAATCAAACCATCGGGAACATTCATTTTGAAAAACTCTATTGATCATAAGTAAATTTAATCATAATATCCGATCGAATTGATATGAAATTGCCCGCGTCCGGGCACAAGCCGGCCCTTTTCCACTAATAACGCGCAATCAATCACAACGCTCTATGCCACGGAGTAAAAAGATGTCCGAATCATCAACTGCAGACAACGCGCACAGCCGATTGGCCCATATGCCGATTTCCATGTTCGGCATGGTCATGGGCATGGCAGGCTTCGCCATCGCCATGCATAAAGGCGAGCAATTAGTGCAATGGTCGCACGCGACCAGCACGATATTCACGTATGTCACTTTCGGCCTGTTCGGCATACTCGCCCTGGCCTACTTGGCAAAGTTTGTGAAATATCCCGGTGAAGTGCGCGCCGAATTCAATCATGTGGTTCGCCTGAGCTTCTTTCCCGCCATTTCTATTAACCTGATTCTGCTCAGCATCATTGCACTTAGCTTCAACAAGACGCTGGCCCTGTGGCTATGGAGCATCGGCACCCCGCTACAGCTGCTGTTTACCCTCATTATTCTAAGCAACTGGATTCACCACGAAAAATTCCAGATCCATCACTCCAACCCGGCCTGGTTCATTCCGATCGTGGGGAACATATTGGTTCCGATCACCGGGGCCGCGCTCGGATATATTCAGATTTCGTGGTTCTTTTTCAGCATCGGGGTGATTTTCTGGATTGTCCTGCTCACCATCCTGATGAACCGTTATTTTTTCCATGCGCCCACGCCCAGCAAGCTGATGCCCACGCTATTCATCATGATTGCGCCGCCGGCCGTCGGGTTTATTTCTTGGCACGCGCTGCATCCGAGCGGGCTGGATGACATGGGGCATATCCTCTACAACTTTGCCTTGTTCATCACCTTGCTGCTGTTTTTCCAGGCCAAGCGGTTTGTGACGATTCCCTTCGGTCTGCCATTTTGGGCCTATACCTTCCCGATCGCAGCAATGACGATTGCAACCCTGATCATGCACCAGATCACCGGTTTGATATTTTATGCCTATCTCGGTGGGTTTCTGTTCGTATTCCTGACGTTACTGATCGCTTATCTTCTGGTGAAAACCGCCCGGGCCATGTGGGCAGGAGAAATCTGCGTTCCCGAATAAATCCATCCGCAACATCCGCCCTGTCGCAAGGGCGGGGGGATGAGGCCAATTCAATCGTCTGGCATTCATCCTAGCCTTGGTGTTTAATGGTGTGCTTGTTTTCTCGCACTGCCGGAGCGCGCATGACCATCGCACAAATATCAGTCCATATTCACGGACTTGCCGTTGTCCTTTCCCTGATCGGTTTTATCCTGCGCGGCATCTGGATGCTCAAAGACTCGCCGCGGCTCAAGGCACGCTGGGTTAAAATTACCCCGCATATTGTCGATACCGTTTTACTGGTCAGCGCCCTGATCGCCAGCTATCTGATGTTCTGGCGCTACGGCGTGAATCCTGACTATGTCACCGTCATGATCGTCGGTCTGATTGTTTATATCGTGCTGGGCTTGTTCGCGTTACGGCTGGGCAAAACCAAAGCTATTCGCGCGAGCGCCTGGGTTTTGGCCATTGCGGTGTTTCTTTACATCTCGGCAGCCGGCACCCTTAAAACTGCGACGCCATTTTTGAGCGCACCCACTACCACCGCGAGCGTTTCAGCCAGATGAGTGAACAGCCCCTCGCCCCCATCGCACCGAACCACCCCTCGCCCCTAGTTGGCGTCGTCATGGGCTCCCGATCCGACTGGGAGACCATGCAGCATGCGTGTGCCACGCTAACCACACTGCAAATTCCTTTCGAGGCGGAGGTCGTCTCTGCCCACCGCACGCCGGATCGTCTGTTCCAATATGCAGAAACAGCGATTGAGCGCGGTTTGCGGGTGATTATTGGCGGAGCGGGCGGAGCTGCGCATTTGCCCGGCATGCTGGCCGCCAAAACGCGACTTCCCGTTCTGGGCGTACCCGTGCAATCCAAGTCTCTGTCGGGCTGGGACTCTATGCTCTCCATCGTACAAATGCCCGCCGGAATCCCCGTGGGCACATTGGCGATTGGACGCGCTGGCGCGGTGAATGCTGCATTGTTGGCGGCGGCTCAACTCGCCGTTCACGATGCAGACCTGGCGCAACGCCTCGATGCCTATCGCCATGCCCAGACTAAAACCGTGCTGGCCGGCACAGACCCTAGAACACCTCCGCCATCCTTCTGATCGGATCTTTGCACCATGCGCACACCATCACCAGACCCCACACCGGATCAGGCACATATTGGCGTGATCGGCGCAGGTCAACTGGGTCAGATGCTGGCCTTATCCGGTATTTCACTGGGGTTGAGTTTCACCTTTCTTGACCCGTCCGCGCAGGCCCCGGCAGGCCGACTCGGGCGGCACATTCAAGCCGAGTACGACGACGAGTTGGCCCTGGAACAACTCGCTGTTGAGTGCGATGCCATTACACTCGAATTCGAAAATGTTCCGGTTTCCGCCGTTGCCAGTATCGCGCGACACAATCAGATTCATCCCGGCGAACGCCCCTTATCCATCGCACAGGATCGAGTACACGAGAAACGGTTTTTCGAATCGCTTGGTATTCCTGTTGCCAAGTACCACGCGATTGACTCCTTCGAAGACCTGAAATCGGCCGTCGCGGACCTCGGTTATCCCTGCATCCTGAAGACCCGACGGCTCGGTTACGATGGCAAGGGGCAAGTTGTCGTCCGACACAGCGACGACTTAGAACCCGCCTGGGCGTCCATCCGCGGCAATCCCTCTATTCTGGAACAGATGATTCCCTTCACGCGCGAAGTGTCAATTATCTCGGTGCGCAGCACACGTGGTGAATGTGCGTTTTACCCCGTCAGCGAGAACCAGCATCGCAGCGGCATTCTGCACCGCACCGAAATTCACATGGATGATCCCGCACAAGAAAGGGCAGAGGAATATGCTCGCCATGTGCTCGATGGGCTGGATTATGTTGGTGTGCTCGCCATCGAATTCTTTGAGCATCAAGGTCGGCTCGTTGCCAACGAAATGGCACCGCGTGTTCACAACAGCGGGCACTGGAGCCAAAACGGAGCGGTCACCTCACAGTTCGAGAACCATCTGCGGGCCATCCTCGGTTGGCCGCTTGGCAGCACCGCTTGCACCGGGCATAGCATCATGATCAATCTGGTTGGCATCATTCCGCCACGCGCGCCCATCCTCGCGCTGCCGGGCGTTCACCTGCATGATTACGGCAAGGAACCACGCACCGGACGAAAATTGGGGCACATCAACATAGTGGCCGATACGAAAGAGTCCTGCCGAAAATACGCGACACTTATTGAGCAAATGATAGGCTAAGGAACCGGGGCGCCTGAGCTGGGTCAAAATCGAGATCCCGGCGCCAGACCCAAATGACGTATGCACGACTAGGCTCCGCCCCACGATTATATAGAGCCGGGGCATCTCGTTAGACCATCATTGAACCTAACAAGCCCATCACCAGCGATCACCGCCCGTTCCCGCTCAAAGACAAGGAGTCCGATGCCGATGAGAACCGCCCACTTACCACGAACAGCCCATTTTGCTTCGACCATTCTGCTCATGAGCGCTTTTTTCTCACTATCGCTTGCGCCTATGGCCGCAGAAGCAGAAACGATATACAAATACACAAATAGCAAGGGGGAAGTCGTCTTCACCGATCAACCGACCAAGGGTGCCCAGAAGCTGAACATCATCCCTCCGCCTGTTATCCCGCTCACACCAATCAACCTGCCACCTACCACAACGCCCGCAACCGAATCCGTGAAACCGGCGACAAACACTGAAGCGTCCAAGTCACCGGCACCTTTGATCCCTTCGTTGCAGATGCAACCACCGGGTTCTAGTTCAACCGCGGACACCAATCCCAGCAAACCTGCTGCGGCAAATCCACCTGAATACAATCAAATCACGCCTGCTCCGGCAAAAACCACAACCAACGCCCCACAGATCATCCGTCAGTCATTACCGGAAACGCAGCCATCGTCGCCCGCGATTCCTCCTCAAGAACGGAACGGACACTATCAATCACTGATCATCACCGAACCCAAGGCGGGGCCTGTCACCGCACGTGACGGTGGCACCATTTTTGTGCAAACAAAACTATCGCCCGTTCTGGATCAGAGCGTGGGTGACCGGATGCGCATCGTCATTGATGGCAACATACGGGTCGATGACTCGACCGGGCAACGCTTCATGATCAGTGACCTTACCCCCGGAACGCACGCCATTATTGCCATTGTCATGCGCAAAGGTAAAAACATCTTCCAATCCAACCCTGTGGTCATTGATCTGAAGCAGGGCACGGATGGCAATGCACAAAAATAAAACAAACTCAAAAGCCAATAGCACTATATTTGTGCAATAAAGTGGCTTTTCATTAAAATCCCTGCTATCGGTCAATACACAATTCGTGCACCGATACGGGGATTTTTTTAATGCCAATCAAAAAACCCAATGATTTAAAAAGAATAAGCAAAGTCTTCTACACAAACAGTGCCGTTTCGGCATGTTCTTTGCGTTATGCCTTTTCACTGAATCAGCAATGGGCACGAGCACGAGGAGTAGATGTGACAAAGCCCGAAATAAAAATGCCTATTCGCACGGCACGCCTGGCCGACGCACTCACCACCGCCATCGTGGTTCTGGATGCACAGGACAAGCTGCTTTACATCAATTCTGCCGGCGAACAGTTCTGGGATGTGAGTTACGGCGTATTGCTCAAGCAGGGCTTTGCTCCTTTTTTCGAACAAAACCCCATCCTGGCCAAGGCTGTTGCTGAAGCACGTTTAACGGAACAAGTTGTCACGCTGCGCGAAGCCGAACTGGTTTCAATCCACGGACAAACGCACATCGCCGATTGTGCCATTACGCCATCTCCGGATATCTCGGGGGCCGATATTCTGCTGGAACTTGCCGATATCGAGCGCCACATGCGCATTACTCGTGACGCTCAACTTCATGCCATGCAAATCTCAACCCGCCAATTGGTCCGAGGTCTGGCGCACGAGCTGAAAAACCCGCTGGGAGGGCTACAAGGCGCCGCTCAACTATTGGAACGGGAATTACCCAATGCAGACTTGCGGGAGTTCACGCAGATCATCCTCAATGAATCGAGTCGATTGAAAAATCTGATCGACCGGATGCTCGGCCCCAACAACCGCCCGCAGATGCAGCGGATAAACATACATGAACCGCTGGAGCAAGTGCGCCGACTGCTGAGCATCGAAGCCGAAGAGACCCTGCTGCAGGAGCCGCTGCAGTGGCATTTTGACTTCGACCCCAGTATCCCGGATGTGCTGGCAGATCGAGACCAACTCATCCAAGTATTGCTCAATCTTAGCCGCAATGCGCTTCAGGCGATGAGTGAAAACGACACAAACAACCCGACACTGCGCTTCAAAACGCGGGTGCTACGGCGATTCACGATTCACCAAACCTTACACCGGCTCGTGCTCCGAATTGATGTAGAAAACAACGGTCCACCTGTGCCAGACACCTTGGTTGAGAGCTTGTTTCTGCCCATGGTCAGCGGCCGGGCGCATGGCAGCGGGCTGGGTCTATCCATCGCACAAACCATTGCCGAACAACACCAAGGCTTGATCGAGTTCAAACAAAAGCCGGGAGCCGTTCGATTTTCATTGATTTTACCGTTAAGCCAGTCGCTACCCGGCCAGGATACTCAGGGGCAGCACCATCAAGAGACACCGCCATGATGACTTTAAATCCCTCTCAACAAAGCAGCAAAAACGCCGCAAAAATATGGGTCGTCGACGACGACCACAGCATCCGCTGGGTACTGGAACGGGCACTGAAGTCGGCCGGATTCACGGTCGAGTCCTTTGAGAGCGCGGCCATGCTCCGCGCGCGATTGCGCACCAGCACACCGGACGTCCTGTTTTCGGACATCCGCATGCCCGGCGAAGATGGCCTGAGCCTGCTCTCTTCCCTGCAAAACAGTCACCCGGAATTGCCGATCATCATCATCACGGCGCACTCGGATCTCGACAGTGCGGTCGGGGCCTTCGAAGGCGGTGCATTCGACTATCTGCCCAAGCCATTCGATATCGACGATGCGGTGCGCCTGGCTCAGCGCGCACTGAGTTCACGGCAACCGCAAGCCGCCGAGACAACGGCCGAAGCTTCCACCACCGCCGATGCCCAAACCGACCTGATCGGCAATGCGCCAGCCATGCAAGAGATCTTCCGCGCGATCGGTCGCCTCGCCCGCTCGAACGTGACCGTACTCATCAATGGCGAATCCGGCACCGGCAAGGAACTAGTCGCCCGCGCGCTTCACCAGCACAGCCTGCGCCGCCAGGGTCCGTTTGTTGCACTGAACACTGCGGCCATCCCAAAAGACCTGCTCGAATCCGAACTGTTCGGGCATGAAAAAGGCGCCTTTACGGGTGCGGCCGGACAACGCGTCGGTCGCTTCGAACAAGCCCACGGCGGCACGCTCTTCCTCGATGAAATCGGTGACATGCCGATGGATCTGCAAACACGGTTGTTGCGCGTTCTGGCCGACGGTCAGTTCTATCGCGTCGGCGGCACGCAGCTCATTCGAACCGATGTGCGCATTGTCGCGGCCACCCATCAACGGCTTGAGGATCGCGTGGCCAGCGGCCAGTTCCGTGAAGACCTGTTCCACCGGCTGAACGTGATTCGCCTCAAACTCCCGGCGCTGCGTGAACGACGGGAAGACATCCCGCAACTGCTGCGTTTTTTCCTGCAACGCGCAGCACAAGAGTTGGGCGTGCCCATCAAATCCATTCACCAACAGGCACTGGCGCAACTCGCGCGATACGATTGGCCGGGCAACGTGCGCGAACTGGAAAATACCGCCCGTTGGCTCACCGTGATGGCGCCGGGACACGAGATCGGCATCGAAGACCTGCCGGATAATCTTCACCAGTCATCCACTCCCGGCGCAGCACTCGGCGATGACGCCCTGCTTACCCAATGGACAGGCGACCTCAAGCGCTGGGCCGATGCGCGCCTTGCGGCAGGTGATCAGGATCTATTGGCCATTGCGGGCCCTGCCTTCGAGCGTACTCTGCTTAAGGCCGCCTTGCACTTCACCGGCGGACACAAACAACAGGCTGCCGCGCTTATTGGATGGGGCCGCAACACCGTAACCCGCAAACTCAAGGAACTGGCCGATATCGACGACGACACCGAATAACCGACCACGATCACCTGATTTGAGCTGAATTTCCCGTATCATAGGCACACATTCGCATTCGGTGCAGACGGCATTCATGGCTCAAATCATTGCGCTCTATTCGGTCAAAGGCGGTGTTGGCAAGACGGCCAGCGTCGTCAACCTAGCCGCCCTGTCGGCCATGCAGGGGCGAAAAGTTCTGCTCTGGGATCTTGACCCACAGGGCTCGGCATCCTGGTATCTTCAGGCAGAGCCGGAATCTGCGCCCAAGCTCCAGCAACTGCTCAAGGTCAAATCCATTGCCGAAGGCATTCGCCCGACGCTGCATCGCAATCTCAGTGTATTGCCGTCCGATCAGCGTTATCACGATATCGAGCACGCATTGGCCGAAAAAAAGGATGCCGGCTTTCGTATCGCCAAACTCCTCGATGGCCTGAGCGAATATTTCGACGAAATCTGGATTGATACGCCACCCGGCATCACCCTGCTGGGTGACAATGTGCTGCGCGCAGCCGATCTCGTACTTGTGCCGGTCGTGCCGACGCATCTTTCCGAGCGCACGTGGTTTCAACTGAAAAGCCATCTGGCATCAGAAAAAATTAAACCGGGCCGATTGGCGGGTTTTCTCTCTATGGTCGACAGGCGGCGTTCCTTGCATCGTGATTTTTATGCGGCCCATCGCATCGACATGCCCGAACTATTCGACGCCGACATTCCGTATGCCGCAATCATCGAACAGATGGGCGAGGATCAGACACCCGTCGTATTCAGCCATGCCCGCCACCCCGCGGCACAGGCGTTTTTCAAGCTCTGGAAACAAATCGATCATGTTCTGGCTAAATTTTAATTTTTCAGGAGCAAACATGCAGAATAAAAAATATTTGAACATCTCAGCAGTACTGGTTTTAGCCGTTGGCATGTTTGCTGGATTGACGGCGTGCTCCGCTTCAAAACCAGTTCCGCCGGATAACCACACCAGCCAAATCGCACTGGATTGGGCGGGCGGCTACTACAGCGCACTAGCCAAGGAATCGAACGGGCAACCGGACGGTGCCGTCTCGCTCTGGCTGGCGCCCAATGGTGGTTATCGGCTTGATCTTGAGAACATCAAAGGCATTCCTCGGCAGTCGTACACGGGTAAAGTGAAGTGGATAGAAGGTAAAGAGGTGGATTTGCGCGGCGCTCCGCCCGAATACGCACGCTGGCTCGTTCAAGAGAATCAACTGCGCAATGCAACCAAAGGCTGGGCGGCGAAACACGTGCCCGCGCTCGTCGCCGCACTCGCACTCCCCGATCAATGGACACTCACGGAGTTGGCCGGGGATCAAAGCGATTTAACCCAAAAACCGCCCGAATTGACCTTCAACATGGCGCAACGGGTGTTTGGGTTCGATGGTTGCAATCGTTTAATGGGGCGTTATCAGCTCGATGCGGATGGCAAGCTGTCATTCAAGCCGCTGGCGGGCACGCGCATGGCTTGCATGCAACCTACGCCCGAGCGCGCATTCCTAGCCATGCTGGAAAAGGTGGCCGATGCGAAGATTCAGGGCGAAACACTTGAATTTTTTGCGGCCGACGGTAAAAAATTGGCTCAATTCCGCGCCACCAGTTCCCAGGCGTTGCCATCGGCATCTCGGCAGAACAACGCATCCCGTCCGGAGTGAGAGCGGGTAAACGGCCAGTTCAACGCTGCCAGCCGTTGCGCGAAGGGCTCCGTTGCACGCACCTGCAGTGCGACATGCCGATCCCGACCGCCATGTGCGGGCCGGTTCGCTACCGGATCGGGGTTCGGCAACTGCAACAAATGCAAGTCCACGCCATTGCTTAACTTGAGCCACGCGCCCGGGAACCCGAGTTCGGGCCGATCAATCAACCGCAACCCGAGTACCTGCCGATAGAACGGCAGAGCCGCATTCACATCGGCAACCACGACACTGACGTGATCCACGCCCAGTAATTCAATTGCTGCGGTCTGATTCATCCCATCGCCCATCGCGTATACTTCCTGCTTTGTATTACTCAATTCTTCCCCCATGAATCCTGATCTGACCCGCCTGCACCCGTACCCGTTCGAAAAACTGGCCGAGCTCAAGGCTGGAATCTCGCCCGCCACTTCAGACAAACCCATCGCCTTGTCGATTGGCGAGCCGCAACACGCACCGCCCGCCGTTGCCATGCGCGCCATGGCCGACTCACTTGGCGGTCTGTCGCGGTACCCGCTCACCAAGGGGGAACGCAGCCTGCGCGAGACCATCGGGCACTGGTTGACGCGGCGCTTTGCGCTCGAACCCGGGCTGGTCGATCCGGATCGTCACGTGCTCCCGGTAGCGGGCACGCGCGAAGCCCTGTTCTCGTTTGCTCAAGCCGTAGTTGCGCGCCCGGAAGACCCCGCAGCCCCGCGCCCTGTGGTGCTCATGCCCAATCCGTTTTACCAGATTTACGAAGGCGCCGCGCTGCTGGCCGGAGCCGAACCTTATTATTACCCAACGACCAGCGATACCGACTTTTTACCCGACTTTGCCGCCATTCCTGCTGAAATTTGGGCACGCGCGCAGTTGATTTACGTTTGCTCGCCCGGCAATCCGAGCGGGGCCGTGATCGATCGCGCGCGCATCAAGACGCTGTTCGATCTGGCCGATCGCCATGATGTGATCATTGCCGCCGACGAATGCTATTCCGAAATTTATTTTGATGAAGATGCACCGCCAGTCGGCTTCATTCAGGCGGCGCATGAATTGGGGCGCAGCGACTTCAACCGGCTGGTGATCTTTCACAGCCTCTCGAAGCGCTCCAATCTGCCCGGTCTGCGCTCCGGCTTCGTAGCGGGTGATGCCGAGATTCTGGCGCGCTACCTCAAATACCGCACCTATCATGGTTGCGCGCTCTCGCTCCCGGTGCAGATGACCAGTATTGCCGCATGGAACGACGAGGTGCATGTGCATGAAAACCGCCAGCACTACCGCGAAAAATTCGATGCCGTGCTGGACATCCTTGCCCCGGTTCTGCCGGTACAGCGACCGGATGCCGGTTTTTATCTTTGGACGGATGTCGGCGGCGACGAGCGCAGCTTCGCCCGCGATTTGTTTGCGGAGCAGGCCGTCACGGTACTGCCCGGTCGCTTCCTTTCACGCCCGGTCGAAAGCAACGACCCCGGCGTCGGCTTCGTGCGCATGGCGCTGGTTGCCGAATTGATCGATTGCGTGGATGCCGCCCAACGGATTCGGGCGTTTCTCAGCTAGCCGATTGAGCCAAATGTCATTGAGAAAGAAATAGGATCAATTATCATTTGCATCCATGAGTCGACTCCCAAGTTACGTTACCATCCTCCTGATTGTTCTTGTGATCCCGCCCATACTGGGTTCGGGCGCATGGGCGACCGAATTTATTCTGAACCGTCCAGCACCTACGGCAGCCAGCCATCCGCTGCCCCTCGACGAATCACAGATCTTTTCTTTACACGGCCACTGGGATACCGATTGGGTTAACAATCTCTCCGGCGGTATTCGTCGCGGCAACGCGCTCGACAGCGTCGCGGTGGGCGGTTTTACCCTCAAGGGCGATCGTTTGGGCCTGCCCAACAGCGTGTTCAATTTCTCACTCATGGCGACTCGCGTGGGCGACGCCAATGCAGAATTGATCGGAGCAGACACCAACCCGAGCAATATCGAAGGCAACCGCAATCGGCTGGTGCTCAACACCGCGTTCTGGCAACAGGACTGGTTGAACTCACCTCATATCGGTCTCAACACCCGATTGGGTGTATTCGATTTGAGCGCTGAATTCGATAGCACCGATGGCGCCGCGCAATTGCTCAACAGTTCGTTTGGTCTCGACCCGACGATCACCGACAATTTCGCCGCATCGACTTTCCCCAAGAACGGTACCGGGCTCGTGACCAGCATCGCCAGCGCCATCGATCCGGATACCGCCCCCTTCGCGTTAAAGGTCGGGTTGATTCAGGGCGATGTCAATCAACAAACCCACCCATTCACTCAAGGCGTTTTGAACATCGCCGAAGGGCAATGGCGCCCGAGCAAAGGCACAGCCATTAAACTCGGCGGCTGGCAAAAACGAGGCAACGGCCTGCATGATCTGCGCGGCGGCTATCTCAGTGCCGAAACGCCGCTCAGTTCAGAGCAACACCAGCACATCAGCGGCTTTATTCGCGCCAGCTTCGCATCTGGCATGGGTGCACAAACCAACGGAGCCAACCGATACCTTGGCGCGGGCCTCAATTGGCAAGCACCGTTCGCACATCGACCGGACGATTACCTCACGCTCGGGGCAGCCACACTGCATTTGAATCATGGCGGCGATCACGAGCGGCTGCTCGAAGCGGCCTACATTATGCAAATCACCCCGCGCATCTTTCTACAACCCGACGTGCAATACATCCAACAAAACAACCAGCCCGATACCTGGGTGGCTATTGTCCGCCTGCATCTTGAATAACCACCGCCCGCATTCCACCCGCATTCCCCCCCGCATTCTAGTGGCAAGCTGTTAGAATGCCGCATCAAAAAACTTCCAGAGAGTGCCCACATGACCGACCTCAACGCCCTGAAAAACACCATCGAAACCGCCTTTGAAGACCGCGCGAGCATCACACCGGCCGAGGCGCCTCAAGCCGTGCGCGATGCCGTGAACACCGTGCTCGGTATGCTCGATGCAGGCCAACTGCGCGTGGCAGAGCGCCGCGGCGTGGGTGATTGGGTCGTCAACGAATGGCTAAAAAAAGCGGTGCTGCTGTCATTCCGCCTCAACCCGAATGAAGTCGTGCAAGGCGGTGACCTGCGTTATTTCGACAAAGTGCCGACCAAATTCGCCAACTGGAACCAAGCCCAGTTCGAAGAAGCTGGCATTCGTGTTGTGCCCAACGCCGTTGCGCGTCGCGGCAGCTTCATCGCCAAAGGCGCGGTGCTGATGCCCTCGTATGTCAATATCGGCGCGTATGTCGATGAAGGCACGATGGTCGACACCTGGGCGACTGTCGGTTCCTGCGCGCAGATCGGTAAAAACGTGCACCTTTCCGGCGGTGTGGGCATCGGCGGCGTACTCGAACCGCTGCAAGCATCGCCCACAATCATCGAAGACAACTGCTTCATCGGCGCCCGCTCGGAAGTCGTAGAAGGCGTCATCGTCGAAGAAGGCTCGGTGATTTCCATGGGCGTGTACATCGGCCAATCCACCAAGATTTATGATCGCGAAACCGGTGAAGTCAGCTATGGCCGCATCCCGGCCGGCTCGGTTGTTGTATCCGGCAACTTGCCCTCCAAATGCGGCAAATACAGCCTTTACTGCGCAGTCATCGTGAAGAAAGTGGATGCGAAAACCCTAAGCAAAGTGGGTATTAACGCCCTGTTGCGCGATATCTGATTCTCAAGCGCATACCTCCCCCTCACCCCTTTAGCAAAGGCCGCATAACCCCCCCCCCTTTTGTCAAAAGGGGGTACGAGGGGGATTTACAGGGACCGCACCTTTGCAAACATCGCGTCCATGACCACACATAAGCGCATTCAAAACAGCTCACTCTTTCAGCTTAAGCAAAATACGATACACTCAAGGCATTGAATCCCAAAGGAACCGCCGCCATGAGTCCGCCGACACAAACCCACACGTTCATGCTCGACGATTTCCTTATCCGGGAAGCCGTCGAGCCGCTCCGCCATAAGCTTGATGCCACACTCAGCATGCCTTGGCAGAACGGCGAAACGCTCAATTTGTCACTGACACAAGTCTATCAAGACATCAATTAAGCTCATCACCACCCCGACCAGACAGGGAGTAAACCCCATGAGTACGCCAGCCGCCCACTTGCCCACAATTAGCGTTACCGATTACCTCAACGGTGAAGAACATAGCGAAATTCGCCACGAGTATATTGATGGCCAAGTGTATGCCATGAGCGGCGCCAGCCGTCGGCATGGGCTTATCGCCACCTCACTCAGCCTTTTGCTCGGCCCCAAAGCCCGCGAAAAAAAATGCCAGTTATTTATTGCCGACATGAAAGTGCGACTTACCATCAGCGGCAAAGATATTTTCTACTACCCCGACTTGGCACTCAACTGTGATCCTGACGACCGTGAAAGCCATTACAGCCGAACGCCTTGCCTAATTATCGAAGTACTCTCGGAAACCACCGAGCGCATCGACCGCCGCGAGAAAATGCTGGCCTACCAAACCCTGCCCAGCCTGCAGGAATATGTACTCGTCGCACAGGATTACATGCAAATCGAAATCTACCGCCGCCGCGCCGACTGGCTGCCGGAAGTTCACACCGAAGGCACGTTCACCATTGAATGCCTTGATCTGAACACCAGCGTGGCCGAGGTCTACCAAGATATCGAAGGGTTTTGATGATTACCGAGCATGGCGCCGGTACCATCAATTAAAGCACCGTCCCTCGTGTCATGAGCTTTGCCGCAACGCATTGACGGTTCATCGTATCAACCGCTACACTCATTGTACGTTTTAATGTACATAATAAGCTTTAGGTGCTCCCCATGAACGCGATCAGTTACACCGCAGCACGCGCCAACTTTGCCAAAACAATGGAAAAAGTGTGCAACGACCACCATCCGATAATCATCACGCGCAAGCAGGAAGCACCCGTCGTCATGATCTCTCTGGAAGATTATCAAGCCATGGAAGAAACGGCGTATCTGCTTCGCGCGCCAGCCAATGCGCGGCGCTTGCTTGAATCGATGGCCGAGCTCGAAGCCGGGAAAGGAACCGAGCGCGAATTGATTGAATGAAGCTCACCTTTTCCAGCAAAGCGTGGGATGATTACCTCTATTGGCAGCAAACCGACAAAACTATACTCAAACGCATCAATACCTTAATCAAAGAAATTCAGCGCGACCCTTTTGACGGCATTGGCAAGCCCGAGCCATTAAAATATAGCCTCACAGGTTACTGGTCTCGGCGAATCAACGATGAACACCGGCTGGTATATAAAATCTCTAACGATTATCTATTCATCGCCCAACTTTGCTACCAATATGAGTATTGAGCCTGTGCGGGAATAGCAAACCGACAGGCCAACACAACCCGCTTCGCCTTCAGCGCAATCTAAAGAAAAAGCACTACATCGAAACCCGCCCCAGATTACTATTCGAACAACGTGACGACGTGTTAGAATCGCGCTTAAAACAGAGCTATATTCGTATCCAAATTTGCAAGGTAAACAATTATGGACGCTATCTACGCCGACTACTCCATCAGCATGACCGAATTCAAAAAGAACCCGGCCCATGTCTTGCGAACGGCAGGCGAAAAGCCGGTCGCCGTGCTCAACCACAACCGGCCCGCGTTCTACATGGTTAGCCCCAAACTCTTTGAAGCCATCGCCGAAGAGCTATCCGACAAAAACCTGCTCGAATTGGCACGTCAGCGTTTAATGCGCAAAGACAGCGCTATTGAGGTGGATATTGACCAAATCTGATGCAAGCCCAAGTGCGACACGCTACCGGCTAAAATTCCTACCGGAAGCCCTTGACGAATGGAACGCACTCGACGGCAGCATCAAAGAACTATTACGCAAATTACTCAAAAAACGCCTCAACGAACCGCATACGCCGGGTGCGCAACTGCATGGTGATTTGCGCGGGTGCTACAAAATCAAACTACGCAAACAGGGCTATCGCCTTGTGTACAGCGTCGAAGATAATGTGCTGGTCGTACTCGTGCTCGCCATCGACAAACGCGAAGACATGGCCGCTTATCATTCGGCTCTTGATCGCCTGATATCTGGTCAATAACAAGCAGATCCAATGAAGCGGGCTTTGTTAGCTTCGCATTAAGCGCAATTCGAGTAAGATCATCATAGGGAAGCTCGAAAAACCCGTCATTCCCGCGTTGGTGAGAATCCAGCGCCATGATTTTTCTAGGTTCCTGCTTTCGCGGAAACGACGAATCACAGGTATTTCGATGTACCCCATAGCCAAACCTTATCCAGATTATCATTCCGGCTATGGCGAGCGATTCAAACAAGGAAACAAGACATGCGATTCACGCACAAAGAAGCCAGCAGCATCAAAGAAGCTTTTCAGGATGTTTTTCAAGAAGGAACCATCCTTCTCTTTGGCTCGCGTGTCGATGACAACAAAAAAGGCGGCGACATCGACCTGTATATTCAACTCTCCCACCCACTAAGCCCAAGGGAGCAGCTTGAAAGAAAAGCTCAATTTAAACTCAAACTGTACGAAGCACTGGGCGAACAAAAAATAGACATCGTCATCGCCAAAGATCAGCAACGAAGCATAGAAAAATCCGCCCTCAAAACAGGCGTGCCGCTATGAGCCGCGAAATCGTCAAGGAAAGAGTCGAAAAAATCCTGCTCGAATGCGACAGCCATAGCCACAGGATGAGCAGCGCGGCAAGGAAAAGGCAGCATTCATGCCATTGGACGAACAAAAATATATTGCCCTGACGGACGACGAAGTCGAGCATATCGACCAATTCTTGTTCCGATTTTCCAAGTTACAGGACAGCATGGGGCAAAAACTATTCAAGAGCATACTGATGTTTCTCGAAGAGGATGTCGAAGACAAACCCTTCATCGATATTCTTAATCAACTGGAAAAACTCCATCTGATTGAATCGGCCAACGACTGGCGAACACTAAGAGAAGACAGAAACGAACTGGCGCACCAATACGAAAACGAACCTGAACCAATGTCTGCTGCAATTAACCGAGTGTATGAACGAAGAGAATTGCTGGTGGCAATTTATCACCGATTAAAATCGGCCTACTCAAAAGCCAATGGGGTGGATTCATAATAACCCAAGCTCTTCGCTGCCTGCCTGTTAGCTGACAAGCAGCGTCGCCCAGATAAAACGCAGCGCGATCCGTGGAAGATAATGACCTCAAAACCTGCCCCAGATGATTATCCGGGCTACGAGCCTTAACCAACCCTAGAGCCATCACCATGCCTGAAAAACAACCCTTTATCGTCTTTGGCGCGCCGCAAATCGAACAGGACGAAATCGACGAAGTCGTCGACAGTATGCGCGCAAGCTGGCTCGGTACCGGGCCGAAGGTTGCGCGATTTGAGCGTGAGTTTGCCGCGTACAAAGGTATGCAGCCCGATCATGTTGCCGCCACCAATTCATGCACCGCAGCTCTGCATATCAGCATGTTGGCCGCCGGATTAAAGCCGGGTGATGAAGTCATCACCACCGCACTTACCTTCTGCGCGACCGTCAACGCCATCATCCATACCGGAGCCACGCCCGTATTGGTCGATGTTGACCCACTCACCATGAACATAGACCCGCAGGCCGTCGAAGCCGCCATTACGCCACGCACCCGCGCCATACTGCCCGTGCATTTTGCTGGGCGATCCTGCGACATGGATACCTTGATGCGCATTGCCCGCAAGCATGATCTAAAAGTCATCGAAGACTGCGCCCACGCCATCGAAACCGAATACCACGGCCAAAAAGCAGGCACCTTCGGCGATTTTGGCTGCTTCAGCTTTTACGCCACCAAAAACATCACCACCGGCGAGGGCGGCATGGTGCTGGCACAGGATGAACACGACATTGCCCGCATTAAAGTGCTTGCCCTGCACGGCATGAGCAAAGATGCCTGGCACCGCTTTGGCGACGCAGGCTACAAGCACTACCTAGTGACCGAAGCGGGCTTCAAATACAACATGATGGACATACAGGCCGCCATTGGCATACACCAGCTTGCGCGTATCGAACACAACTGGAAAAAACGCCAAGCGCTGTGGACAAACTATCAAAGCGCGTTCGCGGATTTACCCGTCACCCGCCCGCAAGACGCCGAAACAGACACCCGCCACGCCTACCATCTCTACACCCTGCTGATTGACGAACAGCGCGCCGGAATCAGCCGCGATGCTTTTTTGGAACACATGACCCACGCCGGTATAGGCGTAGGCGTGCATTACCTGAGCATCCCAGAGCATCCTTATTATCAACAGCATTTTGGCTGGCGACCAGAGGACTACCCCAATGCCATGCGCATTGGTAGGCAGACGGTGAGTTTGCCGTTATCGGCGAAAATTGATGACGCTATTGCGGAACGGGTTATAAAGAGTGTGATGACGACTTTTCAGAATTGAAGTTTAGTTTTTTCTTAAATACGGCGGGAGACCCGGCATAAAGTGATTCTTTATCGAGGGTGCTTCCAGTAACAACGCTACCCGCTGCGACTAAGCACCGGTCATTTATCACGCTCCCATCAAGAACAATGGCACCAACGCCAATCCAGCAATCGTTACCAATAAATACGCCTGTTTTTCTGGCAGGGTAAATCTTTGCGATTGCATTACCTTGGCGGGTGCCTGGGTCGGAGTGCGTTATTAAAGCACTTCGAGCAGAAATAGTGGTGTTCTTGCCGATATTTAATGTGCAAGCGCAATCAATTAAAACATCTGTTCCGATGTAAACTCCATCGTCAAACTTTAGGTTTTTGAACCCCAGTTCAAAATTCATAAAACGGCAGGAATGAATTCTGACATTTATTCCTACGTTAGCGCCAAATAACCGCAATAACCATGATCGAAGTTTAGGATGCATGGCGTTTCTAATCGCTATGCAACCTAGCGTATTTAATGTCATTTCGACTGCTTTCAATGTCATAAAATCTCACGCTTCGCAGTCACTAAAAACACAATACCCAAAACAAAGTCGGCTAGCATTAAGCCTAATCTAGCGGCAACGCTTACAAAGAGCAAAATTTCCGGTGGATAGCTTGATGCCAGCAGGGCAAAGGCAAGTTCGCGCACGCCTAAGCCCGATGGTGTAATGAGGCTGAAAAAACCAATCGCCCAAGCCAGCGTGTACAGGGCGCCAAGGATTAAACCATCGTGCCAACTTTCCAAGGGTAGAGCCTCGCCGAAAGCCGCCCAAGCCATTGCATATACACACCATGAAATGGTTCCCCATGCTAGAGCGCGGCGGCCCTTGGCAGAGAAAAGGGCTTTTGGCACGGCATGGAATATTTTAATAAATTTTTCGATTTTTTGGTTTTTCGAGCTGAAATGACCTAGCAACAAATTTATGCCGTAAATAATAAATGGTGCAGATAAAGTGGATATCAATATCATAAAGGCGAGGGCCATGTTTTTTTCCAGAGCAATCAGAATAATTGATGAAAAAACCAGCGCAAGCCAAGTTGAAAGCAGGATGATGGCGATATTTCCACAAATCCACTCCGCAGTATTTGCGACATGTTTGGCTTTGACAACTTGGTAAGCAACACCAAAAAAACGTCCTGGCAGATGCCGCATGACTTGCGCGGTAAAGTTAAGCTCACACGCTTCATGAAATGATGAAAACCTGGCTCCAGATGCCTGCATTATGTTGAAGAAAATTTGGGATGTGATGAAGGTTGCAGCAACGGCAAGAATCCAAGACAACGCGAGCGCTGGTGTATTCAGGCTCATTCCTTGCTCCATTATTTGAATAAAGCCATCTTTAAGCAACAGAACTAGCCAGATAAAACTTCCCAGCGTGATTAGGGCTGCAAGGATCAACCAGATTGGTTTTTTTCTCCAGCTCATTTCATCACATTTTCGCGGGGTTTGAGCAGGAAAACAAAGCCAGGTGTCAACGGGGTCAGGATGGATAAAACACTACTCGGAATGTGGCTTGTTAGTGTTTTTTTATCCTTGATGACGGGATGAGTTTCTCGTATTAAAAAGGGGATGGCATTTTTTATTTCAAACTGAGGCGAAAGCCATGATTTTAACTTCCAATAATGAGTTGAATAAGCATCGAGATAATCAATATATTTTGCTCTAAATGCTTTCATGATTTTTATGGCTAGTTCTCTTGGAATCCAATGTACGAATGGCCAAAACACATGCGGCTCTATGGGGAAAAGAAGATTGGGTCCTGCAAAGTACACGATGCCCTCCGGTTTTATAAGCCGTGCAATGAGCTGGATAAGTGCTTGTGGGTCGGGGACGTGTTCGTACACTTGATTACAAATAATCACGTCAAAGGAATGTGGTTCGAGGCTGTTACTTTCGACACTTCCCTGCATAAATTTTAGGTTGGGATGCGCCTCAAGCCATATATCCCAACGTGGCCATGGTTCAGGGTCCATGCCGGTCATGGACTGAACACGCGGTGCTAAATGTGCGGCTATTCCCCCGCTTCCGCAGCCAATATCAAGGACGTTTGATTGTTCGAGTTTGACGCGGCCCAAATTTTCCAAAATATGCGCAATCTGCTCCGCCTTTATATTGCGTTTATCGGCTCCCCAGCGCGGATCGGTTGTTGGTGTTGTAAATTCGCTCATTGTGATCTCAGTTCTATGTTGCGGGTAAACCGCCGAGCAGATTCAGCAATATCAAAGCGTGCACAGGCACTTTGAGTCCCGGAGGCATATTCGCTGGCGTTGGATTGCAAGGCCTTGCGCAGGGCGAATGCAAAAGCGGCTGCCGAAATGTCTGCGGCGACCTCACCGCAGCCGTGTTCATTGAGCAGAGCGGGAAGATCGCCGGTCGGCATGGCAATCACCGGGCGACGGGCTTGCATGGCGTCTGAGAAAATGACCGGGATGCTTTCGATGCGCGAAGGAATCAGTACAAAATCGGTCCAGTTCAGGAGTTCGGATGCGGCGCTTTGGTCGAGAAATCCGCCAATTTCAATGGGGCGACCAAGCGCAATCAGGCGGGCGCAGTGCTGATGTACTTGGGCGTGCATGGCGCCGCCGCCGAAAATGCGTAGGTGTTCGATGCGCTGCCAATCGTTATCGGTCAGTTGTTCAAGTACCTCAAGCAGCAGGTCGATGCCCTTGTTGGGGTGCCAGCGGCCGAGGAAGGCCAGTCGGTAGGGTGGCGTGGACGCGATGGTGCGTGGGTTGGTTACAAGCAGCCGCCTTGCGCTGGGTAGGAAATCGCAGTTCAGGCCGCTAATGTCTGTCACATCCTGCGCCAGTTGCAGGCCGTCGGCATAGCGGTGCGCGGCGTGGCGCAATACATGCCGCAACCCTTGGCGGATGAGCGGGATTTTGCCTAGGCTCCAGATGTCGCTACCCAATGCCCACGTCCCGTAGGGTACGCCGTAGCGTCGGGATGCTTGCCGTGCCCATGCGCCACTGGGTAGCGCCCAAAGCGCGAAGATGTAGTCAGGTCGGTATGTGGCGCAGATGTGATTCACATGGTGCTGACCCTGACGTAGCGTGTGGATTATGGCCGTCCAATCGCGCGGATCATGGGGTTTGAGTAATGAAAGCGGCAATTTGGGAACCGCAAAGCGTTGCACGCGCACGTTATTTTCGTCGGTTATTCGGCT
Source organism: Halothiobacillus neapolitanus c2 (assembly GCF_000024765.1). Classification (GTDB taxonomy): domain Bacteria; phylum Pseudomonadota; class Gammaproteobacteria; order Halothiobacillales; family Halothiobacillaceae; genus Halothiobacillus; species Halothiobacillus neapolitanus. The sequence continues at coordinate 247,331 of NC_013422.1, read as the reverse complement.
GGTCTGGCTGGGCGCGATGACGCTTACTTGATGCCCCTGTTCAACCAAGGCTAAGGCAAAATCGCGCACAAAAACACCCGCCGCCGCTGCGCCGTCGCTGTCATCCGGGTATGAGGTGGTTACAATCAACAGCTTCATGCGCGTTTCTTGAATACAGCGGTGTAACCCAGCGGCATAAAGCCTTCATCCGGTAACAGGCGAGCGAACGCCCAGCCTGCGAGGTTGATGATGGGTACGAGCAGTATGACTAAAGGCAAGAGCAGCAGTCCGGGATGCTTGGCGTGCAGGCTGTCCAACATGCCTTTGGCCAGTGCGAGGTTGGTCAATATGGCGGCGGTTTCCAGCGGTTTGCTGTGGTGGTGCCGTTCGATCAGATCAGCCGGATGGCGTTGGGTGAACTGGCTTAGCCCCTCGCCGGTCCAGCGTTGAAAATCATGCGGCAGGTCGTGCAGCGGGTAGAGAAACGGAGTTTGGCTAATGAGGATGCCGCCGGGTTTGAGTACGCGCAGCATCTCGCCAAAGGCTGCTTCAGGGTTGGGTAGGTGCTCCATAACATCGAGGATAGTGATGCAGTCGAAGCTGGCGTCCGCGAAGGGTAGGCGTTGCCCATCGCCAAAGACATCCGCCTTGCCGCTGTAACCTTTGGCGACGGTGGGTGGGTAGTCGAGGCCGATGTAGTTCACGCCAGCACTCAGAAACGGGGTAAGTGGTTTTTCGCCGCAACCTATATCGAGCAGGCGCCCCTGAATACGCTTTGCAATGCGTTGTTTTTGCTGTCGCGTGTCTTTGAATACCAACCATTGCGGGTGCAGTGGGGTTTGGCGGAGTCCACCAAGAAGGCGGCGGAGTTTAGGGGCGATCATGCTGGGGGTATCCTGTGTGTTCCGGCAATTCATGCGGGGCGATATTTAAGCGCGTGGCGGCATCGTTGTGTATGCGTTGGTAGGTTGCCAGCAGCAGGTGGCTGTACTGTTCGGCTAGTTGGATGTTTTCTGCAAAGGTGGCACTGTCTTCCATGTATTCGTGGATTAGCGTATTACGCAGTTGCCTTGCTTCGAGCCATTGAGAAACATCTTCGAGTACGCCAAGTTGCTCGGCACGATTGAGCACTTCGATCTGGCTGCCGGGGCGTTCGGCCAGTGCGCGTAACCAGCGTGGCAGTAGTTTGTCGGCAATGGTGTCTTGCAGGCGGCCATAGCGGGACACAAAGGCCTCCAACCGTTCAGCGAGTTCGGGGTGCGTGTCGAGCGCTTCGACCCAGGCGGGGGTGATGGGTTGGCTGAAGAGCCGTTGCTGACTCCATTCTAGATGCGCGCTTTCTTTGGCCACAATGCGCAGCGTGGCTAAAAAACGTGCGCGATCAGAAAGTTGGTTGGTGTTCACAAGGGGATGCTCGTGGCTTGTGCGACTTCGTGGATGGCTTGTTTTTGGGTGTTGGGTTGCACTATGAGCACGTCGATAGGTTGGTCGCCCAGGCGTTGTTGCAGGCGCGCGACGAAGCTTAAGCGCTTGCGTTGCACCTCGGACTGGGGGCTGGGTAGTTCGACCAGCAGATCAATGTCGCCGCCTTTGCGTGTGTCATCGGTGCGTGAGCCGAACAGGCTAATTTTGGCCTCCGCACCAAAAACTTCGGCTGCGGTGGTTTTGATGGTGTGCTGCACGGCTGGGGTTAGACGCATGATGTGTGGCTCTATCATTTTTTGCCTGATTTCAGGGAGTAACGTAGCTTGGATGTGGGTTTGTGGCAAATGTTCTATGCCATTTGAGTCTTCGCTCCCTCACGCCCAACGCGAAGTTGGCGAAGCCCGCCCGCTCCCGCGGGAGAGGAAGTTTTGGCTCCTTCCCGCTTGATGGGGGAAGGTTGGGATGGGGGTGCTGACTTTACCTCCTCACCCCCAACGCGAAGCTGGCAAAGCCCTCCCTCTCCCACGAGGGGAGAGGGAGGTTATGGCCCTTTTTTTTGCGAACCCAGCAGTTACAACCGAATGTCGGCTTCATCGGCATGAAAGAGGTGTTTGAGGTCGTAGAGCACATGCTGTTCTTTGCCGAGTGCGTGAATGGCTGGTGCGCCCAAGGTTCTGAATTCTCGATGGGCAACGGCCAGCACGATGGCTTCATAGGTATTTGATGGTGGCGTGGCGGTAAGCTCAAGTCCGTACTCATGCCGTGCGCAAGCGGCATCGGCCCAAGGGTCGTGCACATCGACGGTTAGGCCGTAGTCTTTGAGTTCGGTAATCACATCAATGACGCGGGTGTTGCGTAGATCGGGGCAGTTTTCTTTAAAGGTGAGCCCCAGCACGAGTACGCGCGCGCCTTGTACGGTGATGCCTTTTTTCAGCATGGCTTTGATGAGTTGGCCGGCCACATACGCGCCCATGCCGTCGTTGATGCGGCGACCGGCCAATATCATTTCAGGGTGATGGCCGACTTGCTGGGCTTTGTGGGTGAGGTAGTACGGGTCCACGCCGATGCAGTGGCCGCCTACCAGGCCGGGGCGAAACGGCAAGAAGTTCCATTTGCTGCCCGCCGCTTCGAGCACGGCTTGGGTATCGAGCCCGAGTTTGCCGAATAAGATGGCCAGTTCGTTGATGAGCGCGATATTGACATCGCGCTGGGTGTTTTCAATCACCTTGGCGGCCTCGGCCACGCGGATGCTGGGCGCTGGGTGGGTGCCGGCGGTAATGATTTGCCGGTAGAGCGCATCGACCGCTTCGGCCACGGCAGGGGTGGAACCGGCGGTGACTTTTTTGATGGCGGGCAGGCGGTGGGTTTTGTCGCCGGGGTTGATGCGCTCTGGGCTGTAGCCGCAGTAAAAATCGTGGTTGAAGCGCAGGCCGGAGTATTGTTCGAGCACCGGCACGCAGTCTTCTTCGGTGGCGCCGGGGTAGACGGTGGATTCATAAATCACGATATCGCCGCGTTTGAGCGCGCGCCCGACGGTTTCGCTGGCTTTGATCAGCGGGCTGAGGTCCGGGCGTTTGTGCGCGTCAATCGGCGTGGGCACGGTGACGATAAATAGGCTGGCTTTTCGCAGATCGGCAGGATCGACGGTATAACTCAGGTGGCGGGCGTTTTGCAGCTCATCCGGCTCGACTTCGCGCGTGCGGTCGTGGCCGCTTTTTAATTGGTCAATGCGGGTGGCATCAACATCAAAGCCGATCACGGGGCGTATTTTGCCGAACTCGACCGCGAGCGGCAGGCCGACATAGCCTAGGCCGATGACAGCAATGATGGGTTCAGCGGCTTCCTTGCTCTTCACTTTAGGATGATTCCTTCCGAGTTGAATTCTATTGGGGCGGTATGCGCGAATAGTTCATGCGTCCCTCGACAGCGCGGATACGTTTTTGCAGGCCGCGACTGCCCGGATTGTCCTGATAAAACCGCGGATTGGGCAGCATGGCGGCCAAAAACGCGGCCTCGTGGGGCGTGAGTGCCGCCGGGGATTTATGGAAATAATAGTGGCTGGCCGCATCGATGCCGTACAAAAGATTACCCCATTCGACGACATTGAGATATAGCTCAAGAATGCGCCGCTTGCCCAGCGTGGTTTCCAGCATCAAGGTAATGATGGCCTCCTCGCCCTTGCGCCAGAGATTCTTGCTGGGCGAGAGAAACAGATTGCGCGCCAATTGCTGGCTGATGGTGGAGCCGCCTGCCGCAAACTCGCCCTCGGCCAGATTTTTCTCGAAGGCATCCTGAATGCCGGTCCAATCAAACCCGTAGTGTTCCATAAAGCGATCATCTTCCGAAGCAACCACCGCCCGCTTGGCAATGGGCGCAATGGCGGCGTAATTTACCCAGTGATAATCCAGTTTTGCTTTGGGATTTACCGCTTGAATCAAGGCCAGCCGTTCCCGCATAAACGCCGTGGTTTGCGGGTTGTGCGTGCGTAGCTGCCAGACCTGCACATAAAACCACGCTTGCACCAAGACAAAGACTAAGAGCGCCAGTGCGAAGAGCAGGAAGATCAGCCGCCGGATGGGTCGTCGGGATTTTTTGGTAGAAGGCATGGGTGAAGCATACGGTATTTTTCTGAACGGATGATCCATCAGAAGCGCGGTGATGATGAAATTACTGTACTGGGCGTGGATAAGCGCCGTGCCGTAAAAGATGGCAAAAAATGACAATTTTTGCATCACGCGTACTGAATTTTGTTTTATTTTGACAGGAATTAGTATCACTCCGCTGGAAAAGATGTCCCCTTTGGAAAAAAGGGGGTGAATTGATAAAGCTTGCTCTTGGTTTTGCAAATCCCCCTCAATCCCCCTTTTTCAAAGGGGGAAGTTTTGTGCGGATATTCTTTTCAAAGTAGGAAGCTATGCGCGGGTTGGCTTTTTCAACGGAGCACCACAACTTCAACAAACGCACCTCACCCCCCCTTTAGCAAAGGGGGGCAGAGGGGATTTGATGAGGCTTGCATTTGGCTTTCTGAATCCCCCTCAATCCCCCTTTTTCAAAGGGGGAAGTTTTGTGCGGCTATTCTTTTCAAAGTGGGCGGCTGTGCGCAGGTTGGCTTTTTCAACGGGGAGGGCTATGCGCGGGTAAGCGCGTAATTGGCGCGCTCGCCAAGGGACTCAAGGGCGCCAGGCTTGGGGCAAATATCGAGAATTGAAACCGCAGGAATCGACTTGCCAGCGAATGGCGCCCGGGGCGCTGGTCAGGGGAGACAAGGTGCATTTTTTGGCCGCGCCAGCAATGGCAGCGTTGGCTTTGTTGCCGTAGGTCAGTTCGATCTTACCGCCATTGATGACGGCGACGGATTGCACATAACTACCTGAAATCGAACCCGGAGCAGCAAGCCCCAACGAGGTGTTGTTGCCGGGGTTACCGCTATTGGGGAAATTAGGATGGCCGCCCGTCCATTCGGCCAGCGCCAATTCCGGTCCGGAAACCAAGGTGACGCCTTCGCTGACTTGCGCACGGATGATGTAATCCTGATAGGCGAACAGCGCGATACTCGCCAGAATGCCGATAATGGCGATGGTGATCATCAGTTCGATCAGGGTAAAGCCCCGCTCATGATGGGCGGGGATAACCTTATGTCCGGAAACCGTAAGCATGGTGTGACTCCTTCGGTGTGTTCTTTTCGTGATTTGTAAAGAACATTAGCAAGGAGTAGGCCACGCCAAATTTCAGGTCACGACATCATCCTTAGGGCTGCTGTCAGGTACTGCGGGATTCGGTGATGCAGGGTGACTGGCATATTCCGCTGCGCCTAAGTTGCGCTCGGCTTCCCAGGCTTCGTAGTCCGTGACGCGGGTTCTATTGGGCCAGCGTCGGGTCACATTCTGAAAAAACTGGTTATTCGGAATCATCAGGAGAGTGCCGTCCGCTTCGCGCAGGGTGGTGAACATCAGGCTGCGGTCTACCGCGCGGCCCTTGACATTGTTCGGCAGCATTTCGATGGTTTCGCCCAGTTCGTAGGGGCGCCAGATCCAGATGAACAGACTGGCGGTGATGTTCGACACCATGGTCCACACGGCCAGCAGGCCGACGCCGATCACGGCCAGCATACTGGCGAGCATGGTCCAGATGCCGTCCACGTTGACCCCGGCCTGGCGTAACAGCAGCAAAGCCAACACAGCCCAAAGCGATAGACTGATCGCCCGGCGCAGAATGAGCAATGTACCCGGTGAAATCGGCGCGTGGCTGACCATTCGGTTGAAATGCCGACGCAGAAACCTTTGCGCGAGCAATACCGAGCCGCCGCCGAAAATCAGCAACAGGAAAAAGGGAACGAGTGCCTGCCATTCCTTCAACCATTGACCCAAAGCAAGAAAAAACTGATCAAGACCACTCATGGAGACTGTCCTCTTGATGGAATAATTAAAGGGCACTTCGAAATACCCTTGATTCGTCGTTCCCGCGAAAGCAGGAACCCAGAAAAATCAAGGCGCTGAATTCTCGCCTAAGCGGGAATGACTGGTTTTTCGAGCTTCCCTTAATGAAGCTCTGATTTAATCAGAGGTTCCATTACCTTGAAATCACACCGGATAAGCTCGATGCCAAGCTTTGTAGACGATACAGTCGGCAACCGGTTCGATTACTCCAACTCCATCCACGGCAATGTTTCGGGCAGAAAATGAGCCAAGCCTTCGAGCACACCGGCCGAGTAGTTGCCATTCATACCGAACAATCCGCCTCGGGCGAGATAAAGCGAGTGGGCAACATCGGCCGATTCGGCCAGCGCCAGCGCACGTGCACGGACGTCTTCCGGCGCATTGGCCACCAGAACGGATTGGATATGGCTGCCCAACACTTCGAGATCATTCCCCGAGTCCCCGGCGAACACTGTGTGTGCCATCGGGTACTTTTGTGTCGCGCTCAAAAATTCAATGGCGTGCAGTTTGCTGGCACTGGCTGGCAGCACATCCAGCAAGCCGGTGTGCGCCGCCTCATCGACCGACCAGATCAAACGGGCATTGACGCCCAATTGCCATAAACGACGAACCAACTCTGCTTCCAGAATTTCCGAATTGGCATCGATATCGACAAAGTAACTGGCTTTGAATACGCCTTGTCGATCGATCGGTTGCGGTTTGATGGCCTCGATATCACGGAACAGGTCGGTGATGTCATTGTGGGTCATACCGCCCCAGTCCGGGCCGAGCTCAGCCGCCCACGAACGCCACATCGCCCAGGAATCGGGTGGGCCTTCTTCCGGCTCGGGGTGCGTGTAAATCGTGGTGCCGACATCGCCGATGATGTAATCGGGTTGCGGCAAATCCCATTGATCGATGGCTTCGAGCACAAGCTCGATATGCCGACCGGACACCATCACCAGATGGATGTCTGGATGCGCACACAGCGCCCGCAACCGAGCACGTGCTTCGGGTGATTCCGGCTGCGCGCCGTTGGGAATGAGCGTGCGATCCAGATCGCAGCACAACAAAATGGCCGAAGGTGTGATGTCGGTGGATGTCATACTTCGTCCTCCTTGGATGATGCCGGTCCCGACGCCGCAGTCGCGGGTTTGGGCTCGTCGTTGGCGCCACCGGCCTCGGGATCGGTGGACGGCGCGCGGCACTCGCCCAGAAAATCATAAAAATCCATTGCCGCGCGAATACCCGCCACGCCACTGGCCGACGGGCAATAAATCGAGTTATCCGCACCCTGAACCACACACTCTTCATCCGGTTCGGCACAGAGCTGCGCGCTCAGTACATTGCCGCCCAGAAGATCGCTGTCTGCTTCGGCGCTCCCCACGACCAGCATATTCATCAGTGCAATGTCATGCTGGGCCGCGAGATAACGAATCGCAAAGCCTTTGGATGCGCGTTGCGGCGTTACCAGAAACTCCCGTTCGTTCAATGCGGTCAGTCGCGCGGAAATATCCGCTTGATGAAACGCATCGGCCAACTCATTCAGGCCCGCGAATACATCCGGATCATCAATGTAGGCATGCACGGCGTACAGGCCCTGGTGGCTACGACCAGATAGGCGCACGCCGGGCGTTTCGGCCAGCAACTCATACACACGGTCCCCTTGCCAGCTGTAACTGATGTGCCGACTCCAGCCCTTATCGCGAGACAGGCGTGCACCGTAATGAATTTGCGTACCGCCCCGTGTAATCAACACGTCGGGCACGACCAAACCCTGCTTTTTGAGCAGGGCAAGAATGTCGTGGCGGGGACGATCGGAAACCAATCCATATGCCACCTGTCGCCGGTGACGTCGCAGCAGGCCAATCAATTCGCGCAGAGCGGCGACATCAATATCCGTATTCAGAATGCGATCATCGATAAGAATCATGCGATCGGCGGTCATCGGCGTGGATGCGGCATGTGCAGCGGTTTCAGAAGCCCCGGCGGGTGCGCTGGTCTGCTGGTGCAACGGCATGGAGGCAAGCGTCTCGAAGTACTGTTCGGCGTGCGCGGGCCAGGTGTAATGATGACGCACCCCTTTGATCCCATTGCGCGCATAGCTGTCCCAACGCGCCGTATCGGTCAGCAAGGCCAATAACTGTTCGCCCATACCCTCGGCATCCAGCGGATTGATAAGCTCACCATTTTTGCAAGCCCGGATGATGTCCCGTGGCCCGCCATCTTCCGTTGCCAGAATGGGCAAACCACAGGCAGCGGCCTCGATGAGGGTCAGGCCGAAGGGCTCGGTCAACGCGGGGTTGATAAATACACCACGGGTTTGCGCTGTCCAACGATAAAAATCGGGTACATCTTGCGATTGATGATGGCGTGGATAGGCGACCTTGCCGTACAGATCATAGCGATCGATCAACAGAAGAATTTCAGTCAAGACCTGTCGGGAACCCGGGTCCATGTCGCGGATGTCATCCCGGTTTCCTGCCACGATGACCAGATTGGCGACGTCTTGCAGCGCGGGGTTGCGGCCGTAGGCATGAACCAGCGTGGCGATGTTCTTGCGCTCGTCGGGGCGGGACAAGGCAAGGATGGCGGGCTTGTCCGGCTCGCGGAGAAACCGGGCCAACTCATCGGCAATAGGCATCGGCCCGGTGATTTTTGGATCGAACCGCGTCAGATCAACGCCCGGCGGAATAACCTCCATGCGCGAGGGATCGGCCCAATCGTACAGACCATACTGGGTTTCGATTTCATCCTGCGTACTCACCACCACCAGCGAGCTCGCCGCGAGCACTTCCTCTTCGACGCGGATCCGGCGGGAGAGCGCATATTTCTGCTCAATGACCTTGGCGGACTCGCCACTGGCCAGCAAACGCTGACGCTTGACCCGCCCGAGCGAGTGACCGGTATGCGCCAGCGGCACGCCCAGCTGCAACGACAGCCGCATGCCCACGTAACCGGCATCGGCATAATGACTATGCACCAGTGCGGGTTTGAGCCCAGTCTGGCGAATATAATCGAGCGCATGATCGCTCAAGCTATCCAGATGATCCCAAAGTTGTTCCTTGGGCAGATATTCGTCCGGTCCGGCAGGCACCCGCACAATCCGTGCATTCGGTGCGTCCGCCAGCGATTCTTCCGGCTGGGCATAGTCCGCCGAGACACGATCATCCCGCACGAGTCGCGTGAACAGATCCACGCGCGAAACAACCGGATGCTTCGCCAGCGCCCTTGCCAGTTCGACCACATACAGGGTTTGGCCGCCCGTGTCGGCATCACGCCCGAGTTCCAGTTCAGAACCGCGAATCAGTCCGTGCACGCTAATAAGAACGATGTACAGCCCGGGCTTGCGCCCCTCGGCACTTGACTCGACCGTGGACTCAATCTTGGGCTCGATCATTGGCTCTGGCCGCGTTTCGGCGGGGCGCTCTTTCGCGTGCGCTGGCGTGTCGTTCATCGCGGTCCTCCATGTTGAGTACCTTGAGGCGTCCATTGAGCGCCCATCAGTTCGGGATCATCCGGCGGCTGAGGTGCAAAACCCAGGCGATTCAATACATCCGGCTCGTCAAGAAAATGCCTCGCCAGAAGCAACCCCGTCGCGCTCCAGACCTGGCGGACATTGGAACGCCGACCCACCAGCCGCCCAGTGCGGCCGTCGTAGTATTCGGGCCAGTTGTCTTTGAGTAAGCGTTCCTCGGCCTCGGCCCAGGCGCGAGAAGCCATGTCGTAACGGCCCGCCTTGATGGCCGCAGCGACGAAGGGCCAGATCAGCACCGGCCAGTTGCCGCCATTGTGATAAGACAAAGGAATATTTTTCGGGTCCGAACCGGTGATCAAGCGCCACTCGTGGGTCTTGATGGCCGGATAGACCAGCTTCATCGGCATCCGGCCGATCAGATCGTTCCAGCGCAGGTCGATCAGATTCATCAATCCTTTGACCTGCTCGGGCAAGGCCAGATCGGACACCAGCATCAAAAGATTACCCTGAGAGAAAAAGCGAAAATCCACGCGCCCCGGCCCGAGATTGCCGACAAAATAGCCAGCGCCATCCGGCAGCCATTCCGGCAACCACTCGGGGATCGATTCGGGATAGATGTTGAACAGATTTTCGACGTCTTCGCCGAACATTTCGGTCGAGAACCGGTAGATGCGATTGAGCACGTCCATATCGAGCCAGTAATACCGTTGCAGGTATTGTCGCAGCACGACGCGCCGACGATGCGCCAGGTCGATCAGCCACTGGCTGCCCTCTTCCGGCACCAGCAAATCGGCACAACACAGCGTCATGTCGAACAGCGCCTGAATTTCCAGCGGATGGCCGTTGACCCCCATCCGCCGATCGATCATGAAGGAACCATCGGGCACGAGCAAGGTGGGGAAAACCTCGAAACGGCTTTGCAGGCAAAGGCTCAGAATCATCCGCAACATGCGCTGGATTTCCGGCGTGTGGGCAAAGGCTTCGTCGCCGGTGTACCGCACGTAAGCGCGCAGCAAAGCGGCCCACCACATCATCGAATCGACGGGGGCGACCCGACCGATGGCCCGGTCGCCAAAATCGGCGATGATGGTTTCTTCTCCATCGGCATCCCGATGGACGCGAAATGAAGCCGGCAGGACGCCCGGCGCGATCTGCTGACCTTCCAGCGCCTCCTGCTGGCCACGAAGCTGCATGATTACGTGCAAGAACGCGCGCACAATGTCAGCCCGCCCCTCAAGCAGCATGATCAACCCCGCCGAGAAGAAATCCCGCACGAAGCAATCACTGTAATTGACGGCCGGTGCGGTGTGGTCGGTGCTGGCGACGGTGCCGACGATCTGGCCCTGGTAATAGATCAGGGCGCTGTCGATCAGGCGATAGGCATCATCGAGCGCAGGCGAAAAGCCCGCGTACTTGGGATTTTGAAAACAGGAATCCGGGTTTTTCTGTGCCAACTAGGAACCCCTTTCAAGCAAAACCAATCACGTCCATCAACCGCTGGCGCACGCCGGGCGCCGAGCACAGGTTATTAGGACACTATCATAGTTTGCTTAAATGGCCACCCCCACGCGGCGCACAGACGCTCAACGCGGTTTTAACACACCATCGTGCATGACCAACACCCGCTGCATGAGTTCCGCCAGTTGGTTGTCGTGCGTGACCAGCACGATGGCGGTTCCGAACCGCTGATTCAGCGACACCATGGCATTGAAGACACTGTCACTGCTGTGGCTATCGAGGTTGCCGGTCGGTTCATCGGCCAGAACCACCGCCGGTTCGGTCACCAGCGCGCGTGCAATGGCGACCCGCTGACGTTCACCGCCAGAGAGCTCTCCGGGACGATGCTCCCCTCGCGCACCCAGCCCGACGGCTTCGAGCATCCCCCGGGCACGTGCGTGCGCTTCGACCCGAGGCAACCGACGAATCAACAGCGGCATGGCGACGTTGTCGAGCGCTGAAAATTCGGGCAACAGGTGATGCGCCTGATAAACAAAGCCAAGATGACGATTGCGCAGCGTGCCGCGTGCCGCTTCGCTCTGCGTGGACAGCAAGTGCCCGGCCAGCCAGACCTCGCCACCCGTGGGTTTATCCAGCCCGCCCATCAATTGCAGCAGGCTGGATTTACCGGAACCGGACGCACCGACAATGGCGAGCATTTCACCCTTTTTGACGGCCAGATCGATCCCCTTGAGTACGGGCACGACAAGATCGCCTTCACGATAGGTGCGATGCAGGTGGCGCGTTTCGAGCACGATATCGGGTGTTGGCGCGGCTTGGGATGGTTTATTCATAACGCAAAGCCTCGGCTGGTTGCACGCGTGAGGCGCTCCAGGCAGGATAAATCGTGGCGAGGAAGGACAACCCGAAGGCCATCAAGCCGACGTGCCACACGTCGTTCCAATCCAATCGGGAAGGCACTTCGCTGATGTAGTACACGTCGGCGGGCATGAACTGGGTACCGGTAAGGTGCTCAATCCACGGCACGATGGTTTCGACATTCGACGCGATCAGCACCCCGAAACCCACGCCAATCAGCGTACCAATCAGACCGATTACGGTGCCGGAAATCAAGAAAATACGCATGATGCTGCCGGGGCTTGCGCCGAGCGTGCGCAAAATCGCAATGTCACCGCGCTTGTCCGTTACCACCATCACCAGGGTGGATACGATGTTGAACGCCGCGACGGCGACAATCAGTGAAAGAATGATGAACATGACGGTGCGTTCGGTCTGTACCGCGCGGAAGAAATTGCCGTTCGCCTGCGTCCAGTCGGTCGTCCAGTACGGGTTGCCGAGCTTGAGGTTCAAATCGCGCGCAACCCAAGGCGCGCGGAACATGTCATCGAGTTTCAGCCGCAAACCGGTCACACCATCGCCCATTCGAAATAGGGCCTGCGCATCCTTGAGATCGATGAATGCCGAACCGCGGTCATATTCGTACATACCGACCTTGAAGATGCCGACCACGGTAAACTGCCGCTGACGCAACAAGCCACCCACGGGCGTGACCGCGACATTGGCGGTGATGAGCATGAGCTTGTCGCCCACCGCCACGCCAAGGCTTTGGGCCAGCGCCTCACCAAGCACAATGCCGAATCCTCCCGGTTTGAGATCACTCAACGAACCGGCGACCATGTGCTTGCCAATGTCGGTCACCGCGTCCTCATACTTCGGCTCGATGCCGCGGATGATCGCCCCGGAGACATTCGGTTGGGCCGAGAGCATCGCTTCGGCCTGAACGTAGGGTGCTGACGCCATCACATCCGGCTCGTTCTGGACCTTTTTCGCAAGTGAACGCCAGTCCTGCAAAGCCTGACCGTTCTCGCTGATGGTGGCGTGCGCCGTCATGCCGAGAATACGGTGCCGCAATTCATCCTGAAACCCGTTCATCACCGAGATCACCACGATCAGCGCCGTCACCCCCAGCGTGATGCCGATGATCGACGTGGCCGATATGAAGGAGACAAACCGGTTACGCCGCTTGGCGCGGGTGTACCGCAAGCCGATGAGCCATTCAAAAGATCGAAACATGCCGTGTATCCGCTGGATTTTGATTTAAGAAAACTCTGAATAATTCCATCCTGGAATTTTAAGAGAGCGAAAATAAAAAATACGATTTTTGATTTTCTTCATGAACAATCACTTATGGGTACATCGAAATACCTGTGATTCGTCGTTCCCGCGAAAGCGGGAACCTAGAAAAATCAAGGCGCTGGATTCCCGCCTACGCGGGAATGACGGATTTTTCGAGCTTCACTTGTGTGATCGTTCATGGCAACACATCCCTGTGCTGCGAGAAACCCCAGATTCAATCAGGGGTTTCTTAAAACACCGAGCAGTTTAGCAGCCTCGGCTCCACTATGACCGCAGGAGTACCGAAATGATTCAGAGCGCGTTACACTATCTCCTATGTGCACTCGGTCAGACCTCGGACTGAACACCCCTGGAAGATTATGTCTTGCCCCCACTTAGGAGTTGTTGTTATGGATCAACGGACCTCGCCTTTTTTCTCTCGTTTTGCCCGCAACCTGTCGGCAATCGGTATTGGTGTCGCGCTCGTCATGGGTGCGCAAGTCGCATCGGCCGATGAGTTGGTCATGCGGCCGGACATCAACCAGGCCAAACCCGGCTCAACGTATTACGTTCATGGTCTTTCCATGAATCAGATTACGAAAAAGTTCGGCCAGCCCAGCAGGAAACTGGCGCCCGATCCGGCAAAGGGCACCAAGTATCAGCCGCCGATCACGCGCTGGGTCTATCCCGAGTTTACCGTGTACTTTGAGCACGGGCACGCAATCCACCTGGTGAAACATCACAAGCGACCGAAGTAATCTAAGGTTCTCAAGGCACTACAAAAGTTCATGCCCTGCCTAAACCGTTCCCCTTTATTTATCCGGAGTTCAGTAATGAAAACAAATGTTGGTTCAATCGATAAGATTCTGCGGATTGTTGTTGGTCTCGCGCTCATCGCCCTGTCGGTGTTCAAGCCTGAAGTCGTTGGCTATTGGGGTTATATCGGGATCATCCCGTTACTGACCGGTCTGTTCAATTTCTGCCCGGCATACACGCTGCTCGGCCTGAATACCAAAGGCAAATCAGCCGAGTAATTTCAGGGTAATTGCAGCGATTGAGTTTCCGCTCCGTCTTGCGGGCAAGCCTGCCGCCAATTGACACTTGGGCACCTCGAAATACCCGTTATTCGTCGTTCCCGCGTAAGCTGGAACCCAGAAAAATCAATAAGCTGGATTCCCGCATACGCGGGAATGACGGGTTTTTCGAGCTTCCCACTTATCGATTGGCGGCATTGTTTTGTCTGCTGTTTTTTATCGGCCACAGCACCTTTGCGGCAACATTGCCGGCCATCGTCGATGAAGCCAGTGGCCTGACCCGCTCACCGCAGCATGTTGGCGTCTACTGGACGCATAACGACAACATCAACCTGCCGGCTTCTTCTAAAAAAGGTGTGCCGCTCCTGTTCGCCATCAATAACGATGGCAAATTGCTCGGCACACTCAAACTCGATGGCGTTCGGCAACGCGATTGGGAAGCCATCACCCACCTTGATCTGGATGGCAACCCGACGCTCGTGATCGGCGACATCGGCGACAATCGCGGCACTTGGCCTGATTATCGCCTGTGGTTTGTTCCAGAACCTGTGGCGCTCAAAACCAATATCACTCAGAGGCCAACGGCGATCATCCGTTTTCGTTATTCCGATCAAGTACCCGCACCGCGACGCCAAGGCGGCTTTAGCGGCGGCCATGATGCCGAATCGCTGGTGTTTGATGCCGAACACAGAGAGTTCCTGATTCTCACCAAACGCGAAAAATCGGCGCGGCTGTTCGCAATCCCGCTGACATCACGCGTAAACCTCAGCGACGGCAAGCCCATCAGTGCGCAGGAGAAAAAAGCAGCGGTCGTCACAGCGCGATTCATTGCCAATCTACCCACGCTGCCCGCCCCGGATCTCGTCAGTTGGCTGCTGCATCCATTCACCAGCCCGTACGCCGATCAACCAACCGCCATGGCGCTCACGCCCGATGGGCACCTGTTGGCCATCCTGACCTACAGCGCGGTGTATTACTTCTACCGCAGGGCGAAAGAGGATTGGCCAACGGCACTGCAAAAGCCGTTCGCATCGGTTTCCCTGCCATCCATTGAGCAATGGGAAGGCGCCAGTTTCAGCGCGGATGGTAAAAAGCTGGTCATCGTACATGAAGGTCGGGGAGAGAATACCGTGACGATCTTGCAAGCACCTTGGGCATTAAAAAATTAAACGAACAATCATGCTTTAAACCACATCGGTTCAGCCAACCAAACGCTGGAGTAAAAAACGGATACTCATCCTCGGCATTCGAGCCTCAACCCGCGCCCAAGAGCCCGCAATAAATAATGCACCGTTGATTTCCATCAAGGTGCATTATTTCTATCAGCCATTTCCGTTTACCCGCCCCATTCACGAGCGGCCTATCACCGTTCTAAATCAGGCTGGATTGTTGTGCTTGCGACGGATGATTCGCGCCAGCAACAGGGGGCCTGTCAATAACAATAGTGCCCAAGGACCCACAGCACCGGAACCGCCGTCATTCGATGTGGCGGTGTTGCCAGAATCGGGGGCTGGCTCGCTGGGCATGACGTCATCGACAGCGGTTACGTTAAGCGTCATATCTTGCCAGTTCATCCGGTGATCGGAGCTGATCACGGTCTGGAAACCCGTCAAGCGGGATAAATCATATGTGCGTCCCGGCCAGAAAACCTGACCTTGATCGACTGTGACGCCAAAGGTCGAAGGCAGCACGTAATCGAGGCGCAGGCCATCTTCAATGGTGTCATCCGCACTGGCACCAAAACGGGCATCAGTATTATCCAGTGCCCCAATGGATGTCGGATCAGTGTCGGTTACCAACGGGTTATCCAATAATTGCAGGATCGCCTTATTGGTTGAATCTCCTTTTTTCGGATCAGCGTTTTCATCACCGACAATCACGAAGCGTGCGTTGGCCGATAAACCGCCTTTGCCGCCTTTATCGTCAACGATGTAACCACTTTTTGCGGGATCAATGTAGTCGGCCCAGAGCCGGATCTCATCGTGATTGCGTGTGCCGTTCCAATCCACCACATCTTTGTCTACGCCGAGGGTGCCGTCGTCAAATACGGGGGGCGTCGGGTGGCTGGCCAGTATGTGTAGCGTTTTACCATTCACATAGACGGGCACATCCCAGTGCGATTTCGATGACAGGCGGAATACATCCAATTCAGCCGGAGTGTAGTAGCTGCTCCCATCAGGATTCTTGGGCAACAGGGCATTGGGCATGTCTTTCCACAAAAACTTCTGGAAAGTGCGGACCTTGTCTGCTTCGATGGGATACATCGATAAGATCACCATGCCATATTGACCGGGGAAGCTGCCGAAGCCAAATGCATCGCCCGGATCGCCCGGCGTACCGTTGTGATCAAGATCCTTACCGGATTGCACCCCCGTGTTGACGGGCGCAACATAGTGGTAAGGATATTGGATAGAATGCGCGCCATTTTGCCCAATGGCGAGATAACGGCGTTCAAACAAATCTAAGGCATCACCACTCGGATCGTAATCGAATTCGTTGAGCAAAATTACATCAGGCCGTACGCGCTGGATAATCTCGGCTACCGCAGCCGCTTGCGCATCGCCCGCGCCCAGATCAGCCGCCAGCTCACCTTCTACCGTGCGATTGAGATAGGTGTTAAAAGTTGCAACACGGAGGGTACCTTTAGGCTCAGGCAATACGTAAGCTTGAGGCTTTAGCGCAGTAACGTTGACAGGTGCACTTGTCGCTGAAAGGCCATTGGCGTCGGTAACGGTGACTGTAGCGGTGTAATCACCCGGGTTGAGGAACTGATGCTGGACTTGCGCACCGGTCTGCGTGAGTCCATCAGAAAACTGCCAAACCGCTTGCAGCGGTGGTGTGCCACCGTTGATTTTGGCATTAAAGGTCAATGGAGTTTGTGTCAACACCGAGGTTTCGCTGGCGCTGGCCGCCACCGAAGGGGCCGCTCCACCATCGCCGACCTGAACATCAAGCACCTCCCATGTCGCCGCCGCCCCGCTGACCGTACCAGTCGATGTGTAATGAAAGGCAATCGTGACCTTTTGATCGGCGTAGGCCGACAAATCGACGGGACCAGATGATGTGGCGGACGAGTAACCCGTTGTGTTGGTCGGCAGCGCACCGCCCAGCGTTGTCCATGTGGCTGCTTGCACAGCGGTTGGCGTGCCTGAGCCATCGTAATCGGTAGATATCATCGCTTGCAACGCGGGACCATCAAAACCTTTAATCGTGGTGTAAAACAGATTGGCGGCCGCACCGGCAGGCAGAGTAATTTGGGGCGTCAGCAGCCAGTCATCACTTGCCACATCTGCGCCGTAGCCATTCATCTTGGCAAAATCATCGCCTTGGTAACTGCCATACACCCAATTGGCATTCGAAGCGACATTGACAGTGGTCATTTGTCCGAGTGATTTGCTCGCAAAATCTTCAGAGAAAAAAGTGGTCGCGTTCACGATTGGCAAATGGCCAAGCGATAAAACCAACGCAAAGACAAACAAAAATAAACGTTTCATTAAATCGGCTCCTCATCAACATCAATGTGGTCAGTGCTTTCCATTCATAACTTGGCCCATGGGAGAGCGCTCATTTTTTCCATCTTCTCAACGTGGAATTAGATAAATCTCGTTCACACCCGTAGCTTCATCCTCGCCCACGGTTTTGTGAATATTGACCGGCGGCTCGATGATGGCATCACGGCCTTTGTTGAAGCTTTGCTCTTGCACGATCAGGTAATAGGCTTTATCGAGCGCGATGGCGCGTTCTTTGGAAGGCAAAAGCAAGGTGCCGATATCGTGATGCAAGGCATCAACTTCAGCCGGTATGAGCGTTGAACCGGTGCCGTAGAATTTGGCGATGACTTCTTTGTTTTCGCGGAACTCGTCGCCTGCATGGTTGATATCAAGGTAATGGGTATATTCATACACCCCGTTGGCGTATTGGGGTTCCGGCAAGCCGTTCAAGCCCTTGGCGCGTTGCGTCCAGTGGTACCAGCCGTCGGCTTGATCCGCGTTGAGTTTGCGGGGGAAGGCGAAGCTTGAATCGGTGGTTACGCTCAGGGCACTGTGGCAGCCCATGCAGGCGCTCAATTCCTCTTTGCTTTGTGGCCTCAGATCACCCTGCTTGTCCTCGATGAAGCCCGCGTAATACCAGCCGGTGCCATTTTGCAGCCCGGTTTCGATGTTGCCGACAAAGCGCCGCAAGCGATCAGGAAAACGCATGTCTTCCAGCACCTCGCCATCGGCATAGCTCTTCAACTGGGCAAAATTATTCCAGCCCCGTTTCACGGCATAACGCACTTCTTTCATCCGTGCGGACATGCCGATGCCCACCTCGCCGCCCACCGGATCGAGATAGCGCACGGTATGAATGAACTCGGTGCCTTCAGGGTATAAACCCGCTGCGATATGCACTTGACCTTGAGCCAGGTGCTCGCCAGCCAGCCCCACATACTGCATGTTTCGCCCTTCCGTGGGCGACCAATCGTAGGTGATCTGCGTTGCTGTACCGAGTTGGCCGTCCCGATTGAGATCGACACCGAAGATCCGTTCATCGACTGCTGCAATCGGCACGTTCTGACGTTGGATCATCGCCTGCATGATGGCTAGGTTGACGGTGTAGATGGTCAGATCAAACGTGCCGTCGGTTTTCTCGCGGAACGCGGATGCCAGGCGAATGAGCACATCATCGGTGCTGCCGTTGGTCGGCCAGAAGGTGCCGAGAAAGGCCGCGTAGGCAAAGGCACGCCAGCCGGTGTAACTGCCGTCCGGCGCGTGGTCAAAACCGGTCTCGTCGAAACTGAAGTAAGCATCGGGAATGTATCCATTCCATTTGCCATCACCGTTAGCGTCCCATCCGGCGGGCAATGGTGCGTTCAATACGCGTTGAAGTGCCACCAGACCGGCGGCATCGTGGTAGTTATCCTGACGAACGTACTCGAGGATTTTTGCGTCGTCGATCGCGGCGATTTCCGGGCGTCGGTCGATAAACAGATTCGACCAGTTGTTCTTTTGCGCAAACGCCGGCATGGCGTAGGTGAGCTGAAGATCTGCGTCGTTGGTGTAATTGGGCTCTTTGCCCATGTTGTGACAGGCAAAACAGGGGTTTGAGGATTTTCCAGCGAACGCGCCCGTTTCATCACGGGTTTGGGTGTAGCACTGAGGCGGGATGTAGGCGGCCGGGTTGAGCATGGCATCACTGTTGAGTGACACGACCGTTTTGTCGGCAGCCCCATCGGAAGTAGTCGTTTTGGCGGTATCCGTTCCGCTGCCGCCACAATTCGCAAGCAAGAAAGGCAATGCCACCAGTGAAGTAATCAGGATGGTTTTATCAACAGAACGGCGCACGGGGATACCCTCGATTTGAACAGCATGGGGGGTCTGGTCGAACCAGAATGACTTTTTTCCATCGAGGCTTGATGCAGCAGAGGTTGATACTGAAACATCGATGGAAAAAAGGCCGATGAATCATCGGCCCTCATATCGGCCTTGGGCGATGACGGCTAAGCGCCGCCATTTTGATTCTGGATGAATCAGTTCTTAACGAACGGCCCGATGTAACCGAGCAGGGTTTGCTTCTGGTCAGGTGTCGCGGTGCTCTCTTTTTTCAAAGGATGCTGACCGACCACGCTCAGGTAAGCGAAGTTGCCGAACTGATACCAGAAGGTAGAGGTGACTTCGGCGCCCTTGGGAACTGTCAACACCCGCTTGAGCGACTTCGTATCGAGGTCATACGCCCAGTAAACATTGTTGATGTGCGCACCGCTGTCCTCGCCGATCATCAGCAGACTGGTGTCGGGGATCATGTTGATGTTGTCCGGGTTGGCAATCCCATTCACATCACAATAGTTATTCGTGTAAGGCGAGTTGGCATCATAGGTTGTGGGCGTGCCCGCGATCACCACATTCCATGCGGTCGCGTTGTAGTTGGTATCAACAGGCAGTGCATAGACGGCACCGCAGGTATTGGCTGGCAGACGAATATCGTTGTTGCCGCCTTTGTCGTATTTATCGGTCTTCTTCACCGTGGAATACCCATCTTCCATGCCGCGCTCGATTGAGGAAATTGCCACATACATGGTTTTCGTCGCCGCGTCGAAGGTAATGCCTTCGGTCTTGCGCAGCTCAGTGGTCGCACCCATCATGGCCGCATAACGACGGGTTTCCAGGCGAGAAGCGATCTCATCCATGCCCGTTTTGATTTGCAAGCACTCCAAGCCCGCTTCGGTATTGATTCGGGTGAAATCGGCAGGGCAGGCATTGGTTGTCGCATCGGGTGTGGCCGTCGCAAACAAATCATCGAACACCGGGCGCTTAGCCACTTCCGCACGAATTGTGGCATCGTCTGCATGACCGAGACTAATCCAGCTCAGAGTGAACTTACCGCCAGCCGTGGCATCAGTTTGCGTGAACTTGGCCGCATACAAAGTGCCCGCGCTCAAATCACCCGCTTTGTCAGCCACGAATTTGTAGAACCCGTCGTTGGTGCCGTCATCCGACAGGTACGCGGTTTTTTGATCCGGCATCACATACGCCAGTTCGTGCGATACACGACCCATGCTGTAATGCTTGGTGAAGCCTGTGCCATCGGCCTTGACTTCCGGAATCCAGCCGTAGAAATACGGGTTCATGCCCGTGGCTGGATCGTTGTTTTGAGCCGAATCGACCGACCCCGTCCAGAACGGGAAAGTGGCGTTGTAGAAAGTGTCGTCCGTCTTGCCCACAGAGGTCTGGCTGTCCAGGCGCGCATTCGGCTCATACTCTTCCGAGCCCAGATGCGTATTCCACGGCGTGACCATGCCGGCGCAATGGGTGTAGCCGCCAAACTCGGATGACTGGTCGATGAATTGCAGACTGTTTGGCTTCATGCTCAATGCACCCGTCACGGCATCCTGATCGATACCGGCGGTGTACATTGCACCCACCTGGCACTCGAACTGCGCAACAAGACGCAAACTGCCATCGGCCTGCTTGATCAGCGATGAGTTGTCCAAACCAGAACCCACGCCTTGGTTGGTGCCATTACAGATGTATTTGCTGCCATCAGCGAACACCAGTCCCTTTTTGTCTTTATCTTTGATCCAGCCGAACGTTTCGTTATTGTCTTCGTAACCGGTGGCGACCAGCTTGTGAAAACCAAAAGGCTGGGTTTTGGCCGCATCGACCGCAGCTGTTTGCAACGTGTCTGAGGCCCCATTGAGGTTACTTGTGTACCCCGGCACGGTGAAATCGGTCGCAACCATGAATTCATTCTGAGCCGCACCCGTCGGGGTTGCCAGTGTGGTACCGGTCGGTGCTGGGTTGGCAGGTTCAGGCGTTGCGCTTGCGGTTGTATCGTCCGAGCTATTGCAGCCGGCCAAACCGAGCGAAAAGACGCCGGCAATGGCCAGCGCGAGGATATTTTTGTTCATGATAATGGCTCCACAAGTTTTATTCGTTCATGTTCAAATCTGTTCGACTTGAGACCGAAGTAAACTAAGTCAGACACGTGAAGTTTTTGTGCCATTAAGGTGAACTTTTAATTACCACTTGATTGTTAATAAAATAATTAATATTGCTAGTTATTTACCGTCACATTCTAATCAAATAATCGAATAAATAAGGGCACATCGAAAAACCTTTCAAAGTGCCCTTAATATATCCATTCATCTCTGCACCCATCAGGAAGCAGGCGCATCCTTCGTTTTCTTGGGCAATGATTTAGCCAGCGCGTCACGCTGGGCGTCATAAAGCAAAATACCTGCATTGGAAGACCGCGCGGATGCCACCGCCGGACGCGCCAAATAAGCCAGAATATTCGTCGCCGTTTCAAGATAATGCCGTTTTCGACTCGCTTGCGCTAATCCCAAATAGAACCCAGCCGCCTGCAGGTTTTGATCAACTTGCGGCACAGGTAACACTGGTGTGCCATCGGGCACGGCACTGAACAAACCGCCCTCAGACCGAGTGAAATGCGTACTGATCCAATCACCCAATTGTTCGGCCTGCGTCAACCACATCGGCGTCTGGGTAATGCGATAAAGCGCCAGATAAACCCGTGCCATATACAGATTATCGATTAAATAAGGCCCCGCGACATCCTTCGCATCATGCTTGAATCCAACATCATCCAAGCGTCGATGGCGCAACACCCAGTCCAGCCCTGCCATGGCTCGGAAGAAATATTGCCGATCGCCCGTGGCGTGATACGCGTCCAGCAGCCCCTCTATTGCCATGGCTGTTTGTGCGGTGTATTGGTGCGGATCGACACGGGGTACCCCCTCGGCAAGGCGCGCCGCGCGGTCTTTGGCGAAATAGGTATTGGCCTTTTCTCCTTGGACCAAATCGGCATCCTGACTCGGATGAAAACCACCATCTGGCGCGCTTAAAAATTGATTGAGATAGCCTGCAATCGCTGCAATCGCTTGGCGGTAGCGATCATCGCCAAATTGAGTATAGGCTTGACTATAGACCCGCAGATAATCAGCCTGGACTGACATAATTTTTTCAAAATGTGGATGCTGCCAATCACCATGAGTTGAATACTGATAGGCTCCACCAAACACCGGATCGATTAATTTCAAGGCCGCATTCAGATAAGCGATTGCTCGTTTTTTTGCTTGTTTGTCGCCGTGGGCGGCCAAGTACATATCCCAGCGCACCTCACCCTCAACCAGAAACTTTTGTGGCAATTTCAAGCCACCCAACACGGGATCATTGAGCGAGAGATGATTGCGAATCAGCATGTTGCGAACAGTCGAACTAAGTGGATCTCCTGACGACGGAGCAGCATCGGCCACCTGCTCGGGTTCAGGTGCCAACACGGGCAACTGTTCTGCCTGATGCAACAGCTTCATCATCCGCTCAGGTGGGATATAACCGGCTTTGCGAAGCACCTCGCCGCCATCTGGCCGAAGGATAATCGTGGCTGGCCAGGCATAATTGCGATAACGCTCCGCCAAGTCTGGGCGCGCATCGTGATCCACCCGGACCGCAACGAAATGCGCGTTGATCTCATTGGCGACTGCGGGATCGGAATAGGTTTTATCTTCCATCACGTGGCACCAGTGGCACCACACCGCCACCATATCGAGCAAAATCAACCTGTTTTCTGCCTTGGCCTTTGCAAACACAGCCGGGCCATAAGGCTGCCAGTGAATGTCCGCAGCCTGTGCCCATTGCGGCAACAGCAGCAGCACAGAAAATAGCCCGACCCAACGCGTGTATCGCTTCATAACCAATAACCTTTGTGGTTTAACTCAAAATTCGCTGTACGCATCCAAGATGTTATTACGCGAGTTACCCTGTCGGCGCGCACACAAGTGCAGCGCTGTCTTAACTTACGCATAACAAGGTAATCGGGATGCGAACAAACAAAATTTCATCAACCTCAATAGGTTGCTGGAGCAATCCAGTTCAGCCTGATCCTCGCCTTAGAGACAGGGCCTGAAATCACCAGAAAATCATGCAGGTTGCAACGAACGAACGGTTATCGGCACATTGCCCTCACCGTCAGAGAACCAGATATCGCCATCCTGAATGCTGACGGACAGATGCATCCCTCGGCCTATCAGTGCGGTTAGCCCGTCAAGCGACTCATCATCAATGGAAAACACGCGCAGGTTGTCGAGCCGTGCGAACTCGCGTGCAGATTTTGCCCACCATACGGACACGGCACGATCACCGTATGCGTAAACCAGTACTTGTTTTGCCCGCCCGCAGGCCTTGCGCAGACGGCGCTCGTCCGGCAAACCCACCTCGATCCACAGATCAATCGCGCCCGTGAGGTCTTTGAGCCAGATGTCCGGTTCGTCATCCGCCGATAGCCCGCGCGTGAACTGCAACGCTTCCTGCGCATTCAGTGCAAAGGCCAGCAGGCGGAACATCATGCGCGATTCGGTTTCCGAGGGATGCAAGGCCAGCGTCAGGTGATGGCTTAGGTAATACGACCGATCCATATCAGAAATATCGAGATCGACTTTATAGACAGTCGCTTTTTGCGCCATAACGGAAGAATCCTGAGTTTATTCGACAACGCGTCCGCGCAGCAGTTTGGTCTGGCCGCGTTGCACCTTTTTCGCCAAGCGCTTCAATTGCGCGCCGCGGGTGGGTTTGGTCGGCTTGCGTGGTTTGACGGGGCGAAGGGCTTGAGCCACCAGCGCTTGCAAACGCGCCAGCGCATCAGCACGGTTTTTGTCCTGGCTGTTAAAGCGTTGCGCCTTGATCACGATCACGCCGTCTCGACTAATGCGCGAATCGGAGACTGCCAAGAGTTTTTCTTTGGCTTCATCAGGCAAAGCCGAGGCGCGAATATCAAAGCGTAGATGAATGGCCGTAGAAACTTTGTTGACATGCTGCCCGCCCGCACCCTGAGACCGGATGGCTGTGAATTCAACATCATTCACATCAATAGAAATGGTCATAAAAAAACCCTGTCTCAGTGGCCAAGCGATCGCAAGGCGCACTATAACAGGGTTGGAGGCAAGCCCGGCGGGCTGCTAATTTATGGGTGCCTCGGAAAACCGTCACGAGCGGCCCGAGTGCAAGGCGGCCGGAGCGCAGCGACCGAGACATATCAAATAGATAGGCGAGGGAGCGGGCTGACGCCAGCTTTGCGTTAGCACCGCCCAACGCGGCAATCGGGGCGCGCAGTAGGTTTTTCGAGGCGCCCTTATTTCACTGGGCTTTTAGGCTCATGATGAGCGAGCTCTCGATCCAGCAACCGGTGTGACCACAAGCCACCAAAAGGGATAAGTGCGGCCAAAAACACACCCGCACCTTTGGAAATGGCCAGGCGTCCGGCAATCACACTCACCAAAAGCACACCCATGGTCCAAACGAACAAAGCGCCATGAATCGGGCCGACCACCTTCACGGCCAGGGGAAAATCAAGACCGTATTTTATGGGAACGGCTATTAAAACCAAGGCGATCAGAGAAGCGCCCTCCACCAAGGTCATGACGTTTAAGTGGCGCAAAAGCCGCGAAGCAGAAGGCTGGGCTTTTTCGGGATATGTACCGGTCATGGTTAAAAACACCTCTATTTGATAACTTATAATTATGATATATCAATTTTAAAAATGGTTAAACCGAATCTTGAAATTGGGCCGTTCTATCAACCAATGTGCAAATAATCGCCGCCATGAATTTTGAGAAACGACAGAAACTGGCGAGCAACCACCGACAGCGCTTTTCCACGGGGATAGACAATATTCCACATGCTCTGAAGCGGAAAGCTCTGCACATCCAACTTCACGAGCGGCTCTTGGCTGTTTTCAAGATTTAAGGCATGAGCGGACACCACCGAAATGCCTAATCGCCCAGCGACCGCATGCTTGATTGCCTCATTACCATCGAGCACGAGACGCGTTTTGATACTTTGCTGGTGGCGGGCGAAGTGCTCTTCGACCTTATGGCGAATGCCTGAACCGGGTTCACGCATGATAAAAGACTCTTGCGCGATGCGTTCCATGGATATATTGCGCTCTTTTGCCAAGATGTGATCCCGATGCGCGATCACCACCAATGGGTTGGGCGCAAACGGAATCACTTCCAGATCAAGTCGCGTGCGCGGCAATTGCCCCATGACATACAAATCCGAGCGGTTATCTTCAATGCGTTTTAGGAGCGTATCGCGATTAGAAATCACGAGTTCCAGATCAATATCAGGGTACTGCAATGAAAAATCACCCAACGCCAGCGGTGCAAAATATTTGGCTGTGGTGATCACCGATAAGCGCAATCGCCCTTTGCGCATCCCGTTTAATTCACTGAGCGACATTTCGGCATTGGATAAAATATCGATCACTTCACGGCAACTGCGCTCAACAATCTGGCCGGCATCGGTGAGATAAATCCGCCGCCCGACTTGTTCATACAAGGGTTCGCCGACCACCTCCGCCAAGCTTTTCACCTGTGCCGAAACCGAAGGCTGCGTGAGATGAAGTTCTTCCGCCGCGCGCGTGAAGCTCACATGCCGCGCCACCGATTCAAACACTTCAACCTGTCGCAAAGTGGCGTGACGCAACAATTTGCGCGCGCCGAGTGTCGCCGCATCGGTCATATCGTTTCCCCAAGTAGCTTGCAAACCTAGCACCTATCGGAACTTTACAGCAGAGGCATAGAGAAAACCCAATACTTTTCCACACAAAAGCACCGCTCCATTGCATCCATAAAACACAAAGCACACGCAAATAATTGGTTTTATTAACTAAAAAACCCAACCCTATAAAACAAGCTGCGATCAACCACAACTCATAACCTCAACCCTATATGTGTTTCATTAAACTTGAATTGGTCTTATGGCAAGACAGTGCATAAGGTGATTTACACACCTTAGTTGAGGATCAAACGATGACTATAGAGTTCAGCCACACAACCGGTCTTCTCCTGCTGGCCATGCCCGCACTGCTCCTTATGGCCGCTGTAATCAAACCCAAGCAAGGTGCTGCTTATGCGCGCGCTTATCGGCAACGGGTTCAATGGACCAGTTTTGCGGCCTTTGGCCTGGCCCTGCTCGCTGTCGTCAGTTTTCTATTTGCAAGGCAACAGAATCTGATGCTCGGTGCCGGTAGCCTCCCTGCCGGATTGGGATTATTGGCGCTTTCAATTCAAGTCAATGGCCTGACTCTGGTGCTGGCAAGTCTGGTTAGTTTTGTGCTTAGCGTGATTGCCCGCTACAGCGTGCAGTATCTCGATGGTGATCCCCAGCAGGCCCGCTTTTTCCGCTTGCTGGCGGTCACCGGCGGATTTTTCCTGTTGGTCGTCATATCAGGCAATTTGGGATTATTCACCCTCGCCATCATTGCGACCGGTTTTGGTTTGCATCGACTGCTTTCTTTTTATGCCGATCGGCCGCGCGCGATCATGGCCACACATAAAAAATCAATTTTCAGCCGGACTGCCGACGCCCTTTTGCTCGCGGCCACCGTCTTGATCGGTCATCAAATCGGTAGTTTGGAGTTCAGCCAAATCAGCGCCTATGTTCATGCGCAAGACCACCTATCCATTGCGTTGCACGTGGCTGCTTGGCTGATCGTGCTGGCCGCCATCCTTAAAAGCGCGCAATTTCCGTTTCATGGCTGGCTGATTCAGGTCATGGAAGCACCCACGCCGGTTTCCGCGCTCATGCACGCCGGTGTCGTTTACAGCGGGGCAATCATTGTGCTGCGCACCAGCGAATTATTGGCCGCCGACGGTACCGCCCTGTTGCTTCTGGCCCTGATTGGTTTGATGACCTTGGCTATCGGCTCGTTGGTCATGCTGACCCAATCGGCGATCAAATCATCACTGGCCTGGTCTACCGCCGCTCAGCTCGGCTTCATGATGCTCGAACTGGGTTTGGGGTTGTTTGGCTTGGCCTTGCTGCACTTGGTTGGCCACTCGCTCTACAAGGCCCATGCGTTCTTGTCCTCGGGCAGCATGACCGATCACCTGCGTCAGGCCAAAGTGCTCAAAAACCGCCCAATCTCTGTTGTGGCCTGGTTTACCACGGTGATTGTGAGCGGCTTGTTCACCCTCGGTATCGCGGCGGCGATGGGTTTATCGATCGATCAGGAGCCGATGTTGCCCGCCGTGCTGACCATCATCGCCTTGGCGACCGCTCAGTTGATGCTCAAGGCATTGAGCCATGGCACATGGCGTGAAATTCTGGTCGCCGCAGGCGCGGCAATCGCCATGACCGGCGTGTATGTCTTCCTGCATGAGGTGTTCATCACAGGCTTTGCCGACACGCTGGCCGCGACACCGCAACGTGCGCCGCTGCTCGATCTGCTGTTGATGGCGATCACGATCATAACCTTCCTGTTTGTTGCCTGGCTTCAAGGCCCCGGCAAAACCTTGATGAGCCCGGAGCGACAATTCGCCTTGTTTGTTCACCTCAATAACGGGCTGTATCTCGACCGCTGGGTCGAACGCTTGGCCTTCCGTTTCTGGCCGGAGAAAGTTGGCCGCGCACCGAAAAAATCCTGCGCCGTGATTCCGCCTAACCCATCCGGTATCGAGCCGTAAATCCCTGCCACAAAGGCACACACCATTTACCCGAGGATTTCGACCATGACGACCCTGACATCATTACAACGCAGCGAAGCGCAACGAAACCACATTGTTGACCTGATTGACAAAGCCTGCCTGCGCATCGCGCCCATCTGGCCACTGGATTCGTTTGTCGCCGTAAACCCCTATCTTGGTTTGATTGATCAACCCTTTGATACGGTGGGTCGGTATCTGGAACAAACCGTGGGCGAATCCCTATTTATGGATCACGGCTGGTTTGCCGACAAGATCGCCCAAGGGGAAATCACCGATGACGATTTGGCGCAGGCGGCGCAGCAACTGGACCCATCAATTAGCCTTGATACCATCAAGCAGCAACTGGCCGTCCATCGACAACCTGCACCCGCGCTGCCTTTGGTCACAAACGAGCTCGATCGCCGCGACGCGCCGCCAGTATCTGAATTTGTCATCGAGCAAGTCAGCCAGTTCATGGCCAACTACTATGATCGCGGGCAAGCCCTCTGGCACTTACCCAAAGAAGCCAGTGCCAGTTTATTCGCCCAATGGCGCCGCTACACCTTGATTAACCGCAGCGCCAGCGCCGTCGGCTTAAAGCAGGTTCGCCAACACTTGCTTGCCGTCCCAAGCGATGCCATTGATGCATTGTTCTGGGCGCTGGACCAGATCAATCTGCCCGAAAGTCGCCTGCCCGACTACCTGTTCACCTTATTAAAAACCATCGGTGGCTGGGCGAGCTGGTGCCGCTATCTACACTTTCAAGCCGGTTTGCACGGCGAGTCGCAACACGATTTACGCGATTTGCTGATCATTCGCTTGGTCTGGGTTGCTTTGGTGATCAAAGAAACCAGCTCGGCTGGACGGCAACAATGGCGCGCGAAGCTAAACGATTGGTTTGATCCGGCCAAATTGGTCGCAAGCCCTTCGGCGACAGCTACTGCTTCGACTAAGGCTCAATCCAGCCGGATCGATGAAATCCTGCTGGCGGCCGCCGAGCAGGCGTTTCGACGCCGGATCAATGCCGGCTTGAACCGCCAGCCTGCCGATGCACCCGATCAGCAAGCCGAACGCCCGACTGTTCAGGCCGCGTTTTGCATTGACGTGCGTTCCGAGGTGTTCCGCCGCCACCTCGAAGCCAGCAGCCCGGGGCTCGAAACCATCGGTTTTGCCGGTTTTTTCGGCCTGCCGATTGATTATTGCCGCATGGGCGAATCAGAGGCTCGGCTACAAAACCCGGTGCTCATCAACCCCGCCTACCGTGCGCAGGAGACGGGCGATCCGGCCATTGCCCAACATCGCCATGCCCGACAAAGCCGAGGGGCCATCTGGAAGCAATTCAAACTTTCCGCCGCCTCGTGCTTCACCTTTGTCGAATCCGCAGGCTTGAGCTACGTGCCGCGTTTGCTGGCCGATTCACTGGGTTGGCATCGCTCATCGCTGCCGCCTGATGCCCCCGGGCTTACCCCTGAGGAGCGTGCGCGTTTGCATCCCCAATTGGTCAAACTCGATGGCGGCGCACTATCGACGCAGGAAAAAGTCGATCTGGCCGAAAAAGTACTCCGCGGGCTGGGGTTAACGCACACCTTTGCGCCCATCGTCCTGCTCGCCGGACACGGCAGCTCCACCACCAACAACCCGCATCGCGCGGGGTTGGATTGCGGTGCCTGCGCCGGTCAGGCAGGCGATGTGAATGCTCGCGTCGCGGTGCAGTTGCTCAATGAGGCCGCCGTGCGACTGGGGCTGATCGAACGGGGTATTGCCATCCCGCGTGACACCCGGTTCGTGGCCGCCCTGCACGACACCACCACAGACCACATCGAACTACTGGATTTGGATCAATCAGGCATCGAGAGTGATCAATTGTCATCCTTGACCCAGGCGCTCAAACAAGCCGGTGAGCTCACTCGTCTGGAGCGTTTGGTGACGCTTGAGGCCCAAGTCGATACCGTTGATGCCGAAAAACAGGCCACGTTCCGAGGGCGAGACTGGTCGCAAGTACGGCCGGAATGGGGGCTAGCCGGCAATGCTGCCTTCATCGCCGCACCCCGCTGGCGCACGCGCGGGTTGGATCTTGGCGGCCGCGCCTTCCTGCATGATTACGATTGGCGACACGATAAGGAGTTTGGCGTTTTGAACGTCATCATGACCGCGCCCTTGATCGTCGCAAACTGGATCAACCTGCAATACTACGGCTCCACGGTCGATAATCTGCATCAAGGGGCGGGCAATAAAGTGCTGCATAATGTGGTCGGCGGCACCGTCGGGGTGATTGAAGGCAATGGCGGCGACCTGCGAGTTGGTCTTGCCATGCAATCGCTGCACGATGGTGAACAGTGGCGGCACGAACCGCTGCGGCTCTCGGCGTACATTGAGGCGCCCATTGCAGAAATCGATAAAATTATTGCCGGTCACGACATGCTGAACGCGTTAATCAACAACCGCTGGATGCACATCCTGCATATCGATGACAACGGCATCCCGCATCGCCGTCATGCCCACGGTGACTGGCGACCGGAACCGATCTGACGCGCCACCTGTGCACTCTAAGTTTCTTCGCGGCATGTATCTTTAACCGGTTACATGCCGTTTTTTTGGGCGATCAAACCCAGGGAGCCCCAAAACACCCAATCCTTGGAATTATTGAGATGCCTTTATCTCAGTCGCTGTGCTTTACTTGCACTAGCGAAATAAACCCAATGTCTGGAAACAAACAAGGATCAATCCCATGTCTTCTTTTTTGGTTTATGCCATTAGCTTTGTACTCGTGATACTGGTGGCCGCCAGCGGTGGGCGTTTTCGGCCTGATCGATGGTATGCCGAGCTTAAAAAGCCGGTGGGCTTGCCGCCGAACTGGGTTTTTCCTGTTGTCTGGATTAGTTTGTACGCGATGATGGCAGTGGCCGCAGCATGGGTGTGGCTGGCCGAACCGTCTGATCTTCGCACAGCGGGTTTGATCATTTATGCCGCCCAACTCGTCTTTAATGCCGCGTGGTCGTGGTTGTTTTTCGGGCTGCACCGAACCGGGTTGGCCTTGATCGATCTTTTGGTTTTAATCACGCTCGTCAGTATAAACACCTGGCTTTTCGTTCAGGTCGATACCTGGGCCGGTCTGTTGCTTGTGCCTTATTTGATCTGGCTTTTGATCGCGCTGTATCTGAACGCGTCGGTTTGCTGGCTCAACCGACGGACGTAATCGATTCACCCGAGCCCCTATTGCAAGAGCCTTTGGCGCAGCTCCATGAAATGTATATATATTTTATTCCACTAGCCCGTGATTGCGTATCTTTTGACAACAACTAAAAAACCCCGGATATCCGGGGTTTTTTAGTTCTACTCAGAGTAAATCTGAGCGGCTTTCCTTAGCGATTAGAGGCTGTAGTACATCTCGAATTCGACCGGATGCGGCAACATGCGCAAGCGCTGGACTTCGCCACGCTTGAGTTCAAGGTAGGCATCGATCAGATCATCGGAGAACACATCACCACGCTTGAGGAACTCGCGATCCTTCTCCAGTGCATCCAGCGCTTCGTCCAGTGAGAACGCCACTTCCGGAATGTTCTTCTCTTCTTCTGGCGGCAGATCGTACAGGTTTTTGCTGGCCGCTTCACCTGGGTGAATCTTGTTCTGAATCCCGTCGATACCCGCCATCAACATGGCAGCGAATGCCAGGTACGGATTTGCAGTAGAGTCGGGGAAGCGCAGTTCGATCCGGCGTGCTTTCGGGTTGGATACGAACGGAATCCGGATAGACGCCGAGCGGTTACGCGCGGAGTAAGCGAGCTTCACAGGTGCTTCGTAGTGGGGTACCAGACGCTTGTAGCTGTTGGTCGACGGGTTGCAGAATGCGTTGAGCGCATGCGCGTGCTTGATGATACCGCCAATGTAATACAGCGCCATTTCTGAAAGGCCGGCATAGCTGTCGCCAGAGAACAGGTTCTTGCCGTCTTTGGCCATGGACTGATGCACGTGCATCCCGGAACCGTTGTCGCCGAACATGGGCTTGGGCATGAAGGTCAGGGTTTTGCCATAGCTGTGCGCGACGTTGTGCAGTACGTACTTGAGGTTCTGGACTTCATCGGCTTTCTTGACGAGTGTGTTGAACGCCACTCCGATTTCGCACTGACCGGCCGTAGCCACTTCGTGGTGGTGCACTTCAACGGTCTGGCCCATATCTTCAAGCACGAGACACATGGTTTGACGCAAGTCATGCAGTGAGTCGACGGGCGGAACGGGGAAATAACCGCCTTTCACGCCGGGACGGTGGCCCATGTTGCCATCTTCATATTCTTTACCGGTATTCCAAGCGGCTTCTTTGGAGTCGATCTTGACGAAAGAGCCGGACATTTCGTTGCCCCAGCGCACGTCGTCGAACACGAAAAATTCATTTTCCGGACCGAAATAGGCAACGTCCGCCAGACCGGAAGCCTGGATATAGGCTTCGGCGCGCTTGGCAACGGAACGCGGATCGCGGGTATAACCCTGCATGGTGTCCGGCTCGATGACATCGCAGATCAGAATCATGGTGGATTCTTCGGAGAACGGGTCCATGACCGCAGAGCCGGCATCGGGCATCAGAATCATGTCTGAGGCATTGATACCCTTCCAGCCAGCGATGGACGAACCATCAAACATGATGCCGGATTCAAAGCTGTCTTCATCCACGCGCCCGGCGGGGTATGTGACGTGCTGTTGCTTGCCACGGGTATCGGTAAAGCGGAAATCGACGAACTTGACGCCGTTTTCTTCCATCATTTTCATCGCATGACTTACAGACATGAATTCCTCCAAAGGGACAGTTTTCTAAATTAGGCAGATGCAAAGCGCGTGTGAGACAGACCATGCAGTGCGCATCATCGAACCAAACGCGTGTCTTGGCAATAAAAGCAGGAATCATGCCTAAAAGCAAAACACAGAAAATTCGATAAAAACAGCCCAATAACACTTTGATAAGTAAGCGTTATTGCATCACGCACACGGACTGTAAAGCTCGGACACAACCCGAGTTGGCGCACCATAAGTGCACAAATAAAACTTGATCACCAAAATTATGTACTTTTTTAGTGCAAAAGCCGCAAAACGGACTGATCGGAAAATCCCAGACAGAAACGGTTCGCCCAGTCGCTCACATTACTTCGCGCGGTCAGAAAACGCATTTTGGAGCGTTAACTTATATGTTTCTCGGTGAAAGCGGACGAACAGGCGCGACGGCTCTTGGTAAGCGAAGACATGCTACCAACCCTTTGGGCATGAGGCCATCAGGGGTATAGGGGTGCTCGCCCGGAGCGTACAAATCAAGCGTCCACCCCTGCGCTTGAGCCAAGGCCTGCGCCAAGCTCAGGCCCAATCCGTAGCCGGTTACGCCGGATCGGGCCTCATCCTTGCGAGCGAAGGGCTCACGCAGGCGACCGATTTCCGCAACGGTCAATCCTTGCCCTTCGTCCTCAACGCACAATATTTGTGCATCCTCGGTCTGCACGGAACGCAATATGATGGGTGGGCGGCCATAACGATGCGCATTTTCGACCAGATTATCCAGAATCCGTTGCAGGCTATCCGTGGCAACATCGATTTCTAACATCTTGGTAGCCTCGTCCACCATGAGTGCAATTCCCGTATCTCTTTGTTCCCATTCGGCAGCAAATCGTGTCAACCACGGATACAACGGGATCGGCTCACTGCTGTCCTGACTCACTCCTCGTGCAATGTGCAAAACCTCAGCGATCAACCGATTCATCTGTTCGATATCAGCCTGCATCTGGGCTTGCAGCGCCGGCTCGATATCGTCTTGCGTCAACGCCAGACCGAGGCTCAAACGCGTGAGCGGTGTGCGCAGATCATGTGAGATCCCGGCCAGCAATACGGTTCTATTCTCTAGTAGCCGCGCCACTTCGGCAGATCGGCGATTAACCGCATCAATGAGCACTCGGGTCTCCTGCGGTCCGGTCAACGGGAGAGGCGCATCGGGCAAACCTCGGCTGACCTGCTCTGCAAGCTGGCTGACCGGGCGCGTGAGCCGACGCGTCAAAAACAGCGCCAGAATAAGGGTAAGCACGATCCCGCCGATCAAGATGATGCCGAGCGTAAAAGGAATGCGGTAGCCCACACGATCCGGTGAGAACTCGAAGCGCAGAACATCATCGGCCATCGGCAATTCCAACCAATAACCCGCATTATTGGGAAGTATGCCCATGTACACGCACTCTCCCGTTGCGGGGTCTTTCGTGTTGGGCGGGCACGCATTCAAGCGCCGAACAACCGCATCGTGCAAAAAGCGCACATAGGGCAATACGGTGCCATGTTGCCGACTCAGTGTCTGGATTTCTTCTATCTCAATGCCATGCTGATCCTTGAGCTCGGCGGCTAAAAGCGGTTGGGCGTCTTTGGGCAGCTCAACCCAAGTCTGCGCTGAGAGCACGATCAAGGCCGCCAGATCATCGGCGGAACGCTTGGCCATCGGCACCATGGCAAACCAGGTTACGGCGCTCAAGGCGAATACGAGAATAAAGCTCACGCTGGCTATTAGGGTCAGCGCCGTTGTCGAGAACAAACTCCATACACGCGGCGTGCGGTTTTTTCGGATCACGTCCGCTCGCCCACCACAGCCGTTGAGGCGTCCGGCGAACGCGGACTGCGACCCGATGGCGCGAACAGATATCCCTCACCCCAGATTGTCACGAGATAACGCGGTTCCGTGGGATTGGTTTCTATTTTGCGCCGCAGACGGGTAATGCGCACATCGATACTGCGATCGAACGCCGAACGCTCGTACCCTTTGAGGTAATCCATGATCTGGTCACGGTTGATGACTCGGTTCGGTCGCTCCATGAAGAACTGTAACAACTGCCACTCACCATGCGTGAGATCCAGCGCCCCGTCAGAAAGGAACGCTTGGCGCGTCTGCGGATCGATGGCGAAATCACCCACACGGATACGCTCATCTTGTTTGCCACGTGCATCAGGCTCCATGCGCTGTCGACGCAAAACAGCACGAATTCTTGCCAGCAACTCACGCGGATTAAAAGGCTTGGGCACGTAATCATCCGCACCAATTTCAAGGCCGACGATCCGGTCGATATCCTCACCTCGCGCCGAGAGCATAATGACAGGTGGCCGCGTTTTTGGGTCAAGCCGGCGGGCAATGCTCAGGCCATCTTCACCGGGCAACATGATATCCAGCACAAGCAAATCTACGCGCGGGTCCGCAGCCAGCGCGATATCCATTTCAGCGCCACTGCCCACCACACGCACGTCGAAACCCTGCTCACGCAGATACCGACCGAGCAACGTCTGAATGCCGGGATCGTCATCGACCACCAAAATGCGCGGCGCATTGGGCGAAATGGCCGAATCGTGGATAGTGTCTGTCATCACGCAATTACCTGCTATTATCTAAAATCTGCCATGGATGGCAGGAGGGCAGAGTGTCCCCTCTGTGCCGACGAGCGTCAATCATCACCGGCCAGTCGTTACATACTGAAACATCCATGAAACACCCACGCTACAGTCATCGCGTTTAATACACCCATGAAAAAAACAGCAGCCATGAGGATGTCCTTCCTCATCAAATCCACACAGCCTGCCAAAAGCGGCGTTTCATTCGCACCGTCCATTCCGCCAGGGAGAAAGGGTTTGGGCTTGGCTCTGATCATCAATTTGAGTTTAACGCTACTGAGCGGCACTGCTTGGGCTGCCGCGCCACCCCAAACCGAGCCCGCTCAGAAGACCTGGGCACAACTAATCAATCAAACCGAACAGCGCATAGAGCAGAATCTGGTGACCGAGGCGGACAGAGTTCGATTCGAGTCGGAACAGGCACGGGCAAATGGCATTCTGGCAGGCGCTCCGGTTGTCGATGGCTTGTACCGCAGCGATCGCCTCATGAGTGATTTCGGTGCCAATGAAATGGAAATAGGTGTCCGCCTGCCACTGCGCCGCTTTGGGCAGTCTGATGCATGGCGCGCCCTTGCCGAGCAGTCCGCGCTCAGCGCCAAGACACGCACCGAAGCCAATCGCCTCATCCTGCTTGGCGATTTGCGCCAGATGGCTTGGGATTGGCGCCGTGCAGAAGTCGAACTATCCACAGCCAAGGAACGCAACCGGATCATGCAGCGCGACCTCGCTGCTGTCACAAAGCAGCTCAAGCATGGCGAAGCGGCCGAAGTCGACCGGATGAGCGTTGAAAGCCGAGCGCTGGCTGTGCAGGAGGCAGTTACGGCCGCACAGATGCAACTGGACACCATCCAGACCCGTTGGCAACAGTTGACCGGCACTAGCCAACTCCCGCTCGATCTGGGGCAAGTCACCCCGACTGAACAGGCCCTGTTGAACAATCCCGAACTGAACACGCCTGACGGCCTGCTCGCACAGCAGCCACTGCTGCGCCAGATGGCGAGCGAAGTCGGCATGAGCACGGCCCGCATCGAAGCTGAACGCGCGGCAGGCGCTGGCACCCCCGAAATCGGCTTGGGCGTTAAGCGAGATCGCGGCGACCGCGGCGTACCTTATGACAACAGTCTGCAACTGACCTTGAGCATTCCGTTCGGCGGTCAGAAATACCGCGACCCAGCCCTAGCCGAGATGGCGCAGCAGCGAGCCACGGCTCAGGTCGCGCTGATCAAGAACACCCAGCAGATACTTGGCGAAGTCATGGCGCTGCGCCAACGCATTGCCGCCTGGCCTTCACGCCTGACACAACTCGACCGCCGTGCCGCGCTGTCAGAAAAGACCTTAACGCTCAAACAAAAGGCACTTCGACTGGGCGAGCTCGACTGGACGCGCTTGCTCGATTTTGAGCGCGAAGCCGCCGATGCCCGCCTGCAAGCCCGCCTGGCGCATATCGCCTATCAGGCAGACCAGAGCAGCCTGAAACAAACATTGGGCTTGATGCCCGCCGCAAACCGGGATTCTCAATGAACCAACACAAACACACCAGCTTGACCTTGATGCGCACCACCGCCTTGGCCCTCTTGGCCATATCGGCCACCGTCTCGACGAACAGCCTAGCCGCCGCTGAGGCATCAAGCCCTACGGCGATCACCATCCCTGATGCCATGCGGCCGAATCTGAACGTCAAAACACAGCCCATCGAATTTTCAAAACAAGTCCCCGTAACCCAAGGCATGGTGACCATCAGTGCCGCATCCAGCAATCAAGCCAGCATGCAGGTTTCGGCACCGGCTGATGGCCAAGTGATGGGCACGTTGCCGCAAGTTGGGCAGGCGGTGCAGGCAGGTGACATCCTGTTTGAAATCGCCAGCGCCCAGCTCGGCGATGCCATGGCGCAATGGCAGATGGCCAAGGCCAAGGTCACGCTCGCACAACAAAACCTGAACCGCGACACCGCGCTGTTTAAAGACGGGCTGATTGCCAAAAAAAGGCTGGAAGCCACTCGGGGCGAGGCGCAAATGGCATCAGCCGAACTTAAAGCCGCCAGCGCGCGGCTCAAGGCGGCGGGCGCGGATAGCTCAGCGCAGAATGGCGGTATCAATCTGGGCGTGCGCGCACCGATCACCGGTGTGATCACGCAACGGATGGTGATGCCGGGCGAACGCGTCACGACCGGACAATCCCTCTTCGATATCACCGCGACCCAGGATCAGTGGTGGCTGCTGGCTATTTCACCGAATAAAGCACCCGCCGCCGGGCAAAAGGCCGAACTCAAAATCGCCGGCTGCCCTGAATCCGCCTCCGTTCAACTGATGGATCTTGCAGTCGATCCGACCAACCAACTTATCACCTTGCGCGCGCGTCCGAACGCGCCATGCGCGACCCTCCGGCCGGGTCAAGTCTCGACTGCCACGCTGTGGGTCGAGCAAGCCAAACCTGCGGCGTCTCTGCCGATCAGTGCACTGACCGAACTTGACGACAACACCCACGTATTCGTGCAACGCGGCCAGAATTATTTCTCGATCCCCGTTACCCGCGTGGGCGAAGCCGACGGACAGGCATTCGTGACGGGGCAGTTTGAGCCGGGTGATCGCGTGGTGAGCTCGGGCATCAGCCAGCTCAAGGCTCTGTCCATGGGAATGGGCATGGGTGGCGAATAATGTTAAATCGTCTCATTGCCTTCTCGCTCGCCCAACGCCTCATGGTGCTGCTGGCTGCGATACTGGTCGCTGGTTTCGGCTGGATGGCCTTTTCCACCATTCCAATCGACGCCTACCCGGATATTTCGCCAACCCAGGTACAGATCATCCTCAAAGCCCCCGGTGTCACGCCGACGGAAGTCGAAACCCGCATTACCGCGCCACTGGAGACATCCTTACTGGGCATCCCGAACCAGACCATGCTGCGTTCGACCTCCAAGTACGGCATATCGGTGATTACGCTCGATTTTGCCGAAGGCACCGATATTTACTGGGCGCGGCAGCAGGTGAACGAAGCCTTGTCTTCCGCCCGCGGTGATTTACCTGCCGGCACGACTGGCGGCGTCGCGCCGATCACGACGCCACTGGGCGAAGCCTTCATGTTCACGCTCCAAAGCCCCACGCTCTCGCTGACCGAGCGGCGGCATCTGCTCGATTGGGTGATCCGCCCGGCGCTGCGTGCGGTCAAGGGCGTTGCCGATGTCAATTCTCTGGGCGGCTTTGTTCGCACGTTCGAGGTTATCCCGAACCCGACGCAACTGGCAGCACAGAAGCTGACAACGGATGATCTGATGCGGGTCATCGAGCAGAACAACCGCAATGACGGCGCCGGAAGGCTGGATGTGGGCGAAGAAGCCTGGCTGGTACGTTCCGAAGGGCGGATCAAGACGCTGGATGATCTGGGCAACCTCGTCATCGCACAACATAACGGCCAACCGATTCATGTGCGTGATGTCGCCACGGTGCGCATCGGCGCGATCACCCGCCTGGGCGCCGTGACGCACAGTGGCAAGGGCGAAACCGTTGAAGGTCTGGTATTGACTCTGCGCGGCGCCAATGCACGCGCGGTCGTGGCGGGTGTCGAGCAGCGACTGGCCGAAATCAAGCCGAGCCTGCCACCCGATCTTAAGATCAACGTATTCTACAACCGTGCCGATCTGGTCAATGCAGCCGTGCATACCGTCAGCAAGGCCCTGCTTGAAGCCGTGGTGCTGGTGCTCATTCTTCTGATTCTTTTTCTGGGCAATCTGCGCGCTGCCGTTACGGTCGCGCTCACCTTGCCGATGGCCGCGCTCATCACCTTCATCCTGATGAAGCAGTTCGGCATGAGCGCGAACCTGATGAGCCTAGGTGGCCTGGCGATTGCCATCGGGATGCTGGTGGATGCCGCCGTCGTCGTGGTCGAAAACACCGTGGCGCATCTGGCCGAAGCGCACAAACACCCCAATCTGCCGCGCCTGCACATCGTGTATCGCTCGGTGCGTGAAGTCGCCGCCCCCGTGTTTTCCGGCATTCTCATCATCATGCTCGTGTTCCTGCCGCTGCTGTCGCTGCAAGGGCTGGAAGGCAAGTTGTTCTCGCCGGTCGCGCTGACCATTATCTTTGCGCTGGGTGCCTCGTTGGTTCTCTCACTTACCCTGATTCCGGTGATTGCATCCTTGATCCTCGGCAAGGTGACCGATCACGAACCCTGGCTTGTGCGTCAACTGCATCGCATTTACGAACCGGCGCTCAACTTCGCGTTGAAACGCCCGTTGCCTGTCGTGGCGGTGGCCATCGCGGGGCTTGTGGTGGCGGGCCTGCTGTACACCCAGATCGGTAAAACCTTTATGCCGAGTCTCGATGAAGGCACCATCGTCATGCAGGTGGAAAATCTGCCTTCGACCAACCTCGGCACCACGATCGCGCTCAATACCAATATTCAGAAAACCCTGATGGCGAAGGTGCCGGAAATTGCGCAAATCGTAGGTCGCTCGGGATCGGATGAACTCGGCCTTGATCCGATGGGCCTGAACGACACAGACACCTTCATCATCCTCAAACCCAAGGATCAGTGGCAGGCGAGTAGCATCGATGAAGTGCGCGAAAAAATTCGTGCCGTGATCAGCACCCTGCCCGGCTTTAATTTCAGTTTTACCCAACCGATCGAAATGCGGGTCTCCGAAATGCTGACCGGTTCGCGCGGCGATCTGGCCATTAAAATTTTCGGCAGCGATTTGACCGAAATCAATACGCTGAGCAACGAAATCAAATCCGTCGTCAGCGCGATTCCCGGCGCTCAGGACGTAGCCACAACCGACAATGAAGGCTTGTTGTATCTCAACATTGCCGTGAACCAGGCCGCTGCCGCACGCAACGGGCTGTCCGTCAATCAACTGGAAGACATCCTGCGCGCCCAGATCGAAGGCCAACTGGCCGGCATCGTGCAGGAAGGTGTGGCCAGAACGCCGATTCTGATTCGGGCCGATGCACTGACCGACGCACCGCAGAAACTGAGCTCTTTACCCATCGCCCTGCCGAACGGAACCGTGCAACCGCTCTCGAATCTGGCCATCGTCGAACGTACCACCGGCCCGGTTTTCGTTACCCGGGAGATGGGCTCGCGCTTTGCCGTGGTGCGCGCCAATGTCTCCGGGCGCGCGCTCACCGACTTCGTTGCCGATGCCAAGAACCAGATTGCCGAGAAGGTGGAGATGCCGACAGGCTACCGTCTGGAATGGGGCGGCCAGTTCGAAAACCAGCAACGCGCCGCCGCACGCCTCGCCATTGTCGTGCCCATCGCACTGGGGCTGATTTTCGTGTTGCTGTTCACCACCTTCAATTCCGTTCGTCAGGCCACGCTGGTGTTTGCCAACATCCCGTTTGCCCTGATCGGCGGTGTGGTCGCCCTGTATATCAGCGGGGAATATCTTTCGGTGCCCGCATCGGTCGGGTTTATCGCCCTGCTGGGCATTGCGGTATTGAACGGCTTGGTGCTG
Source organism: Halothiobacillus neapolitanus c2 (assembly GCF_000024765.1). GTDB lineage: Bacteria > Pseudomonadota > Gammaproteobacteria > Halothiobacillales > Halothiobacillaceae > Halothiobacillus > Halothiobacillus neapolitanus. Next base: position 206,617 of record NC_013422.1, on the reverse strand, counting down.
GTTTCCTATTTCAACCAGCTGGCCGCACAGGGCCTAGACATCGAACAGGTGGTTCGACAAGGCGCGCTGCGTCGATTGCGCCCCGTCATGATGACAGCTTCCATTGCCGCTTTGGGCTTGGTGCCGCTCTTGTTCGCCACCGGCCCCGGTTCGGAGATTCAGCGCCCCTTGGCCGTTGTGGTCATCGGTGGGCTGGTGACCTCTACCCTGCTCACGCTCATCCTGCTGCCGATTTTGTATAAACGGTTCGGCCAATCTTCCGATCAGCGCCGTGCGCAACAACCATTACCGGAGGCCAAGGCATGATACCCAACGCCCTCATGCTCTCGCTCATCGCCAGGCAATCCCTTGAGGGCGAGCTCGTCGATCAATTAAGTGAGCTTGCCGATTACCCCCTTTTTTTGGTGAGCAATGTACGCGGACACAACGATACGCACCATGGCTTGAGCGTTGCGGAGCAGGTCGAAGGCACCGCCCCACTCATCCGCCTGAGCCTGTTTACCGATGAACCCACAGCGAACCGGATTATCGACCACTTGCGCGCGAACTTCCGGAATGCAGGCATCCGCTGGTGGCGCATTCCGTTGGCTACGGGCATGATTGATTAGGGGGTACTTCGAAAAAATTACTGAACGCGAAGCTGGCTGCAGTCAGCGACCCGATTGCCGCCTTGCGGGATGCTCGCTAGCTCGCCTGTCGCTGTACTCACCGGTAAATTTGGAGCGCAGCGGAAAATTAATCCGAGTGCGATATTTTGTTATGCGCTTTTGTAATGAAGCTTTGGCTCGAGTAGTGTTAGCTGTTCTTGCTTTGGAGCCTCTGGATACTCATATAGCTTTGTATCAATTGTTGTAACTATTGCTTCTATCATTGGATTTCTATTTTTTTCACTACCACCAACATGATAAAAGTGTTCTTTAGTTAGAATGTTAAAATTGTTCCAATGCGATTCTATGTATTCATTCTTTCGGTAGTCGTTATGGTGCCATGTTGATAGAATAAAATCACACCGCGCTTCAGAAAGATTTTTAAAAAGAGATATTTCATGTGATTCATCCCAAGAATTAAAATAGTCGGCATGTCTATCTATATAAGGTGGATCACAGTAGATAATATCGCCAGTCTTTGCCTCTGAAATCGTTTCATCAAAAGATTGACACTTAAAATCAAAATCTTTAGCGGCGATCAACCTGCTAACGCTTGACACCTGGTTCACAATTTTAGTGACATATGCCTGAGCAAAGCGGTTTGGTTTTTTACAGAATGGAATATTAAACCAGCCTTTTCGGTTAAATCGAATCATCCCGTTAAAACCTGATCGATTTAAAAAAAGGAAATCCAAAGGGCTGTGGCTCTCATTGAAACGCTCCCTAATACTGTAATAATGCTCGCCACCTTTCTCTTGAAGCAATGCGCCCTCTTTAACAAGATAACCTCGAACTATTTCTGGTGTAATTGCTCCAGACTTAATAGCAGAGTAGAAGTTAATCAGGTGAGGATTTGTATCGCACATCAATGCTTTATCGGGAGCAACATTGAAAGCAACCACACCGGTACCCATGAAGGGCTCGACCCAGCGGCCTCTGAACTTTTCTGGAACTAAGCTTTTTATCCAAGGAACCAACTTTGTCTTAATTCCTTGCGATTTTATAGGCGGCACTGAAACCTTCATTACTTCGACTTTCCAGGTGTACGATTTTGTTTTGGCACGATTAGAGATACATCCCCTTTTCTATAAGCAACAAATTCTTTGAGATTTGTAATTTTTTTTGTCCCTCCTTTACCATCAGGAACCGTAATCTTTTTATAGTTCATCCAATAATCGTCAAACCACTCTTCTCCGAGATTGGAGAACATCCCCTTACCTTCGATAATATCAGCAATATTATTTATGCTGCCAATATTGGCCGTATTTCCACTCCCACTCTTATCGCTGGCTATTCGCCACTTCTCGGCAACAAAAAAACTAAATTTACCAACCACCGATGTAATAGATGTTAATGAATCCAAACTGTATATTTTAGTCTCATCTATATCACGAGAATCCACTCTGTCATATATAATTCCTAAGCAGTAGTGCCCAGAATATGATCCATAGGGAAACTGGATGTTCTTTGTGCTAGTCCTGTCCTCAAAATATTTACCATGAGACCCTAATGTAAAACCATTGCATAAATGAGGCTTACTGGGCTGACGATATGTAGTTTTAAAATCGACAGCGAATCGGACAGAATCATCGTCATTATCAACGAATGATATATCTGGATAGTAGTTCTGATGATCAGCAAGGACTATTTTGTAGCCATGCTTTTCTGAAAGCTCCAGCAACTTTGGGAAAATGTGTATCTCAAGTATTTTTGAAATAATTTTAGTGTCCGACGAAATTGTGTAGATATTCTTATACATATCTACAAAGCCTTTTATAGTCCATTGCCCATCCTCGCTGCTTATGTAGCCTTGCAAGGTCGTAACAAACTCTTTTAATGCTTTTTCGAAATCTGACTTTTTATTCACTTAGTGATTCCTAAAGTTAAAACTAGGGCGATTCTACTATGAATTTCAATTTCGCTGCATGACGCTTAATTATTTGATATATCAGTCGCCACACCCCAGCTGCGATGCACTCGAGCCCCTCGCGATGGTTTTCGTGGATGCCTAAATCCGATTTTATCCGGCCACCCGCGTTTTGTGATAAAACATCGGCTCGATCGATCCACCAACTGAGCCTGTTTTATGCAACTGATTCGCGGTCTGTGTGCCTTGCCCGCCTTCCCGGATGGCTGCGTGGTGACGCTGGGTAATTTCGATGGCGTGCACCTGGGCCATCAAGCCGTCCTCAGACAGGCCGCCGATCAGGCCCGAGAATTCGGGCTGCCACTTGTCGTATTAATCTTCGAACCACTGCCACGCGAGTTTTTCGCACCCCATGCTCCGGTGGCCCGCCTGACGCGGCTTCGCGAGCGCGCAGCGTTCATTGCCGAACTTGGGGTGGTGGACGTGTTACTGGTGCATCCGTTCAATGCGGCCTTTGCCCAATCGACCGCCGAGGCATTCGTCGAACAGGTACTGGTTGACGCACTCCACGCGCGCCGCATCGTCATTGGCGACGATTTTCGATTCGGGAAGAACCGCCAAGGCGATTTCGCCCTGCTCGAACAACTCGGGCAGCGATTTGATTTTTCCGTGCAGGCCGCCGCCACCTGGGCGCTGGATGGCGAACGCGTTTCATCCACCCGCATTCGAAGCCATCTGACCGAACGGGATGTCGCTGGGGCGGCACGCCTGCTTGGGCGGCCGTTCACCTTGTGCGGTCGAGTCATCCATGGCGACAAACGAGGACGGCAACTCGGGTTTCCCACAGCGAATGTGGCATTGCATCGCAGGCTCTCGCCACTGAGGGGCGTCTTCGCGGTGAAAACAACGCTGCCCGATGGCGCTATCGTTAACGGCGTGGCGAATGTGGGCACGCGCCCAACGGTCGATGGGCAAGACGCGCGACTGGAAGTGCATTTATTTGATTTCGATCGGGATATCTACGGCCAGATGGTGCGAGTGGCGTTTTGTCATCCCTTGCGCGACGAACAAAAATTCAGCTCTCTTGAGGCATTGATGGAGCAAATCACCCGGGATGCGTCCGCAGCGCGCGCTTGGCATGACCACGCTGCACACCCATAAAGTTATCAGACACGCCCTTTTGCAGCTGGGGAAAATTATCCTCGACTAACTCGTGAGTGGTTCCTTGACCGGTTCTGAGGAACCTCAACGGTTGCGATCCATCCAAGCTATGAATACGCGCTATGCCCCCCCCATCGAGAGGCCACTTATGAACGCACAAGAACACACGTTACTCACCGATTTGTTGAACAAGTTGAAAGAAGCCGCACCCGGCGCAGCGGCAGCAAAAGATCCTGAAGCAGACCAGCTGATTCGAGACACTCTGGCCGCCACGCCGGATGCCGCCTACTTGCTGGTACAGCGGCACCTGTTGCTGGAAATGTCGCTGGAACGCGCCCAAGCAGAGCTCAAGGCCATCCAAGCCAAAGCCTCCGGCAGCTTTCTTGGTGGGTCGATCGGTTACGCTGCGGATAGTCGCCCCACACAAACTAACGCCTACGGACAACCGATCGGTCGGGCCGAGCCCGCAGCCGTCGCCGCGACCACGTCACAGGCCGCCACATCGACCACGCGACCGCCATTCGGTGGTGGCTCTTTTCTCGGCACGGCAGCGGCCACCGCGACCGGCGTTCTCGGCGGCGCCTTGCTGTTTCAGGGCATTGAACACCTGATGGGCGGTGGCTTGGGTGGCAGCGCACTGGCAGGCAACCAACCCGTGGAAGACGTAACGAGCCTCACTGAAAACGTGTATGAATCGCCTGCCGACATGAGCGCAGATACGGCTTCTGGCGGTTGGGATAACGCCAGCATGGCCGATAACGGCTCGGCATTCGATGACCCCATGGCCGACCCGATTGACCCGATGCAATCGGATAACAGTGGATTATTTGATCAGGGCAACTCGGGCGGCGGATTATTTGATGGCTTGTTCGGCGGTGGCGATGATGACTGGGTTTGATCAGTCATGAGGCCAATGCCTTGCTTTTCATAAGCGACCCCGGGAAATAAAAACGGGGAAACAGAAATAACAGCCTCATGGCCAAAAAGCCATTATGCGAATATGGCTTTATTCACGGCTCTCTTCACCCATTGAAGCTCAAATGAGCAAACACTCCAGGGGCTCTGGCTCTTTGCCAAATATAAATGCTCTCTAACATTTGGCGGTTCGATACCGACCACTAAAAATTTGCTTTGCGATCTGGTTTTGTGCGGTTCAGATTGAAACTCTGCTCATGAACAAGGGCTGGATCATGCGACAACGTTGCCTTGGAAAATTCGCATTCTGGTGTTTTTTCAGTTTTCTGTCCTGTGCAGCGACTCAAGCACATGCCACAGCAATGCTCACGTTGCCGGGGCCTGTGGTCTGTGCACAGTGGCTGCATGCGCACAGCCGAGACGTGCAAATCGTCGACGTGCGCGACGATCCAGACAGCCTCAGCACGCCACCGATTTTTTATACGCAAAATGGACAGAAACACCTAAAGCGTGTGGGTGGGCACATTCCAAGCGCGCTTTCAGTAGATTTCCTGGCACTGCGAAATACCCACCGGGTCGATGGTTTGAGTCTGGATTTCCAGTTCCCGACCCCAGCGGAGTTCCAGTCTCTGATGCAAAGCATCTGCCTGCAATCCAACGAGCCGATTGTCATTGCACCGACGGGCGATTCAGCCATCTCATTGCAAGAGGGCGCCCTGCTGGCACTTGAGTTGACGGTATATGGCGTTCCGACGAGCGAAATTGCTTTACTCAACGGCGGCACTCATGCCTGGATCACGGCGGGTTTTCCGATTTCGACAAACACCATTTTCCCCGCCAGTGGCAGTCATTGGCGCGCGAAGCCCGCTCGCGCCTCTATCCTTGCGCACACGGCGGATGTCCGCCGTCAACTCGACCGGGGCGGACTGGTGCTGGACGCACGGCCACTGGATCAATTTGTGGGCATCACGCACAGTCCAGTCGTTACGCTGCCCGGTCGAATTCAGGGTGCCACCGCCCTGCCTGCCGAAGTGATGTACACACGAGCGGAGGACGGCTCATGGCACTTCCTCACGCCCGAACAGTACAGGAATGTACTGGCTGCGCTTGATATAGAAATGGATAGCCGGACAAAGGCGGATGCGATCGTCTACTGCAACACGGGACAATACGCGGCCGGAGCATGGTTCATTCTGAATCGCATCATCGGTGACTCCGATATACGTTCTTATGAAGGTTCACTGTACAACTGGGAGCACCACGGCTTGCCGGTCGTTGGTCTTAAATGACTTATCTGAAACGCCATCACAACACTGGGCAAGAGTGGAAGTTTCATCGACAGCATCTCGATTTGTTATCGTACGCTCCCATTTTTATCGGCCGGAAAAACCCAGATGACATCGAACCAACCAGATCTACCAGCCGTTGATTCGGGCTTGAATTGGTCTGCCGATTGGCCTCAAACCTGCGAAGCCATGCGCCGGATTGCCCGCCAGCACATGAGCATGGCGGCAACCGAGGTCGAAACCAAGGCGGATGGCAGCTGGGTGACGGCTGTCGATCACGCGGTTCAAGCGGCCGTTCAGGACTGGCTGGCCGAGCGATTCCCTGCCATCGGTTTTCTGGGCGAAGAGATGACCGACGAAGAACAAAATGCTGCCTGGGCACGCTGCCTTGCAGGAGAACAGGCGCTCTGGGTCGTCGATCCGCTGGACGGCACCAGTAATTTCCGTGCGGGCTTCCCGGTGTTCTCGCTCACACTCACGTTGCTTCAGCACGGTCGGGTCATTGCCGGACTCGTTTACGATCCCGAACGCGATGAGCTCTTTCACGCCCGTCGCGGCTCCGGCGCATTCCTCAACGAAACCCGCCTGGATGTACGCACACTGCCCGCGTTGCCGTTGGCGCGCTGTCTGGCCATCGTCGATTTCAAACGCCTGAATAAAATGCTGGCGTGTCGTCTCGCCGGAGATGCACCGTATGCTTCGCAGCGTTCCATCGGCTCGGTTGCTCTGGACTGGTGCTGGATCGCGGCCGGACGTGTTCAGGTTTATGTGCATGGCAAACAAAAACCCTGGGACTACGCCGCAGGGCAATTGATCGCACTGGAAGCGGGCGCATCCTCGGCCGCGCTCGATGGCCACCGTGACGCGCTGGATGATGAACTCAAACTTGCGCCACGATCAGCGGTTGTTGCCGTTAGTGAATCGTTGATGGACGAGTGGCTGGCCGTATTGCTGAACCCATAAAAAAACGCCCGAGGCTAATCAGCTCGGGCGTTTGAACGCTCAAAAAACAAGCGCTGAAGGCATCCTCGATTGTTTAGGAATCTCTGATGAAATCAGAGATTCCGTGCGGCATAGGGATGTGCCGCCATGAACGATCACTCAAGTGATTGTTCATGAAGAAAATAAAAAATCACATTTTTTGATTTTCGTCCTCTGAAAATTTCAGGATGAAATTATTCAGGATTTCATTAATCGATACCCGGTAACAACAACGGATAATGCCCGTTCTCGTCATGCACTTCCTTGCCGGTCAACGGCGGATTGAACACGCAGATCAGGCGCATGTCTTCCGTGCCGCCCCGCAGGTAGTGCCGATCATGGTTGTTGAGCAGGTACATCATGCCGTCGCTGATCTTGTGCGTGGTGTCGTTGGCAATGTCGTGGATTTCACCATTACCTGAAACGCAATACACCCCCTCGATGTGGTTGGCGTAATGGATGTAGGTTTCGGTTCCGGCACGGATGATGGTGTCATGGAAGGAGAATCCGACGCCATCATCGGCCAGCACCAACCGGCGGCTGACCCAGTTGCCATTCTCGGCTTCTACCTCACGCTCAGTACCCAAAATATCGGGCGTCAATCGACGAACAATCATGCTGTAACCTCTTGCTTGGTTGTGGGATGTTTTGCGGCGGTCGCTTCAATCGCGGCTTCCAGGATATCCAGCCCCTTGTCCAGCTCCGCCTGGGAGATGGTCAACGGGGCGAGAAACTTGATGACCTGATCCGTCGCGCCTGCCGTCTCGGCGAGCAAGCCATGCTCGAAGGCTTCACGGGAAACTTCGTTGCAGAAGCCCTCGATTGAAGATTCAATCCCCCAAATCATGCCCAAACCGCGCACATCGCTGATGTGATCCGGGAAACGGGCTTTGATCGCTCGAAAACGTTTCTCGACCCATTCGCCTTTGCGACGAATTTCCTTGGCGAACTCATCGTTGTCCCAACGCTTGAGTGCCGTAGCCCCGGCGATGAACGCGAGGCTGTTGCCGCGGAAGGTGCCGGTATGCTCGCCCGGAGACCACTGATCGATTTCGGGGCGCATCAGCACGATGGCCATGGGCAGGCCCGTGCCGATGGATTTCGAAATGGTGATGATGTCTGGCGTGATGCCCGCCCGCTCGAAGCTGAAGAAATTACCCGTGCGGCCATTGCCGACCTGGATGTCATCGATGATGAGCAGTATGTCCAGATCGCGGCACATTTTTTCGAGCTTTTTGAGCCATTCGATGCTGGAGACGTTAATACCGCCCTCGCCCTGAATCGTCTCGACAATAATACCCGCCGGCACTTCGTAACCCGAGCTGCCATCCTCGTAATACCGCCGCATCATGTCGATGCTGTCCATTTGATCATCTTCATCGAAATACTGATCAAACGGCATCTTGGTGACGTTCAGTGGCACGCCGTAATAATCGTCGTGATAAAACTCGTTGCCGGTCACGGCGAGCGCACCGAGCGTATGCCCGTGATAGGCATTGGTGAAGGCGACGATTTTTGAACGTTGTTTGACCTTGCGCGCCAGTTTCAGCGCGGTTTCCACGGCGTTGGTACCGGTGGGGCCGACGAACTGGATCTTGTAGTCCAGCCCCCGAGGCAGCAGAATCGTTTCCTGAAACTTCTTGATAAAGTGATATTTGGCATCAGTCGCTTTATCCAGCGCGTTCAACATGCCGTCGCGCTGGATATAGTCGATCATCGCTTCTTGCACGGCAGGATCATTGTGGCCGTAGTTGAGCGACCCCGCGCCACCGAAAAAATCAATGTACGATTTGCCGTGGTGGTCCCAAACTGTCGCGTTTTTGGCACGGGTGAAAATAGTCGGGAAGGAACGGATGTAACCGCGTACATTAGATTCGTATTTTTCGAACAGATCAATGTCCATAAAGGGTTCCTCGGATAGTGAAAGTAAAGGGGCTCATCTCAACGCGATCGAATAAAGATCTTCCGGTTGATGACCGGTGTCCTGACCTGCGTTGAGTAATTCTGAAGAAAGGTAGGGCGACACCGTGAGTGGGCGATCCAGCCGCGCCGCCCAACGACGGAACAACGCCTGAGAAGCCGTGTTATCAGGGGATATGGTGAGTTCGACTCGACGAATGTCGTCGAACCAGGCGCGCCCGGTGAGCGCTTCGAGCAAACCGGAAGCCATGCCCTGTCCACGCCAGTCGGGGTGAACGGCTACCTGCCAGATGAACAAAGTATCTGGCGCACGGGGCAAGCGGTATGCGGTAAGAAATCCGCAGAGCACCGAATCAGATTCGGCTACCACACAGGTGTCGCGAAAATGATCCGAGAGCAGAAAATAAAGGTAGGCCGAATTGACATCCAACGTACCCGCTTCAAGCACCATCTGATGAATGCGCGCCCCATCGTCAAGGCGCGGTTCTCGATAGTCTAAAGTCATGATTTTATTTCGTCAGCTACACCCAAAAAGGCGGCTGCGTTAATTCAAATGAGTCAAGAGGTTAACGCGATGAGCGCCAAATTTCAAATCGCAGCCGGACTTTTTGCCCCGGGAAACGGGTAAAAAACGCACTAATCTCCCGTTCGCAATCCGCTCCAACACCCTTCGGAACAACCCGCGCCATGAGCCACACGCCGACTCAACCAACCCAAACCAACCGATTGTTATATCTGGACTTTCTAAGGGGACTGATGTTGATCGGCATCACGCTTGGGCATTTTGGGCCCACCTTCGAATGGCTGATGTGGCAACCACTGGGATTTTTCAGCAATGCCGAGGGCTTTGTTTTGCTTTCCGGCACCGTTTTCGGGCTGGTCTACGCCAAACTCGAGCAACGCGACCCCGCCTCAATGGCCGTCAAGGCGCGCAAACGGGCTTGGCTCATCTACCTCAGTCACCTGGGTTTGTTGCTGTTCGTTGCACTCTACACTTGGGCCACTAACGGCTGGGCAGATGACTGGCGTAGCCACGCACAATTCATCGCCGAGGCGCCCGCGTTGGGGCTGATACTCGGCACGTTGCTCATCTACCAACCGCCGCTGCTCGATATCCTGCCGATGTACGCGCTGTTTGTGCTTATCGCGCCGGGGATCATCCGTCAATTAGTCGCCGGGCGCGTTTGGCTGGTATTGGGTGTCAGTCTGGTTATCTGGTGGTTGTTCTCGCAGGTAGTCGGTGGTGGGCATTGGCGTACGACCATCGCTGACTCTTTGGGCATGGGCTTTCCCTTTCAGGTCGGTGAATTCGATCCGCTGACTTGGCAGGTTTTGTTTTTCTTTGGTACCGCACTGGGCGTTCTCATGTTCCAGCGACGCCTGCCTCGGCAACCGCAGATCGTGCTCGCACTCATCGCCATGGTCGCGGTGGTTTTGTTTTTTGGGCTTCGCCATGAGCTGATTGCCATGCCCGCCTTTTGGAACCCCGCCTGGGTGGATCGGCACGAACTGGCCTGGCTGCGGCTGGTCAATATCGCCGCGCTGATCTACACATTCTGGACGCTGCTGTATCTGGCGCGCAAGGTGAATTGGCCCGCCTGGGCACGGGCACTACCGAAACCGTTTGCCTGCCTTGGGCGCCATAGTTTGGCGGTATTCAGCGTGCATGTGGTGCTCATTTATCTCACCATTCCAATCCAGATGACCTACCCGCTGTTCTGGCGTTATGTGATCGGTTTGAGCCTGATATTGATCCTGTTGGCGCTGGCTTGCGGCCTGGATATTCGTGCCAAACGGCAGCGGCAGACGCAGCTCATTCCTGTTCGGTGATACCGGCGGTTTTCAGGTGCCGCAAAATGTGGTGAACGGTCCAAACGACGCGGGTGCCGGTTCGCAATAGTTCTGCCACTCGGGGCGATCTTCAAACGGATGCGTGACCGCCGCGAGCAACGCGTGAAAAGGCGAAAAATCACCCTCACGCACCGCGGCTTCAATCATCGCTTCTACCTGATGATTGCGCGGAATGATCACCGGGTTCACGGCATCCATGCGTTCGGCACGCTCATCGGCCGTGCCTTTTTCCTGCGCTATACGCGTATTCCAGTGCTCAAGCCAGTCGGCAAAATCTGCCGAGCCATTGAACAGCGAGCGCAGCGGTTCTACATTACCGCGCACCACCGTCGATAGTTGCCTGAAACCTTTCGTGAAATCGACCCTTTCGGACTGCATGGCCGCCAGGAACCAGTGAATCAGCTCCGTATCGGCGCTATCGCTCACGCCCGTATCGCTACTCAAACCGAGCTTGGGGCGCATGGCCGCCAACCAATGCTGGGAATAACGCCCGGGGAAATCAGCCAGCACGGCATTGGCCTGAGCGATCGCTGCGTCCCCATCCGTATCGATCAAGGGCAGCAGGCTTTCCGCAAAGCGCGCCAGATTCCAGCGCGCGATATTCGGTTGATTGCCGTAGGCATAACGCCCTTGCAGATCAATCGAGCTGAAAACCGTTTTCGGGTGATAGGCCTCCATGAACGCGCAGGGGCCGTAATCGATGGTTTCGCCCGCGATGCTCGTGTTATCGGTATTCATAACGCCATGCACGAACCCGACCGACATCCAGCGCGCCACTAGATTTGCCTGCGCATCGACCACCGCTTCGAGCAGCGCACTATAGGGCAAGGCGCTGTCCTTCAAGGTAGGATAATGACGATGGATGACGTAATCGGCGAGCTGCTTTAACCGAACGGCATCCCCACCGCGCGCGGCGAGAAACTCGAAGGTGCCCACCCGAATATGGCTTGCCGCCACCCTTGTGAGGATGGCACCCGGCACCTCGCCCTTGCGCCACAGCGTCTCTCCGGTGGTCACCGCCGCCAAGCCGCGTGTCGTCGGAATGCCTAAGGCATGCATGGCTTCGCTGACCAGATATTCTCGCAGCACCGGGCCAAGCGCCGCCTTGCCATCGCCGCCGCGCGAGAACGGCGTGCGCCCCGCGCCTTTGAGCTGAATATCGCGCCGTTTTCCGTGGCGATCGATCACTTCCCCCAGCAGCAAAGCCCGACCATCGCCCAGCAACGGCACAAAATTGCCGAACTGATGCCCGGCGTAGGCTTGGGCCGATGGCGCTGCGCCTGAGGGTATGATGTTTCCCGAAAAAATCTGTGCCCTGGTCTCTTCGCTGGGCAAATCAAGTGCCATCTCGGCCGCCAGTGATTCGTTCCAGGCGATCATTCGCGGATTCGGCACCCGATCTGCTTGAGCGGGCAGACACAAGTCAGCAACGGCATAGGCCAACGTCTGCTCTAGATACCAGTTTGAATCGTCCTGCTTGGAAGTAAAAGACATGAGGCTCCTCGATAAGAAACGGCGATATGGCAAACAGTATGGCCTGATGAACAAAAAATCGGGAGTAAGGCTGAAAAAGGTAGCAAAACAATCTAGTATATAAGGGCACTAAAAAGCACACAGGAGATTGAACATGAGTACTCATCATTCTGACAGCGCCTCTTCGCCAACCCGTCGTCATTTTCTGAGCGTTGCCGTTAAATCGGCCGTGCTCATTCCAATGGCTGGCATGGGCATGGCGCGCCTGGCCGTAGCCGCTGACTTACCGCACCTGTCGCCTTCCGATCCGACAGCCAAGGCGTTGAACTACGTGGAAGTTGCCTCTGAAAGCAAAAGTTCGGCGTATCAGTCGGGTGACGCCTGCGATAACTGCGCACTGTATCAAGGCGATCGCAAAGCCGATTGGGGGCCATGCGCCGTTTTCCCTGGCAAAGATGTCGCGAGTAAAGGCTGGTGCAGCTCTTACGTTAAAATGGGTTGATATCCAAGCTGCATTGCATTCGTTTACCGTGTTTCAAAGCCCGCTCACTGCGGGCTTTGCTCGTTTTCAGTCCGCGAATCAAGTGGCTCTATCAAATTTTTATCTTATAAGAGAGTATAAGAACCGCAGAAGAATTCCGTTACGGAATTTCCGGGGTCAAAATCAAAAAATTTTGATTTTCTTCATGAGTAATCACGTAACCGTTCGTTCATGCTGGCGCAGCCTTGTGCGGCGCGGAGCCTCTGCTTGAACATGGGCTACATAATAAAACTTAGTACATCATTCGAGGCGCAAAGCCCAATTTCAATGATCGGGGGAGATCAAATGACCAAAATGCCAACACACCACCGCGCATCTGCACGGCGCAGGTTCTCGCTTATGCTGCTCATGACGGCATTTTTTATCGCAACGCCCGTTTATGCCGCTGCGCAAAACGGGGGCGACTCCGATAGCGGTGTCGAAATGGTCGGTAATGTCGCCTATGTCGATCATCTCACTAATTTACCCGCCGATTTTGCCGTGATGCGTGAGAAAAAGATCCCCATGATGATCTTCTTTCATGCCAGCTACTGCGGATATTGTGTGCAGGTAGACAATCAATTTTTGATCCCGATGCGACTTGATCCTGAATTCAAAGGCCGCTTGCTCATTCGCCGTGTGTTGGTGGATGGCGACACCAAATACATCGGCCTTGATGGTAAAGAACACGATTACCCCCATCTTGCCAACAAGCTGGAAGTTCGCGGTGTGCCTTATATTCTGTTCCTTGCGCCGGATGGCTCGCGCATTACCTCAATCCAAGGGACTGCGTACGAATTCTACGACTACTACCTAAGCAAGGACATCAACCTCGCCACCGACTGCGCCAAACATCCCAATCAGAAAAAATGCGATGGCAGCAAGAACGGACCCGGGTTGAACTAATCAGATGCCGTTGGACGTGGTGCATTGAAAAACACTTTCGGCAGCCAGCGCACCAATTCCTGATGCGTTTGCGGCCAGTTATCCAAGCAGTTTTCCGATACGGGTCCATCACTATTGCCATAACAGGCCGCATCAAGGGCCTGTAGTGCGGCGATAAATCTTGGATTGGGCGCGCGCTCGATCATGCCTTTGATGCTCGATTCCCCCGTTAATTGGCGCAATCGATGCAAAACAGCTCTCGGCGTATCCAGCTCGGCCAGTTCAACTTGAGCGGCTCGGTGCTGGCAACGTCGCTGCCACCGTTTTCGCGCATCATTCAGCGCATAACCCAAACCATAAGCCACCACGAGCAAAAGCAAAACGCGCCACCACCAAAATTGCACCGCATCTAACACGCGGGCACTGGCCGGGGCGGGCCAACTAATGGAACGCGCGGGCAGCACTGTCTCGCTGATATGCTGACCGGGATCGGCAACTGTGCTATCGATAAACGGCAAGCGTAATTCGGGTAGCATTCCGTTGGTGTCTCCTTGTCCCTGTGGATCGGGTAACAGCGAGATGCGCACAGTGAAAGTCTGCGCCAGCGGATCATCCGCTGGGGGTTTGTCGTCGGTCGCGCGGCGAATTTCGGCATGGCCCACACCGAGTGCAGCGGTGCCGATCAATTGTTCGTCCAACAATTTGCTTAAGGCATACGTCGTGAGGTTTTGGCCGGTAATGTGCAGCACCCAATCCACCGGTTGGCCCGCAGCCAACTTCGGAAGTGGCTCCGATGAAATCGCAAGCCTCGGCGTCACGGGCAAATAGGCGGGCCAAAACCCCGGCAAAGGGCGCACCGTAAGCGTTCGGGCCACGGGAATGAATGCGTAGCGCGTGGCCGAATCGCCAACTTCACGGAAGGTCATCTCAGCGAATTTGAGTTCGATGTCGCCCGCCGCCAGAGGTGTGACGGCGAATCGGTACACACGCACGTTTGCCATGCGGCCATCGATTGAGCGCAGTTGCTGATCGATATCGATGCGTCGCGTTTGAATATGCTCGCCATAAGGACGATGCAGGGTCAAGGAGGCCAATGTTTTATTGCGATCGGTGATGGTAAGCGTGACCAAAAACGGCGCGCGCTCTAAAAATCCATTGGCCGTGGCGTTGGGCATGGGCGTAATGCGGGTTTGCACCGTCATACCGTCGGGCAAATGCCCCGCACCGGATTGGGTATCCAGATCGGTTATCGGCGGCAAGGCGGTAACGGGGCCAAAATCTTGCGGCACGCCGAATGGTGTCGTGTTGATGGTTTTGGGTTGATTTTGTGGCGTGGGTATATCAAAGGCACAGGCTGGTTGCCCCATTAACCCACCACCGGCGAAGACCAAGAGCAGAAAGAACCGCCTAATATTTACCCAAAATACTGGCATAGAGATACACGTAACCCAACTCATGGCGCACCTGCTGGCATTGCCTGATTTTTGCCCGGCGCGGTGAGGGTCGGCAGATGGTACGGCTGCTGGCGCAATAGGCCATCGAGCAACGGGGCGGGCGCATCATGAATCAAAGTCAATTTGGAGCGGGCGCTGCTCTCGGTCGCCGCATTCAGGGCAAACGGCGTGGTGGGCTGGGTTGCGGTTGTCGATGCTTGTGACGAGCCCGCGCTCGCGCCCTGGGATTTTTGAATTTCTTTATCCATTCGGCTTTTTTCCGGATCCTTGAAATAACCGTATTTTGCCGCTTGATGACCCTGGAAACGCGTGCTGTTTTTGCCATTTTTCGCAAAGGATTGCAGCATTTTTTGCACAATGCCGCGATTGGTCAGTGCGGCGGCTGTAAGGGTTTCATCAGGCGGCTTGATGGATAGCACATAGGTAAACGCGTCGCGGGCCTCGGCATAGCGCCCCGCGAGAGTGAGCGCATCGCCGAGATTGAACGCGGCCTGTGCTTTTTGTGTTGGCGTGTGCGCCAAGGTAACGGCCATCTGTAATTGATCGACCGCAAACGCGTAATCGGCTCGTCGAAACGCGGCCAAGCCCGCACCGAAACGCGCGGCGTAGCCTTTGGCGGCCGAGAAGGCGACTTGTGCTTGGGCGTATGAGCCCGCTTTGAGCGCACGATTACCGGCAGCCACTTCTGCATCATCGGCTGAACGACTCATAAAGGTTGCGGCAGTATGATTGGGTTTATCGGCAGCCCAAGCGCCGCTCGGTGCGAACGATAACCCGGCAACGAGTGCAGACATCAGCGCACCGTGGATTGCCACTAAAAGGAAAGCAGCGATCGGGGGTTTTGTCTTATTTGGCCGAAGCAGCCGAGCCACAAACCCGTTCAGCGGCTTGAGCCCAAGCGATAGTGCAGCCAGAGCCAGCAAACTCAACCAAGCCAGCATCAAGGGCAGCTCATGCAAGGAGCGCTGCGCCTTGGCTGAGTTTTTATCCGGGGCGCGGTTGGGCACGGCGCTAACCGCTTGACGGATAAACGCCACATCCTGCGGTAATGTATGGGTTTGCGTGGCCGCGCCGCCGGTCAGCTTCGCCAACTCCGCCACCCGTTGCGGCGCGGGCTGGCTTGTAATCACCTGATCTTGGGTGTTTTTCAAGGGCAAGCCATCTTTAAGCAGTGGCCCACCGGCTCCGGCGACCGTTACGGCAATCAAGCGCACGTCGGCTTTGTTTAATGCCTGTGCGGCGGCCAGTTCACGGCTACCCAAGGCGCCTTGAAAACTGTTGGCATCGCCACTGGTCAACCAAACAACCACACCGCCGCGCATGTCAGGCATCTGGGCAATCCAGTCAAACGCACGATCGGGATGCGGCACGGCCAAAGGATGGGCCAAGTGCGCTAATTGCTTGAGATAAAACGCGAACAGATTCGCATCGCCCGTGGGCGGCAGCAGCAATCCTGCCTCGCCGTTATCGATCATCAAGCCCAAGCGATGCGTGTTGAGCGCTTGCCCAAGTAATTCCAGCAGGGCGGTAGCGCGTGATTGACGATTCGGGCTGACATCCGCCACGCTCATGGCAGCAGTGTCATCCACCACAAACAGCACCGGTGGCCGTGTCGCCAACTGTTCATTCTTGGCTTTCATCACCTGAGGCCCGGCCAGTGTGAGCGCCAGCGAGAACCAGAACAGCAGCCAAAAAGACGGGATCAATCGACCTCGAAGGCGACCAGCCCAAGTGGTTGACGCTTGCGACGCGCGCTGCATCGCCCAGTGTTGCAAGGATTCATCGGCATAGTTGAGTATTTTTTGCCGCGCGCGCCAGCGCCAGATGAATAGCGCCAAGGGCACCAGCAGTAGGCCAAGCCACAGCGGTTCGGCCAAGTGCGGCATCACAAGCGGGCGCTGCGACAACCACACAAGCACGTCGTGCAGCCCGAATATATTGGCCGTTGATGACAACATGCTCAACTCGCTGCCTCTGGCTCACGCCATAATAGAATCTGCGCCCATAAAAAGAGCGCCGTGGCCAGAATCACAAAACCGGCATACAGGGGAATGTGCCGCCGCTCGGTCGGGGTGGCGGATTTTGGCGCAACGCTCGCTGCAATCTGGTCGGTCACAGCATTCATCGCAGCCAGATCGCTCGCTAAAATCGGCTTGCCGCCGGTCAAGTCGGCCAATTGCGCCAAGCTAGGCTGGCCTTGATCGGGCGGGCTGCCTTTGGGGGCGAGATTGACGGTAAACAGCTTGATGCCATAGGCGCGTGCCAATGCCAGCGCTTCGGCCGGTGTCATCAAGCCGCCGGTGCTGAACCCATCGGTCCAGACCACCAGCAAGGGCGCGGGCTGACCGGCCTGGCTTTGCGCGGCAATGCTGCGAATTGCCATGGCCAAGCCATCGCCAAGTGCCGTATCCGAGCCGTTGATGCCAGCGCGTAACTGGCGAATCCAGTAATCGAGCACGGCATGATCGGTCGTCATCGGCACCAAGGTGCCCGCTGAATTAGTCACCACGATCACCGAAAACCGATCTTGTGGTCGGGCCGCGATAAAGCGCAACAAGCCCTGTTTCATCGCATCGATACGCGCAATAAAGCGATCTTTTCCGGCAGGAAAATCCTCGGCTTGCATACTCGGGCTGGCATCCACCAACAACAGGATGGAACGCGCTGGTGGGGGGGCGGGCAGAAACTCACCCTGCCATACCGGATGGGTCAGCGCGATCACCAAAGCGGCATAGCTGGCCAGCCACAACCCAACGATCAAGCCAGCGCGGCGTGCCGGTGGCGGCGTGTGCTGATGATCAACAATCAAGGGGTGGCGTAGCATGATGGCAGCGGGGCGGTGGGTGAGGTAACGCTTTAGCGGCGCGAACGCCCAAGGCAGCGGCAGCAGTGCCAGCAACCACCAGGGAGATGCCATACCCAAAGAGGTCAGGCCCAGAGAAGTCATACCCAAAGAAGTCATCCCGTCGAACCCGCTCATAGGCGCCTCATGAGTGCGGCATCCGGTTCACTTGGGCGGTGGCCGCCGCCGTAGCGTTGCGGCGCGAGCATTCCTGCATGGCACGCAGCAAAGCAAACCAATCCTCATGTGCCGCTTTTGGACCGAATCGCAAGATATCCAGCCGCATGACCAGCGTCCGCCAATCGGGCGACAAAGCGCGTCTGTCCAACGCGGAGCTTGCCTTGAAATAACGCGGCTGAAAATACTTCGACAGGGCCCATGTTAATGCCGCGCCCAGCGGTTCCGGCACTTGATCGGGATGACGCCGCAGCAGGTGTTGCAAACGGCGAATCTGCCAACGCAGAACACGGCCACGCCAATCGCGCCAAAACCAGATAGCGAACCCGATCAATACTCCAAGCAACAGCCCCCAGACCACAATCCCCACCGCGTGATGCTCAATTGCATGACCCAGCATGGCTTTGGCATGCGAAGCGGCAGTGGGCGCGTTCGGCATCCAGACATCAACCAGCCCCTTGGGTGCGCCATCGGGCAAGCCATCGGGCGGATGAATCATCGCATCCTGATTCATGACGATGCACCCATCGAACGGTTCGATGCACGATTCGGGGCGTTATTCACGGGATGATGTTGGGGCTGCTCCGCACTTTGGCGGCTATGGCCTGTTAGCAGCAATTCGCCAAAACCATCAATGAGTGCAGGCACATCGGTGACGGTCTGGATTTCATCAAACAATCCGCCAACCCCTTGGCAAAACGCGCGAACGGCGGACTGGCGACGGGTGAATCGCTCGCTCAGTTCGGCGCGGACGGCGGGGTCATGGGTGTCGAGCCGTTGCGGCGGTTGGGCCATGAAGGTAACCGCACCCATATCTGGCAGCAGGCGTTCGGCGGGATCGATCACCGACAGCAGCATCAAGCGCTGCTTTTTCGCCAGGGGTAACCAGCCCATCAAGCTGGCATCTTCGGTAAAGTCGGTTTGAAAATCGCTGAGCACGATGACGATTTGCCCCTCGGGCAGGCAGCCTTGCATCCGGCCGCGAAAACCCGTCCAGTCGATCGGTTGCGGCGTGGCCGGTGGCGCTAACCACTGGCCAATTTCTTGAAGCTGATTGAGCAGCGCGGCTCGGCTTGTTGCCGGATGACGCGGCACGCGGTTCGCCAAACCCGGCGTGTGCAGGGCTACCGATAAGTTCTGGTGCAGTGCGGCGGCCGTCAACAGATGCGCCACGGTGAGCGCCTGCGTTATTTTGAGCTGACGGCGCGTGCCGAAGAACATCGAGTCGCTGGTATCGAGCACAATATGGCATTGGCGCTGGGCCGGTTCACGGAAAACCCGCACCACGGGTTCCGGCGTTCGCGCGGAGATGCGCCAATCGATCAGATGCGATGGCTCGCCCGGTTGATAGGCGCGCAATGACTCGAAATCCATGCCCTGCCCGAGCCGCACCGCACGCTGATCGCCCGGAAACCAGACCGCGGCGGGCAGTTGTTCAGAGGCGAGTGGCGGGAGCTGCCCACCGAGCTGCCATGCGGTTTCAATGACCGCGGAGGTGGGCGCTACGGCATCAACAGGCTCGCCCGCCGCATGATGTGTGCTGCGGTTTTTCAAGGAATGGAAAAGATAACGGAGTGTATTCACAGTTCAGCGCACCTCGAAAAACCTACTGCGCTGTCCGATTGCGGCGTCACGTGCTCGTTCACGCCTCGCCTATCTATTTGATATGTCTCGTTGCTCACTGCGCGGCTCCTTGCACTCGAACATGCTCGTAACGGTTTTTCGAGGCACCCTTAAGCGCGGGCATCACGGGAAAGGAATTTCAGCGCACAGCCGTGTGATGATGGCATCCCGACTCAATCCCGAAACCAGCGCTTTCGGGCTTAAGATCAAACGATGGCGCAGCACATCACCGGCCAATTCCAGCAAATCATCCGGCACGATAAAATCACGCCCGTTGAGCCAAGCCAGCGCCTGTGCCGATTGCACCCAGGCCAGCGCCCCACGCGGGGATGCGCCAACCAGAACCATGCCTGCCAGCGATTCGAGCGCATCCGATGCCTTCTCAGGCGCGCGCGTGGCGGCAACCACATCCACCACCCAGCGCTGCAAAGCGGCATCGCAATGCACGGCTCGTACATCGGCACGGGCGTTAAGCACTTCATCAACGGTCAAACCCGTCGCCTCGTCATCATCTCGACCCAAAGTGCCTGCCAGCGTGCGCGCCAGAATGTCGTATTCATCCTGCCGCTCGGGATAGCTAAGCGAAACATGCAACATGAAGCGATCGAGTTGCGCCTCGGGCAGCGGATAAGTGCCCGATTGCTCCAGCGGGTTCTGCGTGGCCATCACCAAAAACAGTGCCGGCAATTTGCGGCTCTCGCCCGCCACCGTTACCTGCCGTTCGGCCATGGCTTCGAGCAGCGCCGATTGCACCTTTGCCGGCGCGCGGTTGATCTCATCGGCGAGAATGATTTCGTTGAACAGCGGCCCCGCCTCGAAGGTAAACGTGCGGGTTTCCGGGTGATAGATCTCATTGCCCAGCAAGTCGGCCGGTAACAGATCGGGCGTGAATTGTACGCGTTTAAAACGCGCATGCACGCCCTCGGCCAATGCCTTGACCGCCGTGGTTTTCGCCAGGCCCGGTAGCCCTTCGACCAGCAAATGCCCACCGGTCAGCAAGCCAATCAATAACCGATCAACCAGCGCGGCTTGGCCGACGATGTGGTGAGCGAGGTGCGTTCTGAGCGCGGCGATGGCAGTGGGTTCGGTCATAAGGAAGCCTGATTGGTCGGTGAAGTCGCAGGATAGATTACAGGGTGCCCGGCCAACTGCCATTCGGGGAAGCCAACAGCGAGCCGTCGAGCACTAAAGCCGCGCTCACGCAAAGCGGCCACGGCATCATAAGAAAAAGCACAATAACGCCCCCGACAGTAGGCCACCACGGGGCGCTTGGGGTCAAGTCGGTCGAGTGCAGAGGCGAGTTGATCCGGCGGAATATTCACCGCGCTCGGCAAATGGCCCGCTGCAAACTCCTGCGGTGGGCGCACATCGATCAGCGTCATGTCGCCCGATGCCATATGCGGCCGCAGTTCGTCCAGCGTGATGGGCGCGAGCGCATCTCGTGGCGCCAGGTGTGTGGCCACCAGCGCTCGAACTTCGGCCAAATGCCGATCGGCCAAAGTGTGCAGCGTATTGAGCAAGGTAACCACTTCGCCATCAGCAAGCTGATAGATGATGTATTTACCTTGACGGTTCGCCCGCACGAGGCCCGCTTGCTGCATTTTCTGCAAATGCTGCGAGGTATTGGCAACCGTCAACCCGCTGACCTCAGCCAATTGCTCGACCGAGCGCGGGGCTTGGGCGAGGTAATCGAGCAATTCCAGCCGACGACCGCTGCCGAGCACTTTGCCCATGCGCGCGAATTGGTCGTTGAGGTCTTGTTTGAAAGCCATGAGTGATCCGTTGGCAGCGTTTATTCAAGCATTCAATCATATTGAAGAATATTGATCAATATGGGCGTGCTTTTAAGGCGCTTCATCTGCGTCGAGGAAGGCATTTTTGGCGCAGGTTGCCATCGCTTGACGAGAGAACCGGGCCGGCAGAACTAAGACGACCCTCCACGGGCAACCTGATCAAAAAAAGATGCGACTCCTCAGATAAGAGATGTTTGTATCCTGACACGCCAAACATTCAATCAGTCTATTGAGTGTTTTTAGGAGATATTTCATACTGCACGAAACCTCATTGTCGTTTATCAGGAAAAACCACATATGACGCCTGTCCACGGTATTCGCCCCAATGCGGCTCAGTTTATGCTGCAATTGCTTCAGGTATTTCTGGTGGGCAGTCTGGTGGGGATGACCCGAACCGTGCTGCCGGAACTGGCTGAGTCCGACTTTGGTTTGACGGCGGGATCTTTTTTGGCGCTGGCCACCTTTGTCGTCGTGTTTGGGCTGGTCAAAGCGCTCTTGAATTTATTCGCAGGCTCTTTGTCGGATCGCTGGGGACGGCGGCGCGTGCTCATCGCCGGATGGGTGAGTGCCTTGCCCATTCCCTTGCTCATCCTGTACGGCCCGAATTGGGGCTGGATCATTCTTGCCACCGTGTTCTTGGGCATTAATCAGGGTCTGAGCTGGTCCATGGCCTTGAACAGCAAGCTGGATCTCACCCATGCGCGTCAACGCGGGCTGGTCAATGGCTTCAATGAGTTTGCTGGATATGGCGGCGTGGCGATTGCCGGCATGCTGTCGGCCCTGGCCGTTCATGCCCTTGGTGCGCGCACTGGGCTGTTCATCTTTACGCTAGCGATTATCGTGCTGGCATTGTTGATCGCGCTGGCGGCGGTTCGGGAAACCCGTCCCTGGGCCATGTTGCATCAGGGCAATCCCACGATCGAGCCAATTGGAATGCGCGCCTTGTTTGCTTATGCCAGTTGGAAAAATCGATCACTGCTGGCCCTGAATCAAGCCGGTATGGTGGAAAAATTCACCGATGCCATGGTCTGGTTGTTTTTTCCGGTATTTTTTATGGGCAAAGGATTGTCATTGGTCGCCTCCGGTTCGTTGATCGCCATCTACGGCGTGGTTTGGGGCGCAGGACAACTGATTACCGGCCCCTTGTCGGACCGAATCGGCCGAACGATCATGATCGTCGGCGGCATGTGGCTTTGTGGCTTGGGTGTGGTCGCCGTCAGTTTGAGCCACTCAATCGTGCTTTGGGGGTTGGAGCTGGGATTGATCGGCATTGGCATGGCGATGCTCTATCCCACTCTGGGCGCAGCGGTGGCCGATCAGGCAGAACCGGCCCAACGGGCGAGCATTCTGGGTATTTATCGCTTCTGGCGGGATTTGGGCTACGCCGTAGGCGGGTTGCTCCTCGGCCTGACAGCGCAATGGAGTGGTGGAATTTTGCTGCCCTTTTGGCTGGTTGGATTGTCCATGGCCGCCTCCGGGTTATGGGCGGCCGTGGTTGCAAATGAAAGCCAATAAAAATTACCCATTCAATAACAATAGGTTGCCTTGTAATCAAAGGAAATCATAATATCGATTTGGTGATTTTTCGTTCAACAGGGTGAATGCCACGTCTTGTTAACTCCGCTTTACACGGGCTGATTGCCCGATCAAGTTGAATAACGGCAAGTGATTAGGCAAACTGACATGATTGTTTGGCAAAGGAATGCGCTCATGAGTTCTGTGAAAATCCACACCGGTTTTTCTTCACCGTTGCCACTACTTCCTCGCTTTCGAACTTTATGCTTTTCTCATGTCTTTGTGGTTTCGATCACGATGATGTGCACAGGCTTTGTGTCTGTCGCTCACGCAGATTTGTATCGTTGGACAACCAAGGACGGGATGGTGCATTACGGCGATAACATGCCGTCATCGCAAGCCCTGGAAGGTTATGATTTGATCAACCCGGCGACCGGCGAAGTGATCCGGCACATCGACCGGGCGAGGACACCGCAGGAACTCGCCGCCGAAGCTGCCGCCAAAACGGCGGAAGAAAAAAAACGGGCAGAAGAAGTAGCTCAAGCCCAACGCGATCGCATGCTGCTGGATCTTTACAGCAATACCTCCGATCTGGAACGGGCACGAAAGCAAAGGCTGGACGAAATCGATGCCCTGATCAAACAAAACCAAAATGCACTGGATCGCGCCAATGAGCGATCAAAACACGCTCAAGCTTCATCGGAGCAAAAAGCGGCGTTTAAAGATGTGATCCAATTGCGCAAGAACCTGTTTGATCTTCAGGAGCGTCGCGACGAGACGTCCAAAAGGTTCGCTGAAGATCTTCAGCGCTTGGAACAATTACAAGCCAAAGGCAAACCTTTAGATCAAGCAGGCAAATAGAGCACTCGCATCAAGGTTTGTCGGCAAAATACCCGGCTACAGCCAGATCATGCACTCGAACGATGCCCGCAGGCACGACGCGCGCTGCCGGAACTAATTTGGGCGCGTAGCCCAGCATCTGCGTCGCGTGGTGAATGGCATTTCCGCAGGCAGAGAAACGGACACCTTCGGCACTCAACTTGGCAATCATCGGCGCTTGTGGGTTGTTTTCCGCCAACAAGAGCTTGAGACCCGGACCGAACGCGACAATTTCTACGTCTACTTTGCCCTTGCCGTAATACTTGAGCAGGTGGGATGCCACTTTCATATCCATGCCGCGTTTTTGCGCATCGGCGTCACTGATCTGCAACACGTAGCGTGCTTTGACATCCGCAGTTTTTGCCTTGATGGCGGCAATCGACTCGGCCTCGGGATAGTTTGCGGCTTTGGTCAGTGCCGCGACATCGACATGGGCGGCATGCTCCGGTGGGGCGGCATAACCACTGACAGGCAACACAACGGACAAGCCGAGCAGACCGGCCAGGCCGAGTATTTGAATTGATTTTGTGTGATGCATCTTGAGTGCTCCTCTTATCAGAATAGGCACGTCAAGACTAATCCAAAACAATTTGCTTTGCTATTTATTGCGCGGGCAACGCGAAACACGCCATCAGCTGCGAATCAGCGTGCCTACCCCTTTATCGGTCAACAATTCCAGCAATACGGCATGCGGGACGCGTCCATCGATGATCTGAACCGTTTTGACGCCGCCGCGCACGGCATCCAGAGCAAAATCGATCTTCGGCAACATGCCGCCGTATATCGTGCCGTTTTCGATCAGGGCTTCGACATCGCGCGCCGAAAGCCCGGTCAGGAGCTTGCCTTCCTTATCCAGAACGCCAGCCGTATTGGTCAGCAGCAACAGTTTTTCCGCACCCAGAACCTGCGCGATCTTGCTCGCCACCACATCGGCATTGATGTTGTAGGCCGCGCCATCCTCACCCACGCCAATCGGTGCGATGACGGGAATAAAATCCTTGCTTTCCAGCAGATTGAGAATCGAGGGGTCGATGCTCGCCACTTCACCGACATGACCGATATCGATGATTTCCGGTTCCAGCATTTCCGCCGTTTGACGCGACACCTTGAGTTTTCTTGCCCGCACCAGTCCGGCGTCGCGCCCCGTCAAACCCACGGCACGGCCACCATGACGATTGATCAGCGCGACGATGTCTTTGTTCACCAGGCCACCGAGCACCATCTGTACCACATCCATGGTTTCCCGATCCGTCACGCGCATCCCCTGAACGAACTCGCCCTGTTTACCGAGTTTTTCCAGTAGCTGGTTGATTTGCGGCCCGCCGCCATGCACCACAACAGGATTGAGACCCACCTGCTTTAACAGCACGATGTCGCGGGCGAATGCGTCCTGCAAGGCTTCATCAACCATGGCGTTACCGCCAAATTTGATCACGATGGTTTTATCGAACAGCCGCTGGATATATGGCAGCGCTTCCATCAATACTTCGGCGGTCACCTCTGGGGCGTAACTAGTCATGCTGTTCCTCAAATAATTGATGGGAGAAAGAGAAAGGTCAGGCGCGGCCGGTATGGCCGAAGCCGCCGCTGCCCCGGTGGCTGGGCGTGAATTCTTCTACCGTTTCGAAGGCGACCTGAACCACCGGCACCACGACGAGCTGGGCAATGCGTTCGCCGATGTCGATGGTGAACGGCTGGGCGCTGCGATTCCAAACGGATACGAATAATTGCCCCTGATAATCGGAATCGATCAAGCCGACGAGATTGCCGAGCACGATACCGTGTTTATGCCCCAGCCCCGAGCGCGGCAGAATGACGGCCGCCAAGCCCGGATCTTCGATATGAATAGCCATGCCGGTGGGAATGAGTTCGGTTTGCCCCGGGTTCAGCACCATAGGCTCGGCCAAACAGGCGCGCAGATCCAACCCGGCAGAACCGCTCGTGGCGTAATCCGGGCGCGGAATGGTGTCGCCTAAGCGGGCATCCAGCCATTTGACTTCGACCGTGGGCCGGGCTGTTTTATTGCCTTGTTCGATGGGCATATGCTTATTCCCTACTCATTATTTTATCAATTAATTCAATTAGATGCGCCGATAATTGCGTTTTTTCCGCGCGCTCAAAGTGATGCACGCCACCCGACCAGATCACACTCAAGGCATTATCGGGCTGATCAAAAGCCAACCCTTCGCCCACGGCATTGGCACAAATCACGTCCATGCCCTTGGCGCGGCGTTTTTGTTCGGCATAGGTCTGTAGATTCTCGGTTTCGGCCGCAAAACCAACCACAAAGGGCTTCGGGACTCGACGGGCCACTTCGCTAATAATATCCGGATTTTTCACCAGCGTGAGTGTCAGCGAATCGAATTCGGCGGACTTTTTGAGTTTGTGCTCGGCAGGCGTTTGCACGCGGTAATCGGCCACGGCAGCCGCGCCGATAAACACATCCATCCGCTCAACCGCAGCCACGGCCGATTGCATCTCAACGGCGGTTTCGACATCAACGCGATGAACGCCAGCGGGTGCAGGCAGACCATTCGGCCCGCAGATCAGGGTTACCTCTGCCCCGGCCTCACGCGCCGCCGCCGCCATTGCAAAACCCATTTTCCCAGAAGAGCGATTGGCAATAAACCGCACCGGATCAATCGGCTCGCGGGTGCCGCCAGCGGTTATCACCACCTGTTTACCCCGCCAATCAACGCATGATCGAGCACGCAGAATCTGGGTTGCCATTTCCTCCGGCTCGACCATGCGCCCGGCACCGACTTCACCGCAAGCCTGCGTGCCGGATGCCGGGCCGATCACGCGCACACCGCGTTTTTCCAGCGTATTCAAATTGGCCTGCACCGCCGGATGCGCCCACATCTGCTGATTCATGGCCGGTGCGACCGTGACCGGCGCGGTCGTCGCCAGCACGAGCGTGGTGAGTAGGTCATTGGCCATGCCAGATGCCATCCGCGCCAAAATATCCGCCGATGCGGGTGCGATAACGATAACATCGGCCCAGCGAGCCAACGCAATGTGATCCATGCCCGCTTCCGCTTCGGGATCGAACAAATGCGTCCGCACCGGCTGGCCGGAGACGGCTTGCAGGCTCAATGGCGTCACGAATTGCGCGGCGTTTTCCGTGAGCACCACGCGGACTTCGGCGCCCGCATCACGCAAGCGCCTGATCAAGATGATGGATTTATAGGCCGCTATGCCGCCGCTGATCCCGACTAAAATCCGCATAATATGTGTGCTCGTCTTTGTTGCCATAGGCATGCCTTACAGTCCATAGTGTACCAGCACCACCGGAGAACCCAGCGCCTGCCATGACCCGATCAGCGCCCCCTGACGACAAACACGATCGCACACCCCACGGTGTTCCGGATTCATCTGGAAACTCGCCCCGAAACTCGCCCGAAAAAACACCAGAAACACCGCCAGAAAAACCACCCGAAACATCACCAAAGAAACGACGACGCTGGCGCAGATGGCTGATTGAAATCGCGGTGTTTGTCGGCGTGTTGCTGGCGGTACGCGCGTACATGGCGCCTGCCATTCCAACCGATTTTGCGGATGCGCCCTTACCTGCCATTACCTTCCCAACACTGACCAATGGCACCACGGGGCCGGGCACAATAACCTTGGGCAGCAACCCTCGGCCCACGGCGCTGGTGTTTTGGGCCACCTGGTGCGGCGTTTGCCATGTCGAACTACCCTGGCTCAATGAACTGGCCAAAACGCACCGCATCATTACCGTCGCGATGCAATCGGGCAGCGCCGATGCCGTGCGCCAATATCTGAACAAGAATCAGCTCGATCACCTGCCCGTCATCAATGACCCCGACGGGCAGATAGCCAAAAAATTCGGTGTCTCAGTCACGCCGACCCTGTTTTTCATTGCGCCCGATGGCCGCATCGCGATGGCCGAAACCGGCATCACAAGCCCTTGGGGCATCCGTTTGCGCCTGTGGTGGCTCGGCCTATGACTAAAAAAGCTCAGAACACGCTCGATCCAATCCTTGACCGGCTTGCTTCTGTACTCGCCAAAAGCACAGACACGGCGACACTGGTGCGGCCACTTCTGGAACTGATGGAGCATCTAACCGGGCTCGATTCGGTGTACCTGACCCGCATCGACTGGTCCAACCAGGTTCAAACGATCATGTTCACCCGCAACTGCCACGAGTTGGTAATTCCAGAAGGGCTGGAAGTGCCGCTGGAACACACACTGTGCCGCCGGGCGATCGAGGAGCAGCACTTTTTCGAGCCGGACGTACCCAAGCACTGGGCCGATGCACACCTGGCGATTGATATGGGTATTCAGACCTACCTCTCGGCCCCCGTGCGTCTGGCGGATGAGGAAATCTTCGGTACGCTATGCGCGCTCGGCGCAGATTCCACCGAAATCAGCCCATCCACCCAGCGGATCGTCCAGTTGTTTGCCAACCTCATTGCGCATCAAATCGACCGCGAGCGCCTGATCACGCACTTGCAGGCCGACAACCGGGCCATTGGTGAACTGGCTATGACCGACGCCCTCACCGGCTTGCCGAACCGGTATTCGCTTCGGCGCGCGCTCAAGCGTGAGCTGGCCAATGTGCGGCGGATGGATCAGGTGCTGCACCTGGCATTTATCGATCTTGACCAATTCAAGGAAATTAATGACCGACACGGCCACGATGCCGGTGATCAGTTTCTCCAGGCCATCGCTGACGCTCTGCGCAACGGTCTGCGAGAGGGAGATTTCGTCGCCCGATACGGCGGGGATGAGTTTGTCGCATTCGGTATTTCAAAAAACACGGCAATTGCTGCGGATGAAGCGGCCTTTGCTGCGCGACTGAGTGACTTGACCGTCGGCCGATTCGCGTTGGCGTCGACGATCATCGATTACCCCGGCGCCAGCATCGGCGTCGTTACCTCGACCCCTGAAGATCACGATATCGACGAACTGATCGAGCGCGCGGACCAGGCCATGTATCGACTCAAAAAAAACCGTCGCGCAACACGGAGGTTGAGCGACGGTGGTGAAAACAACACCTAAGGGGTGGGACTGGATTCCCTGAAAAAAACGCTCGGTCGGTCTGTTCTTAGAAGATAGCCGTCACCTGTAGCGCCAAACGGCCGCCAACATCCTGAAGCTGATTGTTCTGAGGCACCACATCCGAGCTGTAACGCCGCATGGCGTAATCGAGTGTGACACGGGTTTTGGGTGTGAAATGATATTGCACCCCCGCTGTCCAGGTGCTGAACCGGGTTTGGGTGGGTAAATCGACGTTGCGCTGGTAGCGGTCGTATCGCAGATCCAGCTCCCACTTCGTATTGGGGATGAACCAGCCGCCCTCAACATAGCCCCCGTTGGCCTTGTAATCGTTGAACAGGGTTTGCGGGTTGTTTGCGCCCTGGTAAATCATGCCCTTCCCCCACATGTACTCTGCCGTCACGCGGTAGGGTTTCTTGAGGTAGGTCACACCCGCGCCATAGCGTTTGCGATCCTGCTCCTGAGCCGTGTTGTAGGCATTGGTGCGTTTGCCGCTCTGATACCAGGAAAACATCTTGACGCTTGGACTCATCGGCCCCTTGTTTTTCTTATCGAACAGATACGCCGACGACCAGTACAGATAAACATCCTTGCTGGCATTGCCGTCAGACATCCGCACGCCGCTGCCATTGCCCAGCATCACCGCGTAGGTGTGTTCCCACTTGCCCACGTCGAACGCATCGAAGACTTGTACGCCGACATCACGGAAACCCGTCGCCGGATTGGAAAAAGCATTCATATCTGCATTCGGGGTGGACTGAGGCGGAATATTCTTGTCGCCGGCATCCGGGAAGCGTTCCAACAACATCTGATTGGTGACGTCGGTATAGTTGATGTAATTTAGACTGCCAATACCCTGTAGCCCCTCTTCGGCACCGGGATACTTGAACAGGCCCAACCGGATGCGGGCCCCCTTGATGTAGTTGAGCGTCACGCTGGCGTCGGTCAACGTGGGCCGGTAACTGCCATAACGGCCGCCATCGGTCATCGCGTTGTCGCCGAACTCGGTCAGTAGAAAGTAATTGACCTTATCGTCCAGGAAAAACGGCGCGCCGCGCACCCCGATGCGCGCACGCATGATGTTGAATGACGACTGGGAGTCCAGATTGGGGCCGATCAATTTCGGCGGCACGTACTTTCCATTGTACGAGCTGCTGAAATCCTTCTGATAGGTCGGCTGGATGAACCCCCACAACTTGACCGGCGGTGCAATGCCAGGTTTTTCCGTACCCTGCAACATAATCCAGTTGGCGGAAAAGGCATTAGGCGCGGCAATAAGCAGGCCACTGCATAATCCAGCGATTAGGATTTTCTTCGACACGGCAGATGGCAATATTCTTATATTATTATTCATTAATGGATTCCTTTTGCTGATTAATTACCTTGGATTTACTTTCTTGGTTTGATTAGCTGGAAGCTCGAAAAACCCGTCATTCCCGCATAGGCGGAAATCCAGCGCCTTGGTTTTACTGGGTTCCCGCTTTCGCGGGAACGACGAATCATGGGTATTTCGAGGTGCCCTAGCGTGGATTGATGCTCAAGGACGCGAAACAAAAAATCCGGCCTTGTTCAATTGCACCAAACGCACGATGCCAGCAGGCACAATGCGCGCTTCGGGATTCAATTCCGGTTCATACCCCAGTTTTTTGGACATGGCTGCAATCGTGTTGGCACAGGCACTAAACCGCACGCCTTCGGCCGCCAGCGATTGAATCTGATCGCCCAGGGCGTTGTCTTTGAACAGCAAACGCAGCCCCGGCCCGAAGGCGACGATCTCCACATCAACCTTGTCCGCGCCGTAAAACTTGATCAGATTACTGGCCACATTGAGCACCAACTGTTGCTTAGGCCCAGCCGCATCGCTGATTTGCAAGGCCACGCGCGCCTCGGCAAATGGTTTATCCTGAACAGCTTGCGAAACGGGTTCCGCGGCTGGATTTGCCATGACTGTTGGCGCGGTGCCGATCAGCCCAAGCAAGAGCGCGGTCATAACGATTTTTTGTCGAAGACGAATCATGGGTTTTCCTCTTTGGTGAAATATTTGTTTTTCTGCCGCCGTTATTTGCTCGGGGCTATTGAGGAGACGCGTGTATTTTTTTATTTATTCCATTGATGAAATTAATGCGCCAATTTGAATTTTCGAGATTACTCTTGGAATAAAACTCAAGTGGATTCCGTCTCTAATTTAATCAGGGAAGCTCTGAATTAATCAGAGGTTCCTTAGAATCCATTTAATCGGGGGGTAAAAAACAGTGGGCCCATCATCCTTTTTTTCTGGCTCATTTCTATTCGGGCGATTGACCTTCAATCATCGCCTTGAGCAACTACGCCCTCGGCTGTACCGCTTGGCCTTTTCGTGGTGCAAGGAGTCTTATCTGGCAGAAGACCTGGTTCAGGAAGCCATGATTCGTGCACTGCAAAAACAGGCGCAGCTCAGGGATGAAGAACTTCTGGATCGCTGGGTTATCCGCATATTGGCCAATCAGTGGATGGATCATGTCCGCAGTCATGTTCGCGACGAGAACATTGACGACATGGAGCAAACGATCTCAACCGACGAGCATCAATCGCCAGACAGCGTGCATGGCCGGGATGAAATGATCGAACGCGTCCGTAGCGCCGTGATGCGCTTGCCGGAAATGCAGCGGATTGTGGTCACGCTGGTCGATCTGGAAGAATTCTCCTATAAGGAAGTCGCCACCACACTCGACCTGCCGATCGGCACGATCATGAGCCGTCTATCGCGTGGCCGCCAGTCTTTACGAAATCTCCTGATCGAAACGAAAAATGCCGCAACTGAGGAGCGCCGCAAAAGCGAGTGCCACCTGAGGAGAGTTGTATGAAACATGCTCAGCAAAACGAACACCAAGATACATCCATCTCCGTCGAGGAAATCAATGCGTTCATCGATGATGAACTGATTCACGAAGACCGGCAGCGCGTCCGTGAGCACGTGAAGAAAAACCCGGAACTGACGCAATTGATCTGCGACATCGATCAGGTTCAAGACTGGATCAAAGAGGCCTATGAGATCGTACCCGAGCCACCTCACACCAAGGCAAATTGGCGGATTCACGCTCTGCTTCCCGGCGCATTGGCCGCGATGGCGCTGCTGAGCGTCGGCGCACTGGCTGGTTGGTTTGCGAGCAAAATATCTTCTGCCGATACCGATGGCGCTCATGCCGCAACCATGCTTCAAGCCAACAATCAGATTCAGAATGTCGAATTTGCAAGCGCGCCGACCGCCCAGACTCGCAACGTCATCCTTCGACTGGGTTCCGACTCCCCCCGGAAATTCACAGAAACCCTGAACAGGATTGAGCATGTGATGAAAACCTCGGCTCATCAGCCTGGTTTCCAGATGGAGGTGCTCGCCAATTCGGATGGGCTTAACTTCCTGCGGGCAGATACGTCGCCCTATGCGAAACAGATCGAAGCCTTGATGAAGAAGTACCCGAACCTGCACTTCATGGTGTGCGGCACAAGCCTGAAAAACCTTGAGGAAAGCGGACAAAAAGCGGCGTTATTGCCTAATGTTCGGGTCACGTCCTCAGCGGTGGAGCAGGTTGCCCAACGGATTCGTGAAGGCTGGAGCTATTCGGCGATTTGAGGGCAGGATCACCCAGGCCGGCCACACCGGCCACCACGGCTGGGGCGACAGGATAGACAATCAGCTCTGCGCGATCGCGGCTAGCAAGTCTTCGAAGGCTTGGGCGAATTGATCCAGGCCCTCGTCCAGCAGTTGATGCCCGACGGCGCCATCCATATCGATGCCGACGCCGGCCAATGCGTCCCAGACTTTTTTATCTTCTGCCAGACGCGGTTTGAGTGTAGAGGCGATGCGTCCGTGATCGGCAAACGCCTTTAATGTGGCCTCGGGCAAGGTATTGATGGTCTTGGGTGCGATCAGGTTTTCAACGTACAGCACATCCGAGTAATCCGGATTCTTGGTGCCCGTACTCGCCCACAACAGGTATTGCGAACGCGCACCAAATTTGGCCAGTTCGGCAAATGCTTCGCCCTCGAAGACGTCTCGATAGTGCTGATAGGCCATGCCGCCCAAAGCCAGTGCCGCCTTACCGCGCAGCTGCAGCGCCGCTTCAGTGCCGATTTCGTTGAGCTGCTGATCCACCAGTGTATCCACCCGACTCATGAACAGGCTGGCGACCGCACGCACTCGACTCACCGCACCGCCGCTGGCGCGCAACGCCTTCAGTCCACGCACGTACGCGGCGAAGACGCGCTTGACCTGATCAAGCGAAAACATGAGCGTGACATTGACACTGATGCCTCGGGCGATCAGTAGCTCGAAGGCTTCAATCCCTTCGTCGGTGGCGGGCACCTTGATCAACAGATTCGGTCGGTCGGTCAGTTTTTTCAGCCGCTCGGCCGAGGCCACTGTGGACGTAGCGTTGTGCGCGATGCGCGGCGACTCTTCCCAACTGACCCAGCCATCCTCGCCGTGGCTTTCGTCGAAAATCGGCCGAAGCAGGTCACAGGCCTGTTGGATATCCTTTACGACAAGATGTTCGTACACAGACTCAACATCGTCGTACTGCTTTTTGAGTGCCGCGATGTCATCCGTGTAGTAAGGACTGCCGACAATTGCCTTTTTGAAAATGGAAGGGTTGGACGTAAGCCCCCGAATACCGAAGTTTTGCACCAGTTCAGCCAACTGACCTTCATTGAGCAAGGCACGTGACAGGTTATCCAGCCACAAACTTTGCCCCTGACTGCTGTGTAATACCGACAAATCATTCTGAGACATTTTGCGCACTCCTTCGATCAATCAAAAAGGCAAATAAAACTCTACATCACCCTAACCAATCAACGACGGAAGAACAACAGTGCCAGCACGATAACCGCCCCCGTCACCGCACCATACAGATGGGCATCAACCAGAACGGGCACGCCGAGCAGCTTGGCCGTTCCGAGATCACCATAACGTTGTTCCCAAAGAATCTTGAGTGTCAACGCCGCCAGTAGCGCGAATCCGCCCAACCACTCCTTGCGCGACAGCAGCCGAATGGCGCTAGCCGCGAACAGCCCGTGCAAAATTCCGGAGAGCCCGACATACCAGCCGACGTGCGGATCAAGCAGCAACAATCCCACCCCGACCCCCAAACCGGTGCCTGCCAAAAGAACAAGGTAGCTGCGGCGTGTTTCAAGATAACCGGCCAATGCCGTCCAAATCAAAAGACCAGCCATGTCAGAGGCAAGATGGCGCCAGTTGGCGTGCACGAAATTTCCGGTAAATACCCGCCAGAATTGACCATGTAGAATATCTGCACGGTCGTAACGCAGTTCATTACCGCCGTGTAACAGCAGGATCGCAACGGCAATCGCAACGACAAGAAAAGAAATAAGCCACTTTTGGTTACGGTCGGTCATACAGAAATCCAAATCCGTGTCGTCAATTCCATGCAAATGAGAAGAGGTATGCCTACGCTACCGCTCATTGATACCGGTCGATAAGGCTGAGGCGCTTAATCCGCCAGAGTCCGCAAAATCCCCGGTGTCAGTGACCAGATCAGTTGTCCTTGCCCCGCCGCAATACCCTCAGCAAAGCGCAACAAAATCGCACCGCCTTTTTTTAATGGCATGCAACCATTGGCCGAACCACACAGTAGGGTTTCCGCCAACTGGCTCAAATTGGGCTCGTGCCCGATCAACGCGAGGCCATCGACACGCGGCTGCTTGCGCAACCAGTCGATCAAGCTGGCGTTGGGCACTTGCGGCGAGAGCATCGCCTCGGTGTCAAATTGACGAATCTCAAGGGCGGGCGCCACGATTTGCGCCGTTTGCTGCGCCCGAACCAGGGGACTGGTAATCAGGCGTTCGATCGGCAGCGCCAAAGTCACCAAGCCACGCACCGCCAGCTGCATCCGCTCGATTCCACGAGGTGTCAAAGGGCGCAGTTCATCGGCCTGTCCAGTGAGGGCAAATTGCTCGCGATCTTCAGCGGGCGCGTGACGAATCAGTAAAATATCCATGATGCGTTTGAATCTCATTTGGGCAAACGTGTCTTGATCGTAGCACCATCACCCTGTGCTTATCGTGACAAAATGATGCAACGGGTTGTCAGTCGTTGAGCGACAGCCACTCCAGTTCCAATGCTTCGTGCTCCTCTGCCAACGTCTGGCGCTGGCTTGTCAGCTCATTTGCACGGGTCGCATCGGGGCCCGCATACAAGTCCGGATCAGCCAGTTGCGTATCGAGCGCCTGCAACGCAAGCACCACCGCACTCAGGCGATGCTCAATCTCCGCAACGCGCTTATCGGTGCGTTTGTCCGGTTTTCCTGCCGGTTTTTTGGTGGCAGGGCGCCAGGTCGATTCGCTCTTGGGTTTCGTCGTCTCCGCTGGTTTCGCAGGTGCGTTCGCGGCTCGACGCTCATCAGTCAACACACGGCGGTAATCGTCGAGGTCACCATCAAAAACACCGACTTTGCCGTCATGCACGCGCCAAAAGTTATCGCAAACCATTTCGATGAGGCTGCGATCATGCGATACCACCACCAACGCGCCTTCGAATGTTTGCAGTGCCGCCGCTAATGCCTCGCGCATTTCCAGATCGAGGTGGTTGGTCGGCTCATCGAGCAAAAGCAGATTCGGTGCCTGCCAGACAAGCAAGGCCAAGGCCAGACGCGCCTTTTCTCCACCGGAAAACGGCTCGATGTTTTCAAACGCACGGTCGCCGATAAAACCGAACCCGCCGAGGAAATTACGCACTTCTTGCGTAGATGCGCGGCCAGCGATGCGCTCGAGCGCCGTCATGGGCGTATCACGCGGGTCCAGTTGCTCCAGTTGATGCTGGGCGTAATACCCCACGCGAACGCCTGCCGAAATAAAGAGCTCACCGGCCATCGGTTTTTCCGCGCCACCCAACACCCGCATCAAGGTGGTTTTACCCGCACCGTTCGCGCCCAACAAGCCAATACGATCACCCGCGCGCACCGTCAGGTCGATGTTTTTGAGCAACGCCTTGCCGTTGTAACCAAGTTCGAGGTGTTCCATCGTCAACAGCGGATCGGGGGAATTCGGCGCGGGGCGAAAGCTA
Organism: Halothiobacillus neapolitanus c2; assembly: GCF_000024765.1. GTDB lineage: Bacteria > Pseudomonadota > Gammaproteobacteria > Halothiobacillales > Halothiobacillaceae > Halothiobacillus > Halothiobacillus neapolitanus. The sequence continues at coordinate 170,748 of NC_013422.1, read as the reverse complement.
AAGGTAAAAGTGCTGTCGGCATGGGTCGCGGCCAGCACAGGCAAGCGCGCCAAGGCCTTGATGCGACTTTGCGCCTGTTTGGCTTTGGTCGCCTGTGCGCGAAAACGATCGACAAATGCCGTCAAATGGGCGCGTTCTCGCTCAATTTTCGCCGAAAGCGCGGCATTTTGCGCTTGGCGCTCGGCGCGCATCTGCTCGAATCCGCTGTAATTGCTGGTGTACACCGTGAGCGATTTGTTTTCCAGATGGGCGATGTGGGTGCAGACCTGATCCAGAAAATCCCGGTCATGCGAAACCACCACCAGACTGCCGGGATAGTTGATCAACCATTGCTCCAGCCAGAACACGGCATCCAGATCCAAGTGGTTGGTGGGTTCATCGAGCAGCAGGATGTCACTGGGCGCAAGCAAGGCCCGAGCGAGGTTGATGCGCATCCGCCAACCACCGGAAAACGACCGCACGGGGCGGTCGATGGCATCAGGCGCAAAACCCAAACCATCGAGCAACCGCGCCGCGCGCGATCGGGCTGTAAAGCCATCAATCGCCTCAAGATCGTGATACAGCGTGGCGAGCGCCATACCGTCTTCGGCCAGCTCGGCTGTGGCAATCGCTTTCGAAATTCGATCGTATTCGACATCTCCCGCCAGCACGCTTTCCACGGCACTCACGTCCAGATCATCCATTTCCTGCGCCACCGTGGCCAAGCGTTGCCCACCGGCCCGATCCACATTCCCCGCATCGGGCGTGAGCTTGCCTTCCAACAGCGCCAGCAGGCTCGACTTGCCCGTGCCATTACGCCCCACCAAACCCAGGCGATAGCCGGGCTGAAGCGTCAAATTCGCGTTTTCGAGTAATAACTGGGTGCCGCGCCGCAGGCTGACGGATTGAAGTTGAATCATAAGGAATTAATCACGGAGAAATCTTGGAAAAATAAACAGCGCGGAAGGATAACGCTTTTTGATGGCCGGTTGGTGCTCCGATGTTCGTCAGCCCATAAAAATCTTCTGGTTATTGATCTTCGGCGGGGGGGGGGGCTCATGGACGGCAACCGATTCACCGCCGACACGATTGCCTTGAAGGCGGCGACAACGGTATTTGAGTCAATCCCCGCACCGAGTACCGTCTGCGCCCTCTCCGTGGAAGCGATACCCACAAATGCCGCTGCCCGTGCATCCGTGCCTTGCCCTATCGCGCGCTCCTCAAACCATTGCACTCGAATCGGCACATCCAGGGCACGAATAAATGCAGCAATGGGACCATCGCCAACACCGGCACACTCGATGCACTCGTTGTGACGTTCAATGATGACGTTGACGCTTTGCTGTGTTCCGTTTTCCACGCTGGATAACCGACTCTCGATCAGTTTCAACGGCTTGTCTTGCGCCAGATATTCCCGGTCAAGCAACCTCATCAAAGTTTCGGCATTCATCTCCATGTGATCTCGATCCATATGCGCCTGGACGACAGCGGCAAACTCAATCTGCGCCCGCCTCGGCAAGTGCAGACCGTATGCCGTTTCAATCAGATACGCGATACCGCCCTTACCGGACTGACTGTTCACACGAACGACCGACTCATAGCTTCGCCCCAAATCCACCGGATCAATCGGCAGATAGGGGATTTGCCAAACGGTGTCGACGCCGTGCGCAGCAAAGCCTTTTTTAATGGCGTCCTGATGCGAACCGGAGAACGCGGTATGCACCAGATCGCCCACATAGGGATGGCGCGGATGAACCGGCAACTGGCTGCACTCGGTACAGATTCGAGCGACCTCGTCTATTTGACTGAAATCCAGTCCCGGGTGAATGCCTTGTGTGTAGAGGTTAAGTGCCAAGGTGATCAAATCGACATTGCCCGTACGTTCGCCCTGACCGAACAAGCAACCCTCGACGCGATCGGCACCGGCCATGATCGCCAATTCAGCGGCCGCCACGGCGGTACCTCGATCGTTATGCGGATGAACGCTCAGAACAATACGGTCACGATGAGCAAGGTGGCGATGCATCCATTCGATTTGATCCGCATAAACGTTCGGTGTCGACATCTCGACAGTGGCGGGCAGGTTAATCACCACCTTGTTCTCCGCCGTACAGCCCCAAGCCGCAACCACCGCATCGCACAGATCTCTTGCGAACTCCGGTTCTGTGGCATTGAAGGTTTCCGGGCTGAATTCCAGCATCCACTCCGTTTCAGGATGAGCGCGCGCATGCGCACGCGTCTGCTCGACTGCGGCCAGCACAGTATCGAAAATCTGCACCTGACTCATGCCGAACACGGTTTGCCGAAATAACGGGGCGGTCGACATGTAGATATGTACCATGGCACGGCGAGCACCTTGCAAGGCTTCAAGCGTGCGAGTCAGCAAATGGGGCCTGGCCTGCGTCAAGACGGATATCGTGACCTCATCGGGCACACGTTGTTGCTCAATCAGCTGACGCACAAAATCGAACTCGATCTGAGAGGCCGCCGGGAAGGCCACTTCAATCTCCCTGAAACCGATATCACACAGCAGATCAAACAGCTGATGTTTGCGTGCAATCGACATCGGCTCGAACAGCGCTTGATTGCCGTCACGCAGGTCCGTGCTCAACTAGACCGGTACCTTCTCTATGCGACGATTCGGCCAGAGTCGATCCGGCAGTGGAACAACCGGGGATGGGCGATATTTATGTTCGGGCTGCGTCAACATGATTCGGACCTGCTTGCATTATGTAAGAAATGACGGCCCTCATCCCACGGCCATTTTGGGGCACTCCGCACAACCGACCGGATAGATCGCCTGCACGGGGGAAAAGCGCATTCAAGGTTGACTTGAACTTAACTAGGGCTCGAATAAATTCTATTAAGAATGCCCGCGCAGACGATTGCTATTTTTGAGTGAAAACGCCCCAGGTGCGCAACTTTATTCCAAAAAAACTCAGAAAAGTGGATTAATATGGCAAAAAAGTCAACCAGGGGGAGATATGACACTAGATCGCTACGATCGCCAAATCCTGACTTTGCTTCAGGAAAACGGGCGACTCAGTAATCAGGAGCTGGCCGATGCTATCGGGCTTTCAGCCTCTCCCTGCCTAAGGCGGGTGCGCGCATTGGAAGAAAGCGGGTTGATTCTGGGGTATCGCGCCCTGCTGGATGCAAGAAAACTCGGGCTCAATCTCGTGGCTCTGTTGCATATTTCGATGGATCAACACACGCCGGAGCGGTTCGCACACTTCGAGCAACAAGTGGCCCGGCTTCCCGAGGTAATCGAATGCCTGTTGATTACCGGCCAGACGGCCGACTATCAACTCAAGGTGATTGTGACGGACATGGATGCCTATCAGATCCTGCTGCTGAACCAAATCACGCGGATCGAAGGCGTAACCGGCGTGCAAACCAGCTTTGTTTTGCGGCGGGTGCTCGACAAGACTTCACTGCCCATTCCCGATTGAGCGTGGTTAGGAACGCCAAAGAATCAAAACCAAAACCCGCCTGCGTCAATGGCAAGGCGGGTCATGTTGGTTGATTTTTGAATTTGGTCGGAGTGATAGGATTCGAACCTACGACCCCTACGTCCCGAACGTAGTGCTCTACCAGACTGAGCCACACTCCGAAGTGCCTGGTGCGGCAAGCGTTTCCCAAGGATTCAGTGATTCCGGACAACGGCCGCATCGGCGAGCGCAAGCAGGGCTTCCTTGAACGGGCTATCGGGAACGGCGGCTATGGCCTGTTTCGCCCGGTCTGCCTCGGCTTGCGCGCGGTGCGCAGTATAGGCGAGCGCGCCGGTGTGTTCAATCGCCGAACAAATCGCCTCGATATCACGCGCATCCTGCTCGGTGATCGCCCGGCGAATCATGGCCACGGTGGCTTCATCGCCCCGCTGCATGGCGATAATCAGGGGCAGGGTGGGCTTGCCTTCGGCCAGATCGTCACCGACGTGTTTGCCCGTGTGCGCTTCATCGCCGGTGTAATCGAGCACGTCGTCGATCAACTGAAACGCGGTGCCCAGATGCAGGCCATACGCGGTCAGTGCCGCTTCCACTTCTTCCGGCTGGCCTTCGAGCACGGCGGCCAACTGGGTAGCGGCGGCGAACAAGGTGGCGGTTTTGCGAACAATCACATCGACGTAGCGATCTTCGCTTACGTCAGCATCGCCCATGTTCATGAGTTGCAGCACTTCGCCTTCGGCAATGCGATTGGTAGCCTGCGCCAGAATGGCCATGACGCGGGGCTCTTGCACCTCGACCATCATCTCGAACGCGCGCGAGTAAAGAAAATCGCCGGTCAAAACAGAAGCGGCATTGCCAAAGAGTGCATTGGCGGTATCGCGACCGCGCCGCAGGGTAGATTCATCGACCACATCATCGTGCAGCAGGGTGGCGGTGTGAATCAGTTCGACTACTGCCGCCATTTGCGCGGCCCAAGGGGATGTTCCGCCCAAGGCTTGCGCCGCCAGCATCAGCACCATGGGGCGAAAGCGCTTGCCGCCCGCGCCGATGATGTATTGGGAAAGCTGATTGATGAGCGCGACATCGGAAGCCAGCTTGGCCTGGATCACGGTATTGACGCGCGCCATATCGGGCGCTGCGAGTTCTCGAATTTGGTCAACGGTCATGTTCGGCATAAAAGGCTCTAATTCGATGTCGGGTGGGTTAGGTAGTCTCTGATTTAATCAGAGATTCCTTAGTAGTTTCTGCAAGTCGGTTTCATCCAGCACGGGCACGCCCAGATCATTTGCTTTGGTCAGTTTACTGCCCGCCTCGCTCCCCGCGATCACGGCGGTGGTTTTGCTGGAAACGCTGCCGCTGACTTTTGCGCCCAGCGCCTTGAGCCGTTCGCCTGCCTCTTCTCGCGACATGCCAACCAACGTACCCGTCAGCACATAGGTTCTGCCGGCAAGCGGCAATGCATTCGCATCCGTTGCAACGATGGCGGGCCAGTGTACTCCGGCATCGATCAGATTGCGGATGACTTCCTGATTGTGTGGCTGACGCAGGAACGTAAATACGTGCTGCGCCACCACCGGCCCTACATCCGGCACGGCTTGCAGATCCTCAAGCGTCGCGGCGTTCAGCGCATCCAGATTACGGAAGTGAGCCGCCAGCCCCGCAGCCGTCACCTCGCCCACTTCCCGAATACCCAGCGCATACAAGAAACGGGGCAAGGTGGTTTGTTTGGCTGCAGACAAGGCATCCACAAGGTTCTGCGCGGATTTTTCACCCATTCGTGGCAGGGTCAACACCTGCGGCACGGTGAGATGAAACAAATCATCGACATGCTCGACCAGCTTGTGTTCGAGCAGCAGTTCGATCCACTTTTCGCCTAGCCCATCGATATTCATCGCCTTGCGACTGGCGAAGTGCTTGATGGCCTCACGGCGCTGGGCCGGGCAGAAAAGACCGCCACTGCAACGGGCTATGGCCTCACCTTCTGCTCGAACAACTTCGGAACCACAAACGGGGCAAGTGGCGGGCAGCGCCACTAGGCGGGCATCGGCTGGGCGCAATTCAGGCAGCACGCGAACAACTTCGGGAATCACATCGCCTGCCCGCCGGACAACGACCGTATCGCCAATCCGAATATCCTTGCGCGTAATTTCATCGATATTGTGCAGGGTGATGTTAGACACCGTGACCCCACCGACAAACACCGGATCAATGCGCGCAACCGGCGTGAGCGCTCCGGTGCGGCCTACCTGAAAATCGACCGCGTGGACGCGGCTTGTGGCCTCTTCTGCCGGGAACTTGAATGCGATGGCCCAACGCGGCGCCTTGGCCACAAAGCCCAGCGCATCCTGCTCGGACTGGGCGTTGATTTTGAACACGACGCCATCGATGTCGTAATCGAGTTGCGACCGGCGCGCGCTCATTTCCTGCTGATAGGCCAGCACCTCATCGCGCCCCTCGCAGCGGCGACGCCACTCGCTGACGGTAAACCCCAAATCGGCCAACCAATCGAGCAGGCCCAGTTGGCTATCGGGCAAATCGGCGCCATCAACCGCGCCCACACCATAGGCGAAAAACTGTAGCTGGCGCTTGGCCGTTATTCGCGGGTCCTTTTGCCGCAAGGAGCCGGCGGCGGCGTTCCTCGGGTTCACGAAGCGTTTGTCACCACGGGCATCGGCGGCGGCATTCAGCGCGGCGAAGGCCTTGTGCGACATGACGATCTCACCGCGCACTTCCAGCAGATCGCAGGAGAGCAGCGAATCCGGTAATTGCTGGGGAATGGCGGCGATGGTGCGGACGTTCAAGGTCACATCCTCGCCGGTCTGTCCATCGCCGCGCGTTGCGGCCTGCACCAGCTGCCCCTGACGGTAGATCAGGTTGATCGCGAGGCCATCGAATTTAGGTTCGGCGGCAAACACGAGCGGTGCATCGCGCTTCAAGCGATCCTGAATACGCTGGGTAAAAGCATCCCATTCCTCGACGCTGAACACATTATCCAGCGACAACATGGCCTGATGATGTGTAACGGGGGCGAAACGGGTGGTAAATGTCGGGCTGCCGACTCGCTGGGTGGGCGAATCCGGCGTGATCCATTCGGGGTGAGCGGATTCAATCTGCTGCAATTCACGCATGAGCCGATCGAAGGCGGCATCGCTTATTTCAGGATCGTCCAGCACGTAATAACGGAAGTTGTGCCGTTCGATTTCGTCACGCAGCGCAAGCAAACGGGCGCGGTCGCCATCCTCGGACGGCGCGGAGAACAAGTCAGGTAACGAAGACGCCATGATCCTCAGCTATTGAGCTGTTCACGATAGCGGTCGATCGATTCGGATGTCAGCGGCAGACGCTGGTCATCGAGCACCTCGCCGCCGAGCTGATCGGCAATATCGCGGGCAATGTCGATCATCTGGTCCAGAATCAGGCTTTCGCTGGGGCCGTCGAGCGGCAGTTGCATGAACAGCGCGAGCACAGGGGTCGCAAAGCTGGCACTGTTGCCACGATCGAAGGTGCCGGGCTTCACGCCGTTCATCAACGAAAACAGGGTTTCTCCCAGTTCGCCGGGATAGTGATAGATCGACAGGGCACCGTATTCGAAACCGATTTCTTCAATCAGGTTCTCCACACGATCGCCGGGGAATACGGCGCCATCGGTACTGGCCACCAGCAGAGGAAGGACGACGGGGTCGGCATCCCGACCCATGTTCTGTTTGATATTTTTCTGAGTGCTTTGTGCAGATGACGGGGCTTCGAGCTCAGCATGATCCGACGATGAATCCTGCTTTTCCTGATAGCTGAAATGAGGCGTTTGGCGACGACGGAACAGGCTGCCGGTTGTCTCGGGCACATCATCGAGCATTTTGCGGCGCACGGCACCGATCACGCCTTCGGCATCCGCCAGACCGAGCGCATCATCCACATCGATGGGTTCCGGCTCATTTTTGCGGGTGAACGTGGGGTGCTGCCAACGCAAGGGTTCGGGTTCGACTTCATGTGGTTCGGTGGCGGGCGTGATCACCGGGTCAACACGCTCTTTGACCTTAACCTGCCCGATGATGCCTTCATTGATTGCTTCATCAAGAGCGGAATCAAGCGTTATGTCAGCGGATTTCGCTCGCGCGTCTTCTTGCGCACGAATGCGTACATCAATCGGGTCGTCGAGATTCGCCTCAGTACGTCCGCTGCCCAATTCGACGGCCTGCTCGCTCTTATGGCGGAGATAAACCCACACAATCCCCGCAAGCGCCAACACGCCCGCCGCCAAAAAAATCCAACGTAACCATTCCATACTTTTATGACTCTAATAGTTGCACGGCGCGATCCACATCCACCGAGACGATCCGTGAAACACCCGCTTCACGCATTGTCACCCCGACCAAAGCCGAGGCGCTGGCCATCGTGGTTTTATTGTGCGTCACGAACAGGAATTGCACCCGATCCGACATGGCCGAAACCATAGCACAGAATCGGCCGACGTTGGCCTCATCCAGCGGGGCATCCACCTCGTCCAGAATACAGAAAGGCGCGGGGTTGAGCTCGAACAAAGCGAAAATCAACGCCACTGCGGTCAGCGCCCGCTCGCCACCGGATAATAACGATAATTGGGTGACTTTCTTACCCGGCGGTTTGGCGAATAACAGAACGCCTGCATCCAGATCATCCGCACCGCTCAATTCCAGCCGAGCCTCGCCGCCACCGAACAACTGCACGAACAAGGGGCCGATGCGCGCATTCACCGCATCGAATACCGATCTGAATTGCGCGCGCGTCTGCTTATCCAGCGTCCGGATGGCTTCCTGTAATTGATCAAGCGCTGCCTGAACGTCTTCAATCTGTCCATCCAGTTCGGACTTGCGTGCTTCGGCTTCGGCAAACGCTTCGATGGCGGTGAGGTTCACCGCGCCCAGACGGGCAATCTGCTGTTCCAGCGTTGACAGCTCGGCTGCCTGCGCCTCGGCGATATTCGGGATGTCCGCGAGCCGTTTGATGGCTTCGGCATCCAGTGATTGCTGATCGTCTCGCCATTGATCGAGTGCCAGTGTCAACGCCTCGCCCGCGTGATCCTCGCGCACCGCCAATTGCGCCCGCTGCAACTCCAGCGCCTGAACCGCCGCGCGTGCCTTTTCAAGGGCGACCTGCGTCTCATGCCGCTCGACACCTGCGGTCTGAACGGCCTGCGTGTGCTCATGAACGAGTGCCAACGCCGCTTTTTCCGCCTGCGCAATTTCATGCTGACGGGCACTGAGCGCGGTGAACTCGGCCTGCCGTTCGCTTTGCTGCGTAATCAATCCGTCCAATCGATCCGCAAATTGCGCCAACCGCTGGTCAATTTGCACCATTTGCGCCTCGTCGCGCGCCAACGATTGCTGCGCCTGCTCAAACTGGTGCTGGTTACGATCGACCGTCCGCTCCAACTGCTGGAGCGCCTGCCCCGCTTCACCGGCCTGGCGACGCAATACCTGCACGGTCTGCTCTGCCGTTTGCTGGCGCGCATTGAACGCATCGCGCGCGGAGCGGGCCTGTGCCACGATCTGTTCAAGACGGCGGATTGTATCCTCCAGTTGCCCCCTATCTGCACTCAACTGCTTGTGCTCAGCCTCCATTCGCGCAACATTTGCCGCTCGATCCGCCTGTTGCTGTTTAAGTTGTTGGTATTTGCGACGCAAATCCTCAAGCGACCAGTGCAGGCGCTGACGCTGCTGTTCGAACTGGTGTTGCTCGGCCACCAGTCGCTCGACCTGCTTGCGCTGCTGAGCCAGCTGATTTTGTATCCGCTGGTATTCAATCTGTGCCTGTTCCGCAGTGGTTTCGGCTTCAGTTCCAGCCTGCTGCAATTCGGCCAGACGCGTTTGTTGCGCGAGCCGCACGGCGGCCTGATCACTTCCACCGCGCCCAATCCAGTGCCGCCCGACCTGCCAGCCATCGGCCAGGACGAAACAATGACCGGATGGCAGGGTGTGGCGCTGAGCCAATGCCTCGTTCAAAGACGGTGCCGGGTGGCGCGTGTGCTGCCAATCGCGAAGCCAGGGCGCCAGCGCGTCACTTGGACTGCGCTTCTGTTCAAGGTCGGACTTTGGCTCGGACCGCTGCGAATCCGGTGCTACCCACCAACCCGTTGCGGGTATCTGATCGGCACGCCAAGCCACCATCAGTGCATCCAGATCATCCACGCAAGCCGCTTCGATACCCGCACCAAGCGCATGGCCCCACCAGGCATCGGCATGTGCTTTAGCGAGACGCTGAATGAGTCGCTCGGCTCTGGGCGCATCGTCTTTCGATGTTTGGTGGGCTGCCAGAGCCCGCTCAAGGCCACGACGTTCGGCCTGTAACGCATCGGCATTCTGCCGCAGAGTCTGCGCCTCTTTTTGCATAGCGGCGGCGCGATCCGATAGTTCAGCCAGAACCGTTTGCTGCTCAGCCAACACGACCTCGCCAGCGGAATGCGACTGTTCCAGCGCACCCATACGGGTTTCGGCATCCTGAATCTGTTGAATCGAGGCGGCCATCGGCTCGGTAAAGTCTCTCGAAGTCACACTCGCCCGCTCGGTCTCAAGCCGTTGCAACTGCCGCAGCAACGCGGCGTGCTCCGCCTTTGCCGCGGCCAAATCCTGCTGTGGCCGCGCCAGATCGTCGTGCGAACGCGCCCACTCGGCCCGCATTTCGTTCAAATGAGTATCCGCAGCCCGCAACTCGGCCTGTGCTTTAGCACGTTGCTCCGCGGCTTGCTGACGCTGTGATTCGAGCGTGCGCCGCTCTTCGGCGAGACGGGACAGTTCAGCCTGTAACCTCGTGCAGGCGGCTTCCAACCGCGTTCGCTGGGCAAGATCATCCTGGCGCTGTTGTTCAGCCGATTCGATTCGGGCGGCCAGTTCGCCCAGACGCCCCTGCAACTGAGCTTGCTCGGCCCCCAGTTGATATTGCCGGGCCTGAACCTGTTGAAGATCGCTCTGGGCCGACGTTCGCGCCTCATCCTCCTGCGCGCAACGCAATTCAACTTGTGCCATGCGTTCGGCCACCGTCGTCATGTGTGCCTGGGCGGTTTGCCACTCGGCATCCAACGCCGCGTTGGCGCGTTCGGTCAGCACAACCTGTACCGCAGCTTGTTCGACAACTTGACGGCGCCGTTTTTTTTGCAATTCCCGATAACGTTCGGCTGTTCGCGCCTGCCGCTCCAACTGGGTTTTCTGACGACCCAGCTCGTCGGCAATATCGCTTAAGCGGCTGAGATTGTCCTGAGTTTGCTGAATGCGACTTTCGGTTTCGCGACGGCGTTCCCGATAAAGCGAAATGCCGGCCGTCTCTTCAAGATAGGCACGCAAATCTTCCGGCTTGGCATCGACAACCCGATTGATCTGGCCCTGCTCGATCACAGAATACGAGCGCGCCCCGACGCCGGTGCCCAAAAACAGATCCACCACATCGCGGCGGCGAACGCGGGTTTGATTGATGCTGTAGCGCGATTGCCCATCCCGCCCAAGACTGCGGCAGATCACGATTTGATCATAAGCACCGAACGGCCCGGATAGGCGGCGCGCACTGTTGTCGAACGACAACTCAACCACGGCCTGGCTCGCCGCGGGACGCTGGCCGCTACCGGCGAAGATCACATCGTCAAGCGATTGGCCACGCAGCTGCTTGGCGGAAGACTCGCCCAGCACCCAGCGAATGGCATCGATGAGATTGGATTTGCCGCAACCGTTCGGGCCGACAATCGCGACCCGCTCGGCCGGCAGCAAGATTTCTGTCGGCGCGGCAAAGGATTTGAATCCAGCCAGATACAGCCGCGTCAGACGCATTCGCCCACTCCACAACCACATCGAAGCGGCACACTGCGATTCGAACCTCTATACTGGCGGCCAGAATTCATTCCATTCCTTTTAACCATAAATACAATTCGGCCTTTAACCAGACCGATATTGATGCAAGGTGATTCATGAGCACTCAACCCAGCAAAACACTCGAAACCTTTCCCAACCCGTTCCCGGACCGCGACTATACCATTCACATGACGATCCCTGAGTTCACCTGCCTGTGCCCGAAAACCGGCCAGCCCGATTTTGCCACGATCACCCTCGACTTTGTGCCCGATCAACTTTGCGTTGAACTCAAGTCACTGAAAACATACATGTGGTCATTCCGTGAAGAAGGCGGCTTCCACGAAGCGATGACCAACGGCATTCTCAATGATCTGGTTGCAGCCATCTCCCCCCGCTTCATGCGGGTAACTGGCGAGTGGAATGTGCGTGGCGGCATTTACACCAATGTAGTGGTCGAGCATCGTCAACCGGGCTGGACGCCGGCACCCAAAATCGATTTACCCTGATCAATCTCCACACGGAAATTGCTGCACGAATTCATCTATGGCTTCGTGTAGCCAGGCGCAAGTCAGAAATTTCCTACAGGCCGAAGTGCGGTCTGCGGCTCGTCCCCTCATAAAAGACAGTTAGAATCAGCCTATCGCCCGCATCGAAATTTCATACACTCGATGCCATGGCTTGCTCGTGGAGGAATCTTGTATGGAAAACGTGCAATACCAGACCAAACCCCAATACGCGGGAACTCAGGGCACCCTTTTGGTTGCCAAAAACGACGACCGTATTCATTCTCTGGATGAAACCGAACAACCCGCGCACATCAATCTGGATCAGCCCGCGTTGATCGGCCTGACACCACCCTTTATCAATCAACGATTTACGTTACGTCAGGGTAAAACCACCATTGGCCGACGAGCAGATAACAACATCGTCCTTGCCGACGGTAGCGTATCGAGCCTGCATGCCTGGATCATCGAAGACAATGGTCAGTATCGCGTCATGAATATCCTGTCCACAAACGGTAGTTTCGTGAACGACGCGCGCATTACCGAAGCGCCCCTGCAGGACGGCGACCGAATTCGTTTCGGTGGCGTCGAACTGCAACTGCATACCGGCCTCGCCAACAAAAAAACAGCTTCGTCAGGGAAAAATATCCTGCTTGCCTTTGCCGCCATCGGCATCGTGGCGCTCGTCGCCTTAGGCTGGGTATTCATGCGCTAATTGTTCGCCCCGATATACAACGGGTAGTAAAGCAGGGCAAAATACAGGGCGGGGTTTCCCCGCCTTTTTCATGTCACTTAAGGAAGCTCTGAATAATTCCATCCTGGAATGCTCAGCGCACGCAAAGCATAGGGCGTCACTTTTGCTTTGCTTCATTTTCAATCACATACGCGATTGAAAATGGATTGACCGGAGAGTCCTCAGGGAGCAGTCATGTCGAAAATGTTTGGGCGATTTGAAATCCAGGGCGAGCTGGGACGCGGCGCGATGGCCATCATCTATCGCGGCTACGACCCAAAAATCGAACGCACGCTGGCCATCAAGACCTTAAGACCGGAATTCTCCGCCCATGCCGAATACCGGGAGCGTTTTCTTACCGAAGCCAAGGCGGCAGGCACGTTAAACCATCCACATATCGTCACCATATTCGATGTGGGTGAGGTCGACGGCATTCCCTTTATCGCCATGGAATTACTCACCGGCATGACGCTGGGGCAATTCGGCGAAAGCCACCCCGAAGGCATCCCGCCCGGCACACTGGTCGAACTCGCCATACAAATCGCCGATGCACTGGATTTCGCTCATCGACACGGCGTGGTGCATCAGGATATCAAACCCGAAAACATCATCCTGCAACACGATCAACTCAACATCAAAATGATGGATTTCGGCATTGCCCGAATTATCCGCGATGCCGATGCCCCCTCAAGCAAGGGCGCGCGCGCTTTCCTTTCCGGCACGCCCCAGTACATGTCACCCGAACAGATCACCGACCAACCCATCGACGGGCGCAGTGATCTGTATTCGCTCGGCGTTGTGTTGTTCGAACTGCTGGCCGGACACCGCCCCTATCAGGATGATGACCACTGGGTCGTATGGCAAAAGGTGCTCAAAGATCCACTCCCGACACTCAGGCCCCTCAACCCCCGCACACCACCGGATCTGATCGAGCTGGTAAACACCCTGCTCGCCAAAGATCCCGACGGGCGCTACCAGTCCGCAGCAGGCGTTGCGGCCGATTTGCGCTCGATTGCCCAGCGTATGAATGAAGGCACAGAACGCTGGCTTTCGAGCAGCGTCATCCCTTTACGCATCCGCTGGCCGCTGTTGATGGCGCTGGTCGTAGCCGTCGCCATGGTGCTGGGCATGATTTGGGTCTATCACAAACAGAACAACGTGATTACGGAACTGGCCTACGATTATGGCTTCAGCCTGTCCGAATGGGTTGCAGTACAGACAGCCGAAGATCTTCTGCTTCAGGACAAACTCGCGCTCCAATCCTGGGTGGATAGCATGAGCCATAACCGCGAGATTGTGTACATGGCCATTCGAGGCGACAAAGGCCAGATCGAAGCGCAGACGCGAGGCGACCAACTCGTGGCTAGAATGGCCGCACAACTCAAGGAAGATCACGTCGTTCTGTCTCGCGGGGATTTACGCGTGTACGCGGTTCAACAGGACGCCGGTGCCCCGTTCTATGTCTTTGAAACACCGATTACCTACCAGAATCACACCATCGGCCAGTTACGTATCGGCCTAACGACGGACGCGCTGGCAACCGCGAATCGCACCACGCTGCTCACCCTGTTGACCTGGTTCGCGATTGTGCTCTTGGTGGTGGTTGCAGGCACCTACTGGCTGACAAGACGTCTGCAAATGCCGCTGGATGCGGTTTCCAACGCACTCGATCAGATCAAAATGGGGCGCTTGGAACACCGGATACGAATGCACCGACGAGACGATTTCGAACGCTTGTTTGCCGCTTACAACGCGATGGCCGACGTACTGGAAGCTAGGCAGTTGCAACGTGATGCTTCGCAAATCGAACAGGACCTGCCGCTCGGCGTGGATAAACATCTGGCCACAGTCAAAGACCCAGTTGAATGACTAGCGTCTACCGGCCCTTACAGCGGTATCGATTTATGCAGATCTGCCCTAGATGGCTTGTTTCGATCCGGGCTCAAACGATATTCAAAATGGGGTTACTGCTGGTTTAATTGGCCCAAGCGACGCTTTAATTCCTGCGCACGGGCGCGGTAACCCAGTGCGGGCTCATAGTTAGGATCCAGCGCCAAGGCTTTGTCCCACAAGGCAATCGCCTCATCCAGATGTTGTTTGCGATACGCTACTAAAGCGGCTTCGTGGTATTGCTGCACCCGTTTTTGTTGCACCTGCGCTGCGCGCGTTTTGGCCAGCTCAAGACTGGGGTCGATCGCCAACGCCCTGGAAAAGTCTTTCGCCGCTTCCTCCAACTGATTTTTCTGCATGGCAGCCAGGCCCGCTTGCTGCGCTGCCAGTGCCTTGGCTTCCTCGGCTGGCGATATCGGTTTAACAAGCGTATTTGACTTGACCACCGTTGAATTCACGGTTTGCGACTCACTGGCAGGCAAAGCCGGTTTCTCTGTCGAAGTGGAAGATTCCGCGCCCTCGCTCGTGGCCGGGATGACGGCTGGTGTTTCAGCAGTGGGTTCGTTTGCTTTTATGGTCTGCGGTTCGTCGGGCAATGCTTTGAGCTTCTTCTTTGAAGGAATCTTGATGGTTTGCCCCACCTGAAGATCCCGCCCCCGCTTGATGTCGTTATAACGACCGAGGATAACGAAATCCATTGGATTGCCGAGAAACTTCGCCGCCAATCCGCCAAGCGTATCGCCCGGCTGAACAGTGTAGGTAGAAACAGCCGGCCCCAAGGCCTTGGCCGGGTCTATCGTCAGCTGTTTCTGGAGATTTCGCGCCATCGGGTTTTTTGGATCATTCTTGAGGAAGGTCTCAAGTGCCGCCCGTGCCTGAGCGTGCTCACCGTTTTCAATCAAATACATAATCTGTTTGAGACTGAGCGACGGTGCAGGCTTGTCTGCCGACTTTTTTTGCCCAACGCCAGTGGCAGCATCACTGGCGCTGGAAGGTGTTGCCGATGACGTCTGCGCGTTCTTGAGCATTTTCCCGAAATCTTGCACTTGGGCACAACCTGAAATCGATACCGCCCCCAAGGTCAGCAACGTGACCAAGAGCATGGTACGAAACGAAAACACCATCGAAGCGCGCATGAATTACCTTTTACCATTCCATTGCCGTACAAAAACATTTCGCGGGCACCTCGAAAACTACCAAGGTGGGGTTTTTCGAGGTATCACCAAGAGTGAAACTCCGCATCGTAGCCTACTCGGAACCACCGCCAGCGGCAAGAGTCGAAAACGTGCCAAGACCGGCAAAAAATCCTGCCAAACAAACCGTCGGACCGGCTGCTAGAATAGGTTCCAACACACTTTTCTTCTGCCTCACATCGAGCACCCCATGTCTACAACTCTGACAGATACCCCCCAGCCTGTGTCACCAGCGGCACCGGTGGAGACGCAATACCGCGTCCTTGGCGCCATCAGCGTTTCACATTTCCTCAACGATCTGATGCAGTCGTTGATGATCTCGATTTATCCGCTGTTCAAAAGCAATTTTGACTTGAGTTTTGCCCAGATCGGTCTGATTACTCTGTGTTTCCAGTTGACGGCCTCCATTCTGCAACCGTTGATCGGTCAGGCGATCGACCGCAGACCGATGCCCTACTCGCTGGTGCTCGGCATGGGCTTTACCTTCAGTGGATTGATCACCCTAGCGTTCGCGCCGAGTTATGGCTTTTTGCTCGCTGGTGCGGCGATGGTGGGCATCGGCTCCTCGATTTTCCACCCGGAATCCTCTCGCGTGGCGCGCATGGCATCGGGGAAACGGCCCGGTCTGGCCCAGTCGATCTTTCAGGTAGGCGGCAACGGCGGCTCGGCGGCAGGCCCCTTGCTGGCCGCGCTGATCGTCATTCCGCACGGACAGGTCAGCATCTCCTGGTTCAGTGCAGCGGCCTTGTTGGCGATGGTGGTGCTTTTTTTCGTGGGGCGCTGGGCGACCGTTCAGCACCGCAAACCCAAAACCGCGCGCCATCTGCCGCCAGTCGACCTGTCCCGGTCGATGCGTTTGTGGATTTTGTTCGGCCTGCTGACGCTGATGTTCTCCAAGTTCCTGTACTTGGCCAGCATGAACAACTACCTGACGTTCTACCTGATGCACCGCTTCGAGTTACCGGTGCAATCAGCGCAGCTGCATTTATTCATTTTGCTGTTTGCTGTTGCCGCGGGCACGCTGATGGGCGGACCGATCGGTGATCGCATCGGTCGTCAGCGCGTCATCTGGTTGTCGATACTGGGTGTTGCGCCGTTCACGCTGCTGCTGCCGCACATGGGACTTGAAGTGCAATCGATCCTGCTGCTGGTCATCGGTTTCGTGCTGGCGTCGGCCTTCCCAGCCATGGTGGTGTACGCACAAGAACTGTTCCCGAACCGGATCGGTGCCGTGTCCGGGCTGTTCTTCGGATTTGCCTTCGGCACGGCAGGTATCGGCGCTGCCCTGCTTGGTCAGTTTGCCGATCATTTCGGTATCGATACCCTGATTTTCTATTGCAGCTTTTTACCCTTGATTGGCGTGATTGCACTCTTGCTGCCGGATCTTCGTGAGGTACCGGCTTCGTCTCCCACTTGATCGACGGGCTGTTAGCCACTTTTGGTCGTCAATAATTCGTCTGCAAACTGCTCGGATAGACGGTCACCGGCTTCGGGTGTGCGCGGATCCCAATCGGCGGCGGCGGCGGAGGTTCGCGTGGTGACAACAAATTCGCCCCGTTCGTCTTCGGGCACCGGACGATCGATGCGGATACGCCAATAGGTGAACAGGCCGAGCACACTCAACACCAACATAATGAAGCCAATCAGGCCGTTTGCGCCAAACCAGCTCATGAACATACCGGCAGAGAGCGGGCCGAATAATGCGCCGATGCCATTGACCAGCAGTAGTGTTCGAGTCGCTTCCAGTACCTGATCGTTGGACAGTCGATCATGGGTTTGCGCCACGCTGATCGCGTACACGGAAAAAACGAAGCCGCCGAAAAGCAAGCCGCCGATCCAGAGTGCCCAGCGCAAGGGCGAATCGGCGATGTTCCCAGGGCCTGAAATCAGCGTGATTGCGATCATCACGCCACCCGAGAGAATCCCCGCCAGCCCGAGGCCGATAAGCACCCAGCGTCGGTCATAGTGGTCGGACAGCTTGCCGATCGGCCATTGCAGCAACGCGCCGCCGAAGATAAGCAATGCCACGAATAGAGCCGCTCGCGCGGCATCCAGACCGATGTGCGCGCCATATACGGCAGCCAGCCCCCACAGTGCACCCGTCGCGGTACCGGAAAGTAGGGAACCGATCAGCCCTGTCGGTGCATTGTCATAGATCGCGCGCACCGATAAACGGGCCGCTTCCACCGGCACCGGCTGGGTGGCACGCGTCAAGGCAACAGGCACCAAGCCCAGTGCAAAAAGCAGTGCGACCACCATGAATGAAGCCAGACCGCTGACACCGTAGATGCCGATCAAAAATTGCCCGACAGCAAGCGCCAGCAAGCTGACCATCATGTAGATACCGAAAATTTGCCCACGATAATGACTGATCTGCGCGTTCAGCCAACTTTCGATCACCATGTACAGTCCCAGCAATGCAAAACCGCTGATCACACGCAGCGTGAGCCAGAGCCACTCGTTCAACCACAGGCCGTGCAGCAAAGCGGCGGAAGCCGACAAGGCCGCCATTGCCGCAAACACGCGCACGTGCCCCACCCGACGAATCAGTGACGGCAGCAGATACGTGCCCAGGATGTAACCCAGATAGAACCCGGACATCACCAACCCAAGCACGGTGGTGGACATGCCTTCCTGCTGAGCGCGCAGCCCGAGCAGGGTGGAAAGCATGCCGGAGCCCGCCAGTAATATGGCCATGCCCAATAGCAGGGCTTGAATGGAAACAACGGTTTTTAACATAGTAAATGCGCTTCTTTGAACGAAAAAACGAATCCGTTCTGGATTCGTTTCGATAGTGTTCGAGGTACACAGTGTGCGCACCTCATGTCACGACGAGATGAATCAAATCATTTCGCGCCCGACACTTCGCCCTCTTCATCATCCACCACTTTCCACGGCAAAATCGCGGGCGTGGTGTGCAAGAAGTGCATGTATTTCTCAAAGTGATCCAATACATCGCTGATGAGCTGGTCTTTTTCGTAGCCATACACGTCGTAGGCGAGGCCGCCGCGACGCATAAACACTTCGGCACGGTAATACTGCTCATCGCCATCATTATCGCGAGTAATGGCTGGGAAAGCGTAACTTGGCTTGGCAAAGCCGCGCAATCGTACCTCGTATTCAAAGGCCATGTCTTCGCCGCTGATCACAGACAATTTATATCGGCAAAGTTCTTTGTTCTGCGTGAGCTTAACCGGCCAATCTTGCTTTTTGAGCTCAGCTTCAACGGTTTTAAGCGAATCGGCCACCGTGGTTTCGATGTATTTGGATACATTTTCTCTCGATGGAAAATCAACCAAATTACGCAGACGTTTTTCCCAATGATTTGAATCGCCCAAACGATTATGACGACCGGAGTTCATGTGATGCTGCAGGCTCGTTTCACGATAGCCCTCGATTTGAAGCGCTCGCCAGAGGCCAACGGCTGATATCAGCATGATGATCGCAAAGGGCAAGGCCGACGTGATTGACGCGGTTTGCAACGCCGACAGGCCACCGGCCAGAAGCAGAACTGCCGCCAACACGCCCTGTGAGGACGCCCAGAAAATGCGCTGCCAAACGGGCGTACGCAACGCTCCGCCCGATGCGAGCGAATCGACCACCAGTGCGCCCGAATCGGCAGACGTTACAAAGAAGGTCACAATCAGAATGATCGCCAGAAACGAGGTGATCGACGCGAACGGCAGATGCTCGAACAGCTTGAACAGCGCAATCGCCTTGTTTTGCTCCACTTGATCGATCAGGTGCGTGTACCCATCCACCATGATGGCATGGAGCGCCGTGTCGCCAAACACGGAAAACCAGAAAAAGGTAAAGAGTGTGGGCACGACCATCACACCCAATACGAACTGGCGGATGGTGCGCCCCCGGCTGATTTTGGCGATGAACAACCCGACAAAGGGCGCCCATGCAATGGTCCAACCAAAGATGAACAGCGTCCAGTTACCGATCCATTTGCCGCCCGTGTAGGCTTCGAGGCTGAACGAACGCTCGACGATGTTGGACAAATAACTGCCTGTGTTCTGCATGAAGGTTTTAAGGATGAAAACAGTAGGACCGACCGCAAACACGAACAGCATCAAGGCGATGGCCAACAGCATATTCAACTGCGACAGGCGCTTGATGCCGGCGTCCATCCCCGCCACCACCGAGAGCGTCGCCAATGCGGTGATCAGCGCAATCGAAATGATTTGCACGGTAATATTGACCGGAACGCTCGGCCACAGGTAATTGAGCCCCGCATTGAGCTGGGCCACCGAAAGCCCCAAGGTCGTGGCGATACCGAACATGGTGCCCAGCACGGCAAACACATCCACGGTGTGGCCAATTGGCCCGTAGATTCGATCACCCACCAGTGGATAAAGCGCCGAGCGCATGGACAACGGCAAGCCATGACGGAAACCGAAATAGGCCAGCACCAACCCGACCAAGCCGTAAATCGCCCAAATATGAAAGCCCCAGTGGAAGAAGGTGATCTGCATCGACTGCCGGGCCGCTTCGATAGTGCGCGGATCACCGACCGGCGGGTCGGCGTAGTGCAAAACCGGTTCTGCCACACCAAAAAACAACAGCGCAATGCCGTAGCCTGCGGAAAACAGCATCGCAAACCAGGCGGAAAAACTGTATTCCGGTTCCGCGTGATCGGGCCCCAGCTTGATTTTGCCCCAGGGTGAGATGGCAACAACCACGATAAAGATCAGGAACAAGGCCACGGCCAGCATGTAGAACCAGCCGAAGTCGTTGGTGATGAATGCGAGCGTCGCCGAGAACGCATCACCGGCGCGCTTGGGATCGGCCACGGTGCCGATAACAAGCAGGGTGATCACAATGATCGAAGGGATGAACACGGGCGCAAGCAACGTGCTGTTCAACTTCTTTGGGGCACTCGTGGACATGGGGTGCGGTCCTCATTTTTGAGATTATTGCTTTAAAAGCATTCCAGGCGCGAATCGCAAATGGATGGGGGCTTTTATTACCCTAACCTGATTGTCCGGGCAATTCAAACCCGAATACCACATCAAATCAATTTATATAATCAATGATAGGGAAATTCCATCGATTTAGAGGATAGAATAGACGACATAAATGGATTGCACTAAAACAGTAAAAATCCAGAATTTGGTTCGAATATGAATTGAGAAACCATCAAAGATCAAGAAGAAGAATCATCGCCGAATTCTGAGCAATAATATGAATAATTCACAGAAAAAACATTTATTTTCATATGGTTAATATATTTTAACCCAACCGAAATACTGTGCCTTATCTCAGCATGAATAGCGATGTTTCCAATCGAAAACCCCTGAGGCAGGACTAACCAACCCCCTGATCCGATCACGGGCTACCGATGCGCTGATTCCGATAAATTTTGGCAAAAATTGAATGAAATAATGAAGCGACCTCTGGCTACCGCCTCAGATCATAACCACAGGAAAGCGCTGGCTAAACATCAATTCGCTTCTTGACCCACCTATTCAATCTTGTTAGCGTATTAATTGATTGCGTCCGCCATAAATTCATCCCAAGTATTTTCAGAGCGGGCAAAGCAATAATGTGATTCTGATTTTCTCATTATCTGTTAATTGTGATGTGAGCATGCAGCATTGCTCTGTCCGATACCCCCAATGCAGTGCGCAGCTTCGATCGAGTGGGCGTCCTAATCGAGCCTCTGACTAAGTTCATTACGATTTAAGGTTCAAGAACGATTCGAATAAACGTCGCAATGCCCATTTCGGCGCTTGATCGGGGTTTTTTGATCAGAACCTGTTACCGGGAACAATTCAATGAAAATAAATTCGATTCACTTGTGCACGCTTGCCTGCGCTGGCGGTTTGGCAGGGTGGCCGCAAATGAGCCTTGCCGACGCGCCCGTTGCACCGGTTTATGATCAGGCGCAACTCGATCAGATGGCAAAGGCCATGGCTACCATGCAGGCGCAGATAAAGGCCATGCAGGCAAAACTGGCGGCCGTTCGGGCCAAAAATGCAACACTGGAAGCGCAGCAAGAAACCGAGCGCAAAAATCAATCAGCCAAAAAAGTAAATAATAAGCCCGATGCCACAAAACCCAGTCAGACCGACAAATCGCTGATTCAAAGGGTGGCAGATGCCGTGGCGAAAAAAAACGCGGCACCGATCAAGGTCGGCGGTGCGGTGCGGTTCAATTACACGCTTGAGCAATTCAATCAAAATTCCAGAAATACTGTTGGTGATCTTAATTTTGATACCTTCCGCCTGAACCTAGATGGTCAAATCGATAACGTGATTCTCTCGGCCGAATGGCGTTATTACGACTACATGCAGGTCATCCATCACGCCTGGGTCGGGTATAAATTCACCCCCAACTGGCTGGTGCGCGCTGGCGTGGTGAAGGTGCCCTTTGGCAATTTGCCGTTCAACTCAAACAGCTATTACTTCAGCTCCCTATTTTACGCAGGCTTTGAAGACAATTATCAGCTCGGGCTCAGCACCACGTACGATCTGGGAAACTGGCGCTTTGATGCCGCTTTCCTCAAAAATCCCCAGCCCAACGGATTTGGTACTTCAAGTTACAGTGAAAATGTTGTGGGTTTCGATAACGGGCTTGATCCAAGTGACCCGAACTACCAACGCACCGATGCCAAGCCCATCAATACCGTGGTCGGGCGCGCGGAATACACCTGGAAAGCCAACGATGATTTAACTCTCAAGCCCGGTTTATCGTTGATGCGCGGTAGCCTGTACGGGCAGAATCAGCGCGAAGGAGACTACCACGCCTACGCGGCCCATCTGGTCGCCGATTGGCAGCGCTGGAATCTGAAACTGGAATATGCCGATTACGATTACGCCCTGAACAACAAACTGGCCGAACGTCTGGTTTATGGGGCCTACGCATACAATAGTTTCGGGCCGACCTCGGCTAAGGCCGTTACCGCTGGTGTCGCGTACGCGTTGCCGGTCCACTGGGGCCCCATCTCCAAACTCAACTTCTACAATGATTTCAGCCGCATTTACGACAAAAATGATGGCATCGATCCGACCTGGATGAATGTGTCGGGCGTTTCCGTTGTGGCAGGCCCCGTGTTTGCCTACTTTGATTTTGTTCAGGGCAAGAACCAACCGTTCGTGGGTGGCAACCTCGCGCCCGCTCGTGGCTCAGGCAATGCACCGATCAACCGCCTGTTCAATATCAACCTTGGCTATTATTTCTGAGCAACTCGTCGCTTGCGCCGCACAACAGCGTGCGGACATGCGCTGATACAGTCAGGTTGCGCGATGCGACACCCCAACGCATGCTTTGTCAAGAACTATCCATTACCCGCTTGTTCGGCTTTGCGCCGCGCAATTTCATCCCAGTCGATGTTGTTGCAGGCCAGACATTCTTCCTTGTGAACGCCCAGCTTGACCAGCAGCCAGTGGATCTTGCAGCCCACACAAAATCCGAGCACAGCCTCAAGCCACATGAAGGCG
Source organism: Halothiobacillus neapolitanus c2 (assembly GCF_000024765.1). GTDB lineage: Bacteria > Pseudomonadota > Gammaproteobacteria > Halothiobacillales > Halothiobacillaceae > Halothiobacillus > Halothiobacillus neapolitanus. Next base: position 147,742 of record NC_013422.1, on the reverse strand, counting down.
ACGCAAACGAACACCAATGATGGAATCCAGTACGACAGATACTGACTGGTATCCGGTAACAATGTGCGGCCTGCGATGGCATTGACCCAATCGGCGAATGTGCTCGGGTTGAAGAAGATCAGACACAGGGCGATCATGAACGCGCCGAGTGACCAGGCATATCGTTTTGGCGTCAACGGCTTCCAGAGCGCATGCTGTTTGCGGGCCAGAAAACTGGACAGCAGGATGGTAGGCGACAGACGCGAGGTCCAGACAAACATCCCGGCGATCATCTCGAACAGGCCGTAAAACAGGACATAGGTTTGGATGGTGTAATCCCAGGTGCGCCGGATCACATTGGCCGAGTAGATGATATGGCCATCCCAATCGGTATCGAGTGTATCGTGGATGGTATCGCCATCAACGATCCAGTGACCGCCGAAACGCGCCGACCATAACGTGAACCCCATATAGATCGGGATGGCCAGCAGCATACCGGCGCGGATGCGCACCGCGGTATCGTTGATGAGAATTGGTTTGGCGGACGGATCCTGAAACCAGAGATTTTTGATCGTTTGCCACATCTGAACTTCTCCTGGGTATTTCGTGAACCTCGGTTCGAATTCTGCTGCCCGTGTAGTACACCGCTTGGTGTCCGCGAGAGCCAGACCATTGGGATTCCGGGTTCATTTAATATTTGTCTGGGCACCTCGAAATATCCGTGATTCGTCGTTCCCGCGAAAGCGGGAACCCAGAATAATCAAGGCGCCGGATTCCCGCCTACGCGGGAATGACGGGTTTTTCGAGCTTCCCATCTTTTAGTCAGTGGTTAGAATGAGCCGATTGATTAGGAATTTCTAATCGAGCTTACTTATAGAGGATAGTTAGCTACCTATCAGAGTGGCTCAATAGCGGCCGGGCAATACGCCTTGAATGGTGATTTTCCCGCTGGCATCGGGGCGTCCCAGCAAGCTTAGCTGCTGACGAAGCGCAGCGCTGGCGCGCGCTGTCGGCTGAACATAACCCCGCACGGCGGGTGCCTTGGCGACCGGCCATGTTCCCGCCAGATTAAGCTCGCCCAACAAAGGCCCGGCATTATTCGGAGCCGGTTTAACTGTGGCATTGAGTTGCCCTTGGGCGATTTTTGCATCAAAAACCAGATCGCCAAGTGCTAACGGTTCGGTCGTCGTGATCTCTGCATTTCGCCAGTTGGCCGTGGCGCGGGCGGCCTGAAGATCGAATCCGCGCTTGGTCCTGACCAGCGACGCATCCCCGCTGAAATCAATTAACCCACTTAATGGCCAAGCCGTCAGCGATGCGATTAACGGACTATCAGCGCTCATGCGTCCCTGAAAATTTCGAACATTGAGTTGCTTGAAGCCGATCGCTAGATCGGCTCCTATATTCGGGTTCGCATTTGTTGGACTTGTACGCGCGTCCGTTTGCGCCTGTACATGCCAGGCCAGTTGCAAACGGAACACCGACGATGGCAGAAAATCGGTTTGAACAGTCATGTCCGGCGCGCGGGGCAAGCTCAAACGCCACTGACCGTGCCAGACCGTACCGCCGAGCGGTTGCAACTGCACACCGGGTGGCAGCGTCAGGCGGGAAACGGGGATCAAAGTAATCGGTGCGGTCGCCAGAAGTGCCGTAAACCAGCTCACCAGCACGATGAACACGCCCAGCCTAACCAGGGAGCGCGGGCGGCGCAGCGCCAGTTCTTTCAAAGGTGTTCGGCTCATGAGGCGGCTGCGCGCTTCGCCAAGGTGATCTCGGCATCCACTAACCCAGCAGCATCGCTCGAATCACCATTTTTGGGCGTGATGTTGGCGCTCTGCACGCTCAACCCCGCGTCATTCGCCTGTGCCAACCAGCGCAATAGTAAATCGAAGGGAACGGCGGCAAACTTGAGTTGGACGCGGTCGTCACCATCCGGCTGGCGCTGAACCAACTGCTGCTCAATGCCCACTGTGCGGGCGGCCTGTTCCACCCAAAGCATCGGCGAGTCAGCACTTGGCTGTGCCGATTTAGGTCCGGCCTGCATCAATGCTTTTTTGGCTTGCGCGGTAAAAGCAGCGAGCTGTTCGGCCTGCGCGAGACGATCATGCGCCCGCTGCACGGCCTGTTGCATGGGCGACCAAACAAACTGGTAGCCCACGAGTGCCACCAACGCAATCGCCGCCAAGGTGAGCGTTCTGCGTTCGCTTTGATTGCGCTGCTGCCAGAAGCTGGAAAACCAAACAGGTGCTTTCATCATTGATTTCCTAAATTTTTTCTAATTTCTGCCGGGCGCTCAAAGCGCCTTAATGCCGATGCGCATGTGCGCGACGCCCGCATCGACGCCTGCATCAATTTGTTTTACTTCGGCTGGCGCATTCTTTTTAAGGTGTTCGAGCAATTGCTGCAACACCGCATACTTCTGGGCGGTAAGCTCGACGGTCAGTTGCTGTTCACCAAAACGGATCGATTTGATCACCAACTGCGCATCCTGTGGCTTTGCCACTTGATAAGCCGAACCAAAGGCAGCCAGCGCGGGCATAAAGGTATCTTCATGCGCGCCAACGCGCTGATCCAGCGCCTGTTGCAACTGCACCCGCACATTTACCATGCGCGTGATCTGTGGCAAGGCCGCATGAAAATCCTGTGTGATTTGAGTCTGCAAACGCTCGGCTTGGTGGTTCATTTGCGCCGTTTTAATGCCTTGAGCCACCAGCAGCAAAACCAACACAACCCCAGCTGCTGCGGCCACCTGCCACCAGCGACGCTGCCATTGCTGATCGTTCACGGCCTTGGCCGATGTGATCGCAGAGAGCGCACGGTTTTGCTCTAGCCCCGCCTGCCAGAGTTGATGCCATTGCGCCCAATCCGGCGCGGCTTGAGCGGTAAACTCGATGCCCTCCGGCCAGTGCGCGGGTTGATCCAGTGGCACATGGAATGCCACACGATTCGGTGCGGGCGTCATGCGAGGCAGCCATTCGGCCAGTTGTTCGGCGGCATTGTGTACCGTTGACGGGGCCAAGGCCATGCCTTCGTGCGGGCCGGTCAAAACGCTGATGTGTTCCTGAACCGGATCGACCCAGACGCAGAACTCGCCCATTTCGGGTTGAGGCAGGGTATCGGCCATGGCAACCAAGTGTTGCGGCACCAGACCCTGATCTTTCAGCGCATCTAGCACACGGGTACGCACATCGGCATCCACCAGTAGCACGGGCCAGCGACCCGGCGAAAGCGGGCGCTCGGCCAGCACGGGGTATAGCTGACTCAGGTCATCGGCCACCAGATCTTCGAGCGCAAACGGCAGAGCTTGCAGCGCTTTTTCCCGCCGCGTACCGGGAATCGGCACGATCAAGCGGCTGCACACCGAGTCGGGCAGCAACACCGAAAGCGTCACGGGGCGGCGCAGGTTTGCCTTGGCCTGCCAATCGGCAAACGCATCCCAATCGCCAAGCGCGGGGCTGGCGCTTTGCGCGCTGTGTTCGGGTTGCCACCAATGCAGTTCGGTGGCTTCACGATTAGTTACAAACAGGAAGAGCCGGTCAGACATGGTTCATTACTCAGGGCGATTACTTGGGATGGGCCGGATTGCGGCCGATAAATCAGGGCATAGCGGTGGCGCACCACCTGATCGAACTGCACGGTGACCGCGCACAGAAAAAACTGGCTGTTTACCGATAAGCCATCGGGCTGCGTGACTGCGCCTGCGAAGCCCGGTCGCGCCAGAAAATCGGCCACGGAACCGATATTTGGCGGCGGTGTTTTGCTATCCGCCACAACCGGCAAACTGGCGGCATTGGCGCCGATGGCCTGCAACACCAGCGGCGGGGCGCTGTTTAGATTGACAGGCGTGCCGATGGGCAAAGCCGTCACATAGGGCGCCAGTTTATCGTAGTAGGCGGGCGTTACCCCTGCCAATGAACGCAGTTCAGTCACCGACATCATCGGCTGACCGGCAGGCATATTCCCGCTGCGACTCGCCGCACTGTTAAATCCAAGCGAAAGCGAACGACTCGGATCGATCCAGCCGATGATTTCATTGCTGATATCCGGGCTCAGATTCAGCAAGTTGAGTAAGCGCGCAAATCGCTCTTTACCGAGCAGGTTGACTTTACCATCGGGCAGCAGCAGGTTATTGATATTAAAACGGCCTTGCAGATCGCTGATGGTCAGCGACACCGTCGCGCCATCAATGGGAATGTTCGCCAGCGGCTGCGCCCAGAGGTCGGCCGGGCCATCGCTGTTGCGATCATCCCGGTCCAGCAGAGCCTTGGCGAGAAGAAAGGCGCTGTTAGCCAATTGATCGGCCCGCGCGCCGTTTTCGAAGGCGGCGGTGGCATCGAGCGCGTTTTGATTGCGCACCATCACGGCAGCGGCCAAGCCGGTGGCGATGGCCAGCACCAACAAGGCCACGATCAAAGCGACGCCCTGCTGGCGTGTCGGCGAGGCAAAGCGATTCACACGTGTCATCGTCGCTCCGCCTCCACCTCAGTTTGGGTTTGAGTTTGCGGGCTTGTCGCTGGCTCGGCACCGTTATTTGTTCCGCCCGGCGGGTTGGCAGGAGCGGCCTCGGGCCAATCCGAAACCATAGCGACGGTCATGCGCAAGGGGGGAAGGTTGTTTACCGTCAGCAGCACTTCGACCGCCTTGGGCAAGCCCGCCGAGGGTTGGTTGATGGGCGGCCAATCGAGCATCGACTGGTTGTTTTGATCGTAAAAAGTCAGCTGAATTTTGCTGACGTTGCGCAAAATGATGCGCCAGTCTGGCTGCTCGGCGCTGTTGCCCACCGCGCCATCGGGCGGCACGAAGGTTGCGCGCTCCAAATTGCCGTTTTCAAGCCGCCAGCGCACCAGCGCCAGTTGCGGCTCGGCTGCCGCCCAAGGATTCGATGCGCCCAAACGGGTCAGTGTCAGAAGGTTCAAGCCGCCGCCTGCGAACTCGGGTACATCGCCACCCAAGGCATCACGGGCAAAACGATCCACCGCGAAGGTCAAATCGCCGCGCATTTGCCGCAAGCCATTTTGCATCGCGTTCAACTGGCCCATTTGATCCTCGACAATCGCGCTTTGCTTGATCACGGTATTCAGCCCGCCATAGGCCATCACCGCCACCAGCGCGAAGATGGCAATCGCCACCAGCAATTCCAGCAGGGTAAAACCGCTCGCCGCTCTTTTTATTGAGCATCGAGTCGAACCCACGCCCTGAATAAGCGAATCGTGAACGCTCATGGTGCTTTTTGCGCAGGTGGGTAAAAGTACGTCACGATACTGGCTTGACCGGCATACGGGGCGGGGGTTTCAACCAGATAGGCGACCTTAAGCACGCCCGGCACCTGCCCCGCCGAAACGGTTTGGCGCACACGCCAGGACTGGCCGTTTATCTCTACCTGTGACTGACGGGTGCCCAGTTCCGGCGCTTGCGCGGATAGCTGCAATCGGGCGCATAAATCATCGGCAATCACCGTGGCAGCGGTATCGGCACGCAACCGATCGAGCGTCTGTGCGCTTTGACCACTCACTTTAATGACCGCCGCGAGGGCAATGGCCAAAACCACCAGCGCAATCAGCACTTCCAGCAAGGTAAACCCTTGCGCACGGGTTTTTGTCGTCGTGGTCATCACGGGGCAGAACCAGCGCTGGCCTGCTCACCGAATCCTGATGACAGATTGATGGGCAGGGTTTTCTGCTTGTCTCCGCGCACTGTAATTTCCGGTTTAGATTGCGGCGCGCCCGATGGCAGCGACCAGATACCATCGGGCGTGACGGCAATTACCGCATCTGCGCGCGGGTCTTTGGCGGCAAAAGTATCCGCGGCGCTGGGTCGTGCCATAAGGGCGCAGCCTTTATCCCAATCCAACCGGCTAATGATATTTGCAACGAAGGCTGGGGATTCGTTTGCATTTTGGCTTGTTTGCTTGCTTGCCGCCGTTTGAAGCTGTGCCGACGGGTGGTTTAATACAAACGCGCTGGGCGATTTTGTTGAGGCATTTTGAATATAAATGGTTTGATCCAGCCGGTTCGCAGCCACGGCCTGTTGCGCCAGCCAAGAGGCCATCCGCGCTTGGCAGACGCCCACATCATCGGGCGCGCGTTTATTCATGCTCATCACCACAAAACCGACCAGAATGCCGATAATCACAATCACCACGATCAGCTCGATCAAGGTAAACCCCTGAGCGCAGCGCTGCCGACCCATTCTTTGGTGGCGCCCAGCGTAGGGCGCATGTCGAGCATCCAACACGGCACGGAGCGCAAGCATGATGAGAATCAGTTACCCGTGTTCGTGGCACCGCCTTCTTCCTGCCAATTGCCGATATCAGCATCCGCACCGGTGCCGCCCGGTTGACCATCCGCGCCGAGACTGTAGACATCAAATGCGCCGTGCTGGCCGGGGCTCAGGTATTGATAAGGATTGTTCCACGGGTCGATCGGCAAGCGATCGAGGTAACCGCCTTGGCGCCAGTTTTTGGCATTGGCCGGGGGTTTGACCAGCGCTTCTAACCCCTGATCGGTGGTCGGGTAGGTCAGGTTGTCGAGCTTGTAGAGTTGCAGTGCCGAGTCGATGGCCCGAATGTCCTGCTTGGCCTTGGCGATACGGGCATCGTCTGGCCGATCCATGATTTTCGGCACGACGATGGTCGCCAAAATGGCCAGAATAACCACGACGACCATCACTTCGATCAGGGTAAAACCACGGGAAATCAACCCATTGCCACGCTCAATACGCGCCGCCTGTGAAGAAAGACGTGAGGAAAAATAAGACATCATGACTAATGCACCATTTGGTTGAGATCAAAAATCGGGATCAGGATCGCCAGCACGATCAGCAAAACGACCCCGCCCATGACGAGAATCAAAATCGGCTCGAACAGGCCGAGCAAGGCGTTGATCAGGGTATCGAGTTCACGCTCCTGCTGCACGGCGGCCCGTTCGAGCATATTGCCCAAGGCGCCGCTTTGCTCGCCCGCCGCGATCAATTGCAACATCATCGGCGGAAATAAACGCGACTGCTCCAGCGAACGGGCAATCGGCGCGCCCTCACGCACGCGGTCGGTGGCCTCTTTAATAGCGCGGCGCATCGGCTCAGAAGCAACCACCTCGCCACTGATGGTCAGCGCCTTGAGCATCGGCACGCCGGCGGCGCTCAGGATGCTCAACGTGCGAGCGAACCGGGCGGCATTGAAGCCACGAATCAATCGACCGATCAGCGGCAATTTAAGTTGAATCTGCGCCCAACGAAAAGCGAATTTTGGTTGGCGCAGCGCCCAGTAAAACCAAATAGCAAAGGCCGCCATACCCAATAAAATCCACGGCCATTGTTCTCGCAAAAAGGCGCTCACCGCAATCAATCCGCGGGTCAGCGGTGGCAGCGTTTGTTTCATCTGCACGAAGACTTGCACCACTTGCGGCACAACATACGTCACGAGGCCAATAACTACCGCCACGGCCATCAAGGTGAGCAATGCGGGATAAAACAGCGCCATCTGCACCTTTTGCGTGGTGGCCTGACGCCCTTCGGTGTAATCGGCCAGGCGTTCGAGCACCGCTTCGAGATGGCCCGATTCTTCACCGGCGGCAACCGTCGCGCGGTACAGTTCCGAGAAGGCGCGCGGAAACGTCGCCAGCCCCTGCGCAAGGCTGTGCCCTTCAACCACTTTTGAGCGCACCGCCGTGACAATGCGGCGGATTCTTGGGTTTTCCGTTTGCCGAATAATCCCCGACAGCGCCGCATCGATGGGCAGGCCGGCGGCAATCAAGGTGGAAATCTGGCGGGTGAACAGAGCCAGTTCCGTTGGATTCAAGGATTGAAAACGGCTCATCCAGCCTTGCATGCCGCCAGCGGTGGATTGATCGGCCACTACCGCTTCAATGGTCAGCGGCGCCAAGCCCTGATCGCGCAACAGGCTGCGGGCACCGCGCGCGCTGTCGCTTTCAATCACGCCCTTGCGGGTTTTGCCTTGGGCATCCAGCGCGCTGTATTCAAAAGCTGCCATGAATAATTACCCTTCCGCCGTCACGCGGAGTAATTCTTCTGTGGTGGTGACGCCGGCCATCACGAGGGCCGCGCCATAGGCCAGAATGGAGCTGCTGTGCTTGCGGACTTGCGCTTCGATGGCCGGTTCCGCGGCGCCATCGTGGATTAAACGTCGCGTGTCGGCATCAATGCTGATCAGCTCATACACGCCGGTTCGACCGAGATAACCCTGGCCGCGCTGCCGCGCTTCTTCACTCACCCGATACAACGTCGGCGGTTGGCTGGCATCCAAGCCGAGCAGCGCGCATTCGCTCGCATCGGGCGTGTAGGCTTCACGGTAACGGGCATCGAGGCGGCGCACCAAGCGTTGCGCCAGCACGCCGATCAGGCTCGATGAGAGTAAAAACGGTTCAACACCCATATCGCGCAGCCGCGTGATCGCGCCAATGGCGGAGTTGGTGTGCAAGGTCGAGAGCACCAAGTGGCCGGTCAAGCTGGCCTGAACCGCAATTTCGGCGGTTTCGACATCGCGAATCTCACCGACCATCACCACGTCTGGATCTTGGCGCAAAATCGCCCGTAAACCGCGCGCGAAGGTCATCTCCACCTTGGGATTGACCTGCGTTTGACCCACGCCGTCGAGGTAATACTCAATCGGGTCTTCGACGGTGAGAATGTTGCGCTCGCGGGTGTTGATCTCCGACAGCGCGGCATACAGCGTGGTGGTCTTGCCCGAGCCGGTCGGACCGGTCACGAGCAAAATGCCGTGCGGCCGGTGGATGAGCTTGTTCAGCCGAGCTTGCAGTTCGCGCGTTAACCCCAGGTTATCGAGCGTCAAGCGCCCGGCTTCTTTGTCCAACAGGCGCAACACGACGCGTTCACCTTGGCCCGAAGGCAGGGTTGATACACGCACATCGACCGGGCGACCGGCCAAACGCAGCGAGATACGACCATCCTGCGGCACGCGTTTTTCGGCAATATCAAGGTTCGCCATCACCTTGATCCGCGAGACGATGATACCGGCCACGGCACGCGGTGGTTCGAGCACCTCGCGCAACATGCCATCGACGCGAAAACGCACCACCATGCGGCTTTCGAAGCTTTCCAGATGAATATCGGATGCACCCTCGCGCACGGCTTCGGAAAGCAGCGCATTGATCAGGCGAATGATCGGTGCTTCGTCGTCGGCTTCGAGCAGGTCGATCGGCGTGTTCAAGGTGTTGGCCAGCGCATCGAGCCCGCCGTCGCCCAAATCATCGACCATGGTTTGTGCCACGCTCGAACCGCCTTCATAGGCGCGCGCCAAGCGGCGTTCAAACTCATCAGTTTCAAGCCAGTCCAGCGTAAAGCCATCGGGCAGTTTGCGCCCCAGCTCGGCCAACACCGATACCGGCAACGGCTTGCAATGCCGCACGATCCAGGCTGCCTCGGCGGTTGTATCCGGCTCGATCAGCACGCCAAAACGACGTGCGTAGCCGTACGACAGCGGCGACGTTTTGGCCAGATGGGCGTGGGTATCAGCGTCCACAGTCATCACAGCCCGTTCACGGTCTGGGGGCCGCGGTCTGACCGCTGGCCGTTTGGCTGCGAGCCCGATCCTGATCCATCAATGTCTGGATATTCTGCGGCATCGGGATCGGCAGATTACGTTGGAAATTCTGTTCTGGCGATAAAACGGACCAATCGCTTGGGTTAACCAGAGAACGCTTGTCGAACGTATCCTGTTGACTCTGACGGATGCGGTTGTACTGTTCACGGCTGAATTCGGACAACTTGCCGCCATCACCAACGATCAACGGCCGAATGAAAATCATCAAGTTACGCTTATTGGTACTGGCCGAACGGTAGCGGAACAAATTACCCAGAATGGGAATGTCGCCCAAGCCCGGAACACTTTGTTGATTGGAATTGGTGCTGTCGTCGATCAGACCACCCAACACTACCACGTCGCCATCATCGACCTGCACTGTGGTGGTCACGTTACGTTTATTGGTGATCAGGCCCGCCGAGCTTTGCGCTGCGCTGTCGAGGCTGGACACTTCCTGCTCGATCTTCAAACGCACGGTACCATCCGGACTGATGGTGGGCGTGACCTTGAGTTTGACGCCGATGTCCTCGCGCGTGATGGTCTGGAACGGATTGGTGGGTGAGGTAGCCGAACCGGTCTGTGCATACGAGCCGGTGACGATTGGAATATTTTGGCCGACCACGATGCTCGCTTCCTGGTTATCCAGTGTCAGCAGACTCGGCGTGGAGAGAATGTTATTACCCGAGTTCCCCGCCAGCGCGGAAACCAGCAGTGCAAAATCGGCGCCGCCTTGACCGTACCGCCCCACGCCGATATTGCCGCCATCGCCCAACGCCCCGGCCAAACCCAAACCAATGGCGCTACCGACACTGCCTGTGCCCGCCTGCGCTGCGGAGCTGGCGACGCTGGACAACAACCCGTTGAAGGTGGAAATACCGATAGGCACCGTACCGCTGCCGCCACCGACCAGAAACTGGGTGCCCAACTTTTTGGTTACGCCGTTCGACACCTCAGCAATAATCGCTTCCACCAATACCTGCTTGCGCCGGATATCGAGCTGATCGATCACCGACTCGACCGTCTGCATCCGGCTGGGCGATGCCGTCACGACCAGGGCGTTAAGGGATTTGTCGGCGGCGATCTCAAGCTGGTTGTTGTCCGGATTGGTGGTCGCCTCTTTCGTGGCCGTCGCCCCGGTGGATGTGGCGCCGTTGGTGCTCACGATCCCTTTGAGCACATCGACAAGATCTTCGGCATTGGCGTATTTGAGTCGGAACACGCGCGTATTGCCATAATTCGTCTGCGGCATGTCCAGATTCAGGATGATGGCGCGCATCTTGGCGCGAGAGACGGCATCGCCACTCAGTAAAACGCTGTTGGTGCGGTCATCGGCGGCGAACGCAGGCACGCTGGAAAAATTGCCTCCTGCACCGCCACCCGGCACGGGTGCGCCCTTGGCGCCGCCGCCACCGCTGGCACCAAACAACGCCTTGAGCGTGGACACGACCGAGTCAGCCGATGCCCGTTTGAGCCGGATGATCTCCACATCTCCCACGGCAGGTTGATCCACCTTGGCCAATATTTTCTTGAGCCGGTCGATATTGCCCGCCCGGTCGGTAATCACGAGTGAATTGGAATCGGGGTACACGGAAAGCGCGGCCTGTTGCGGCATGATTTGACGCAACACGGTCAGCAAAGGCGCCGCAGGTACATAGCGCAGGTGAACGACCTCGGTCACCATTTGATCCCCGACCGCCGACGAACCGGGATTGACCGGCTGGGCGTCGGAGCGCGCGTTGATTTCCGGAACGATCTTGATCACCGCACCGGCAGGTACCGCAGCAAAGCCATTGACCTGCAAGATCGAAAGAAACACGTCGTAGAGTTTTTGCGGGCTCATCGGCTTGGCAGAAATGACCGTGACCCGCGCCTTGACCCGGGGGTCGACGATGAAATTCTTGCCCGTGACTTTCGAGACGGCCTCGATGAGCGCACCGATATCCATGTCACGGAAATTCAGGGTAACTTTATCCGTATCGGAGTTGTCGCCCTGAACACGCGATATACCCGGTGGTGGTGCATCAGCAGCCCGGACCGGGCTGTTGATCAGGACTTCGGCGGTGACCAGTGTCAGCGCCATAAAGATAACCAGAGAGGATGCCTGACCGCGTATGCGGCGAGCGGTATTCATCATTGTAATGAGTCCAAATTAATCGTCATACTCAGGGGCTGCCCGCCCCGTTCGACCAGAACCTGTAACGGCTGGCCAGAATTCAACAGCGGCATCACGCGGGGCAACAGGGCGGGATCATTGACAGGCATGCCATCAACGGAAGTCAATACATCACCGGGCATGAGCCCAAGTGCCCGCATGAGTGCTTCCTGCCCCGGTACCGGACGCAATGAATAACCACTGATCTCGCCATTTTGCTGCACAGGCGATACGGTCACAAAACGCAGCAGCGTTTGGGGGTTATGCCGGATTTCTTCTGCCTGCGCCCGAACAGTGGGCGCGACGGCGGAAGCGGAGACATCACGTGGGTTTGCCGTAGTCAGCGATGCGGCACTCGGTGCGGGTGCCTGATCAAGCGACTGTGGCTTAGGGAAGGCGATTGACTCAAGACGGCCTTGATTCGAGATGACGACGCGATCCGGCGCAATCGAAACGATGCGAACCCCTGCGGACAAGGTGTCACCGGCTTGCAGTAACCGCACCTCGCCACCAACCCGCAGCATGACCAGTGGCAAGGGGGAGCCGCTGATGGTGCCTTCGAGCGTCGCCCCTAACTGGGATGCCGAAATTTTTGTCGCCGTGGGATTGTCTGGCGTCGCTGCCTGGCCGAACAGATGCCAACTGCCGATCTGCTCAACCGATGCCGACTGCGACTGTTCACTCGCTTCGGCCCCCGACTCAGGAGGCGCTACATAGGCAGGTGCCGGTGCCAGCCACATCCAGGTAATGCGGGCAGCGAGCACGCCGGCCGTCGCCAGTAAAATCAGGAAAAGCGCGCTCGGAATCCATACGAAACGGCTCTTCGACCAAGACATGACCAATATTTAATACCCACACAAGGCATGCGCGCCAAATCCTGCCCATCTGGTTCAGGACAACTGAGGCACACCATCGATTAAAACCAGGCAACTGCCCGAAACGTCGTGAGGGCGGTTCGAGCATTCGGAAAATCCTTCCTATAGTGAGTGCATTCCCGCCCTGAATCAAGGTCGTTCTAAGCACCACAAAGACGAAGGATATTATGTCGACATCGTGAATCGTCGATGACAGTTGAAATGCGATCTTATTAAGACAGCGTACCCACCACCCAAAGGCTGGACACCGCGATCAGCGCACCGATCACCCCGCCGACCAGAACATCCGACAGATAGTGCAATCCAAGCACCATTCGTGACAACGCGACCATCAGGGCGAAGGGAATGACCAACCAGGCAAGACCCGGCGCGAAGACGGCAATCTGAATCGCAAAATTCACCGCGTGCAAGGTGTGCCCGGAAGGGAAACTGTATTTATCCAACGGCGCCACACTCAGCACCAATCCGTCGTGGGCCATATGTGGGCGCGGTCGGGCCGTGAGGCGCTTGATGGAAGCATAGATGCCCAATCCGACACCTGCGGAAAGCATCATGGCACTCATGGGCAACCATGCTTGCTCCCCGACGAACAGTGCGATCAGGGCGGCGGCCACATACCAGGCAACACCATCGCCCAGACGGCTGCAAATCGCGAACAATCGACGCAAGCCACGCATGGCATTGACAAGATTGAGGCGATACATGATCACCTCTTCCCAATGCAGGTACCGGTTAAGCAAGGATGAACTACGAACGGTTCGAATAAATGCGGTCATGTCAGACTCCCGTTTTACCCTGATTCGTCGATCTGCCGGATCCCTGCAGAGCAGGCTGCTCATCCGATGCCGACTGGGCTGATTCAACCTGCAACACGTCCTTCAAGTGCTGCTCGAACGCACGCGTTACCCGCGTCCAATCATAAGTGGCTGCCACGTCTCTGGCCCTTGAGCCCATCTGGCGTATTTCCGGGCCATCCACCCGTATCAGATCGACTGCCGCTTTAATAAAGCGTGCATCATCACCCAGCGGAACCAAATAGCCGTTTTTTCCATCATGGATCAGGTGCTTGCCTGCTGCATAATCGAAGCTGACGCAAATCAACCCGCAAGCCATGGCCTCCAACAACACATTACCAAACGTTTCGGTTTGACTGGGGAAGATGAACAGGTCGGCGCTGGCGTAGTGTCGGGCCAACTGCGCGCCACGCTTCATCCCGGTAAAGATGACCCAGGGCAATGCTTTCTCCAACCGGGCGCGCTCCGGGCCGTCGCCTACCACCACACCGATCATATCCGGTTGGGCCACGCGCATTGCATTAAATGTTTGTAACAATAAATCGAGATTTTTCTCCGGTGCCAGTCTTCCGACATGCAAGGCGACCTTTGACTCATCACCCGCCGCACGGCCAGAATGCTGACTCCATTGCGCGCGCAGGGCAGCATCGCGCCGTTCAGGATTGAACAGGGCCGTATCCACACCGCGCCCCAGCACCGCCAGACGATCAAACCCGCTCAAGCCGAGTGCTTCTGCCTGCTGCCCGGTGGGAATAAACGTGCGCGCAGTTCGGTTGTGAAACCACTTGAGATAACGCATGACCGGCGCGGCCAGCCAACCCACGCGATAAAAACGCATATACGTATGAAAATTGGTATGCAGCGATGAGGTGATCGGCAAACCCAGCGCTTTGGCCGTGCGCAGGGCGGCGTATCCCAGTGGCCCTTCGGTGGCGATGTGCACGAGATCCGGGCGCTCGTTCTGCCAGCGGCGCTTCAATCGTCGGCCCACGGGCAAGCCCAGTCGAACATCGGTATAAAAGGGCAAGGCCAGTCCGGGCACTTCCAGCATGTCGTCGAGTACCCGTGCCGTTTTTCCTCTCGGGCACACGAGTTGCACCCGATGCCCTGATGACAGCAGGGCAGAATGTATTTGCTTGAGCGTCGTCGCCACCCCGTTGATATCGGGATCAAAGGTTTCGGTCACCAGACTGATATACATCGCCCGCCCTCGGTTTTGGCACCATACCGCGCACATTGCGCGATTCCTGACCGAACCTTAGAGCCGCTGCATGACAGCGCCATGACGATTTCTTGAACAAAACAAGACACTTGCCGCGTAGCGCGGCCCAACCATTAGTTCGTCAGAAACGATCGCGGGAGAATATCCAACCTCGGCGCTTGAAGAACAGGATCATCCCGAGAGCCACTGCCACCATCACCGATAAAATAAGCGGGTAACCGAAGTACCAGCGCAGTTCCGGCATGGCGAATGGACTATCGGCGTTGTTGCCGAAATTCATGCCATAGATACCGGTGACAAAGGTAAGTGGGATGAATAGTGTCGAGATCACGGTAAGAGTGCGCATGATTTCATTCAGGCGGTTGCTGACACTCGACAGATGAATGTCGATCAACCCGGTGACGGTATCGCGATAGGTTTCGAGCATATCCATCACGGATACCGTGTGATCGTAGAGATCATTGAGATAAGGCCGCAGACCGGCCTCCAGAAGCGGTTCGTTACTGACGCCACGAATCAGATGACTGATGACTTCACGCGTTGGCCAGAGTTGGCGACGAAGCTGATTGAGAGTGCGCTTGGCAGATTGAATATCCGGCAGGGCACGATGACCGGGATTGGTTACAAGGCGTTCTTCCAACTCGTCGACCGTACCGCCGAAGGTTTCGAGCAAGGGGTAGATCTGGTCGATGATCAAATCGATCAGCGAATAGAACAGATAATCCGCGCCATGCTGGCGCAAACGCGAACTCGATTGGGCCAATCGCGCACGCAAGATGTCGGTGATGTCGCTCTGGGCATCGTGGATACTGATCACATAGCCATCGCCCAACAACAGGCTGAACTGTTCGAGAACGGCCCCGTCCCCCTGCCAGCGAGGCACAGAAAAAACAGCGAACAGATGCTCTACGTATTCGTCGAGCTTGGGTCGCTGGTCTCGCGACTGGATATCTTCAAGCAAAAGGGGATGCAGACCGAAACGCGCGCCCATTTCTTCCAGAAAGGCCTTGCTGGGCAAACCCTGCACGTGCAGCCAGGTCACGCCATCATGCGCAGCTATGGCGGTTTGCATGGCCTGCAAGCTTGCAGGATCAATCGCCGACGAATCATGTTCACGATAATGAATCAGTTCAATCTGCGCAGGAACAGAATGGGTATCCTCCAGCAATGCACCGGGTGCCATGCCCACTCGGTCCGCTGTGCCGACACGACGATTTTCGAAACTCATGGCAACACTCCAGGCGATTTATCGAAACGAAAGCCAGCCGCGTTTGGATCGAGGAGGTGACCGCCATAAGGCCAGCGCGACATTATCCCCACCGGCGCCCGCGCGGCGCGCAGCCTGGCGAACCCAGACCGAAGCGGCGAAACTCAAATCCGCGGCAGCCAGTATCAGCGGCATTTCCGACACGGCTACATGCTCCCAGAACCCGTCCGTGCACAGCAGGAAGGCCATATCCGGCGTCAAACTGATTTCGCCCAGCGTGGGCTGCACGGTGTCGTTCAGACCCAGGACATTGAGGACCCGATTGCGCTCGGGGTGAACCCGGCGCTCGTCTGCCGTGATTCGCCCCTGATCGAACAAGGCCTGCACAAGCGAATGATCGTTCGTTTGGTGCACCAGTTCTGCGCCCTTGAATCCATACAAACGACTATCGCCGACATGCGCCCAATACGCCCTGCCCGGTGTGGTGAGCAACGCCACCACGGTGGAAAAAGCCTCTTGATTCTCCCGTGCCGCCCGTGCCCGAATCTCGTCATTAGCCGTCTGGCAAAAATATTCGAGAAAGCCACCGGATGCGGGAAATTGGTTCAATTGCGCTGGAAACAAACGACGAGCAACTTCGATCACCGTTTTCGAGGCCATCTCACCGCCCCAATGCCCGCCGACGCCATCAGCAACCACCACAAGCTGATATTTCATATCCGGCGTGGACAGGCAGATCACCTGATCCTGCTGATAGGCCCGCCCACCGACATGCCGGTCAGCGCCCATGAATTCCAGAGCAGGAGCGGGAGCAGTGGTTAGTTCAACATTCAATCGGTGCATCCTTACCGGGGCGAAAACAGCCTTCAACAACTAGCCGATTCTATGTCACAATGAGCATTGATTACACCCAACATATTGAATTTACATCCAGTAAATCAGGTTTTCTAATGAAACCTGCGGGCGATGGAACCGGCCGCGTAGCGTGATAATACCGCAACGGCGCCCATCGCGTGATCAACTCAAGGACGACACATCATATGCTGCAGAATTTGCGTATTGGCACCAAGCTGACCGGTTTCCTGATACTGGCTTTTTTGATCAGTATCGCCGTATCCGGTTTCTTCTTGTCCAGCGCCATGAACAAGAAGGCCGAGGCAGAAATCCAGACTCGTGCGGAGATGCTGAGTCGCATGATGAACGCCGTTCGTTCCTACACCAGCCTGCACATCAGCCCGAAACTCCAGCAACGGCTTTTCACCGAACAGCAATTCATCTCTGAAACCGTACCGGCATTTTCCGCACGGATCATTTTCAACTCCTTCCGCGACGACCCGGCGTTTGCCGATTTCCGCTACAAGGAAGCCACGCTGAACCCGACCAGCCCGCACGATCAGGCCGATGCGTTCGAATCTGGGCTGGTCGCCAAATTCAGGGCCGACCCCTCGATCAAAATATTGTCGGGATTCCGGGAGCTCAACGGCAGAAACCTGTTTTATACCGCGCGCCCACTGGCCGTCACCAAGGCGAGCTGCCTGCAATGTCACTCTACGCCGCAAGCCGCGCCCAAGAGTTTGGTCGCCACCTACGGTGACAAAAACGGGTTCGGCTGGAAGCTCGGCGAGATCGTTTCGGCCCAGACAATCTATGTCCCCTCCGATGAAATTTTCGCGCAGGGGCACCAATACCTTCTGTGGAGCATGGGCATCTTCTTCGGCGTATTTGCCGTGGGCACCACCCTGCTGATCTGGCAGATACGGCGCACGGTCGTCATCCCGATTCAGCGCCTGACAGCGGCGGCACGTGCGATCGGCACCGGATCGGCCACGCGGGAACAGATGGCGGTATTCGACCAGCCGCAAATGCAACAGCTCGCCAGACGAGGAGACGAACCGGGCGAGTTGGCACGCAGTTTCCAGTCGATGGCGCACGAAGTCGCCGATCGCGAGCAAAACCTGAATACCGCTGTCATGCAGCGCACGGAAGAACTCGAACAGGCCCTAAAAATCGCAGGAGAAGCCCGAAAAGAGGCCGAGGACGCCAACCAAACCAAGAGCCAGTTCGTTGCCAACATGAGTCATGAATTGCGCACGCCGCTCAATGCCATCATCGGTTACAGCGAGATTCTGCTCGAAGAGTCCGAGGACGACGGCAACACGCAATACGCCCCGGATCTGGAGCGCATCCTCAACAGCGGCAAGCACTTGCTGGCGCTGGTGAACGACATTCTCGACATTTCCCGAATCGAAGCGGGCAAGATGGAACTGTATCTGGAGTCCTTCCCGATCTGTCGCGAAATCCAGACGGTGATCGACACCGCCAGACCCGTCATCGACAAGAATCAAAATTCGCTGGTATTCGAGTGCGACGATTCGCTCGGACACATGCGCGGCGACCTGACCAAGTTCCGGCAGATTTTGCTCAATCTCATCAGCAATGCAGCCAAATTCACCCAGGTAGGAACGCTCACGCTCAGCGTCCGACGGGAAGACACCGATCACTTTACGATTGCCGTGGCCGATACCGGTATCGGTATGAACGAGGAACAACTCGGTCGCCTGTTCCAGGTATTCAGCCAGGCCGATGCGTCCACCACACGAAAATACGGCGGTTCCGGTCTCGGGTTGTCGATTTCCCGCCATTTCGCCCGCATGATGGGCGGCGACATCACCGCAACCAGCACCCCCGGCAGCGGCAGCGTGTTTACGGTCTCACTGCCGCTGACCGTCGAACCGCAAACGCAGACGGAGCCCGCCAATGCCACCGACATCCCGTCTCAACCATCCGCGCCCTCAACCAACGCGGCGCTGGATAAACAAGCCGAAACGATTCTGGTGATCGACGACGACCCATCTGTGCACGATCTGCTCAAGCGATCGCTCGGCCGCGCCGGTTATCGCGTTATCACCGCGAGCAATGGCACCGATGGCCTCGCGATGGCGCGCATCGACCGCCCCGACTTCATCACGCTCGACATCATGATGCCCGGCGTTGATGGCTGGAGCGTACTTACTTCGCTCAAGGCCGACCCCGACCTCAAGGACATCCCGGTGTTTGTCCTCACGATGACGAACGAGAAAAGCCTCGGCTATGCCTTGGGTGCCGCCCAGTTCCTAACCAAACCCGTCAATAAGGATGCGCTGCTGGGCCTGCTGCGACAGTACAAGCGCCATCCAGACCGGTGCCACGTCTTGATGATCGACGATGATGCCGACAACCGGAATCTGATTCGCCGGGTGCTGGAACCGGAAGGGACCGTGGTCGATGAAGCCACTGACGGTCAATCCGGTTTGGACTGGCTATCGAGCCACGCCGCGCCGGATCTCGTGATTCTGGATCTGATGATGCCGAACATGGACGGCTTCGCGTTCATCGATGCCCTGCGTCAGCGCCCGGAATTCAATTCCTTGCCGGTTCTGGTACTCACCGCCAAGACACTGACCGATGACGATCGACAGCGACTTTCACAGCGCGTCGAATACATCATCGAACGTGATGGCTTGAACGAGGAACTGCTGGTTGGCCGTCTGCACGAACAACTCTGCACGCATCGGAAAAATATACCTTCTACCCCCTCCGGCAAGGCAGCAGATGGCGACGAACGCAAGGAGACATGACACATGGCACGGATATTATTGGTCGAAGACAACGAAATGAACCGGGACATGCTCTCGCGACGCCTGGCGCGCAAAGGATATGAGGTCCTGCTGGCCGTCGATGGTGGCGAAGGCGTCGCCATGGCAAAATCTCAGCAACCCGATCTGATTCTGATGGACATGAGTCTGCCCGTGCTGGACGGCTGGGAAGCCACCCGCGCCATTCGTGCCGAGCCCGCAACCGAGGCAATCCCCATCATCGCACTCACCGCGCACGCCATGGATGGCGAACGGGCCAAAGCACTTGAAGCAGGCTGCAACGATTTCGACACTAAACCCGTCGATCTCCCCCGTCTGCTCGAAAAGATCGAACAACAGATGGCAAAGAGAGACTAGCTCATGGCCGACACCCACCCTTGCGACGCCCACATCCGTCACGACCTGCGCACACCGCTCAATCACATGATCGGCTACACGGAAATGCTGCTGGACGACCTGCCGCCCACGTGCAACGACCTGCTTTCTCCTCGCCTCAAGACGCTGCTCGATGATGCCTATCGGATGCTGGAGACCATCAACCGCCCCGCGCCGATGTCCAGCGGGCATTTCGATGGCCTGTTTCCGGATTGGCGAGCGAAAATGGCCTTAATCGAAGCGGACTTCAACGGCCTGAAGTCCACGATCGAAAATGCCTGGCAGGAAGCCTGCCCCGATGTCGAAAAAATCGGTTCGGCGATCGGCAACATGCGCGCTTTACTCGAATCGCTCAGCGCAAAACCCTCTATCGATCTCGGCGACGCACGCAGTCAGCAAAACGCACGCGAAACAGCCACCCATGCCACAGGCGGCAGTGGCCATGCCGGCGGTCATTTGCTCATTGTCGACGACCGCCAGGAAAATCTCGAACTGATGCAGCGCCGCCTGATCCGCGAAGGCTACCGCGTCACCGTCAGCAATTCAGGACGGGAAGCGCTTGACCGACTAGAATCCGAGCAGTTTGACGTCATCCTGCTCGACTGGCTCATGCCCGACATGAGCGGCACGGAAGTGCTGGCAAAGATCCGCAGCAAATCGTCTGCCCACGAACAGCCCGTCATCGTGGTAACAGCGCGACACGGCTCGGAGACCATCGTCGATGCGCTCACCCAGGGCGCCAACGACTATCTGGCCAAGCCGCTGGACTTCCCGGTGGCACTGGCGCGTATCGCGACACAGGTCTATCTGCGCCGGGTGACCCAGCAACTGGCCGATGCGAACCGACAACTCAAGCAGTTCTCTTATATCGACGGTCTCACGGCGATTGCCAACCGTCGCAAGTTCGACGAATACCTGATGACAACATGGCGCCGCGCGCAGCAGGAAGGCGCGCCCGTCTCGCTGATCTTGATTGATGTCGATTACTTCAAGCGCTACAACGATTCGCTGGGGCACGAAGCCGGTGACCACGCACTGATGCGCGTCGCCAAGGCGGTCAGTTCCAGCCTGTATCGCGTCAAGGATCTGGCCGCCCGCTACGGCGGTGAGGAATTCGCCGTCATCCTGCCAGAAACCGAACTGGCCGATGCACTCAGTGTTGCCGAACGCGTCCGCAGCGCGGTCATGTCGCTGGAACTGCCGCACCCGGACAGCACCGTCATGCCCGTTGTAACGGCAAGCCTGGGCGTGGGCGAATGGCGCCCCACCGCCTTCTGCGAACCCAGCGCCTTGATCAACCTGGCAGACAAAGGGCTATATCAAGCCAAGGCTTCCGGGCGAAATCAGGTCGGCACGCTGGGGCAAAATTAGCAGCCTGTCGAGCTTTTGGGGGGATATGCTGCTTATTGTCTGATGGGTACCACGAAAACCCCATCCTCTGGATTTTTCGAGGCGCCCTGAGGTGATCCGATATCCGCTCGCTGTTCTGCGAGCGGCAACACTGTGCTCATCATCACGTTCAACCGTGCTTCAGTTCGGGGTCAAAACGCAACATTGAGAGAGGCTCTGAGCCCCTGATCGATCAAGCTGGACCCAAACTGACCATGATAAGAAAGCCCAATCGTGGCATCTTGAGTGAGGTTCACGCTCACCCCGAGGTCGAGTGCAAGTGCATCCACTGCGATGGGTACGCCGGTTACGGTGAAGTTGTCTGCGCCTGAAAAATGATGGGTGGCGGTTGGTGTATTTCCGAAGGCATGTCGCCAGCCGGCCGAGCCACTGATATGGGTCGGTGCCCCGCCGAAATCGAACTGTGATTTCCCACGCAATCCGATGGTTGTGAATGTCTCTGCGATACTTTGACTTGCCGCTGTCAATGCCGCCGCACCTCCGGTTTCACTGTAAACGTCCGTACTCAGATGGACATACGTCAGGTTGGTAAAAGGCTCGATGCGCGCACCCTCGATATCCAAACTGTAGGCTGCCTCACCATAGGTCTGAAATGCACGGGCACTATAATTCGCCGACAGATTGTCGGTAAAACCGCTGAAAGCCACCGTGCGTGCGGTATCGAGTCGATGCCAGCTATGAGCCACCCCACCCTTGAGTGAAAACGCATCCCATCGACGCCCCACATAGGCGCCAAGGGTGTAACTGTCAGCAGTTGAAGTTGACGCGCGCTCATCGATATGGAGCGACGAGCGGGCATAACCGGCCACCCAGCCTAACTGGATATCCTCCAGCACGAGGCTATCCCGGCCAAACAGTAACCCACCGAGGTGACGCGAGAGCTCGCCCGCATTGCCATCGCTATCCCAGCGCCCCCATGAGCCGAAACTCTTGGTCCACAGACCGCTATCTTCCCCCTCGCCGATCTGGCGTGACAACGTCGCCGAGCGAACAAAGCGGGTATCCTCGATCAATGCCGTCTTGATCGAGGCGTGAACCTCGCCTGAAATATCATCGAAAGCCCTGCGCGCTTCGTCAGCATCACCAAGCGAGGCAATGGCGCCAAACAAAAGTCCGCTAGCGACTGACTGGATACCGCCTGCCGCTGCCACCTGATTGGACGTGCGTGCGACCGCTACAAAATCGGTTGTCTGGGTAATCGTCAAAAAAACATGATTGGCGTCGTCCGAAAGAACCGGTGAGACAAACAGGGAATCGAAGTTAACCGCATCGAATCCCGCACCGACCAGTCCGCCATCGGCAGTGAGCAGGGTATAAGGTGTTCCGACCGCGAAATCCGGGGAGGGAAGGACATTGATCGAGCCACCATTGATGGTGGCCGTTCCGGTGGCGTGAATGAGATCGCTTGCACCGGCTGCATTGACCTCTGCCTCATAATCTGATCCGAGGGCGATAGTGATGTCGCCTGCTACCTTCAGTGTGCCGATGGAATTACCCGGTGCGATTTGGCTACCGCGGCGCAAGATCACAGCACCCACTTGTCCTGTGCCAGCCAACGTCCCGCCCGCGACATCAATCCCCCCGCCCAAAAGGCCATTAACGCTCAGTCGACCGCCTTCGAGAAACACACCTCCGGTAAAGGCACTGCCATCGCCGGTCAGCGTCGTCCCTCCAGCACGATGCTTGATGAGGCCATTGCCGGAAATATCACTGGAGAACACATAATCATGTCCTGTGTGATTGAAGACGAGCGTTCCCGCCCCAGCGCCAAAGCGGACGTTCGAAGCATCCAAGACACCGGGCGCTCGGGCATCACTGCCGTCGGCCGCACCAATATTGAGCGTGCCTGACGACCCTGCAAAAAAGCCGAGCGTGACAGCGCCGCCATGGAGCAGCGCGCGGCCACCCTCGCTCAGCGTGAGTTCGCCCTCGCCTAATGCACCAACGTAAATACCATCATGATGCGTATTGAGTTCCCCGGCTGAGCCAACGACAAGATTGCCCGAGGCGCTTGCATTATCGGCGATGACAACCACACCCGCCACATCGACCTTACCGCCATTGCCGATCAACAATGAGGCGTGGCCGCCCTCGCCTACCGCCAGTGCCCCGCCGATGTTCAAAATGCCGGCATCCACTGCGCTTGATGCCTCGCGAAAAACGAGCACCGTACCTCGTGAACCGGCTTCATCTCCGATCAAAGCATCACCGGCCACGTGAACAACCGCCCCCTGGCCTATAGCCAACCCGGCTTGCCCGGCACCGCCTATACGCAGGTTGTTCGCCTGCCAACGGGATAAGCGGGTTGCGTCATTGCTGTAGATGGATGCTTCTGCCGTGCCGTCGGCATTGAGCCCCAGAGTGGTATATCCACTCACCAGTTGACCGCCATTACTGATCTCCAGCGTGGCATCGCCGGAAATACCGATACCGAAAGTGCCCGTATCGGGATCTTGAACAAAGCTGCCGCCATTGATGATCAACGCACCCTCAGAAGCTTGACCGAACCCTGCAAGACGAAAACGAGCAAAGTCGACATTCCCGCTCACCCCAAGCGTGGCGCCATTTTCCAGAGTGATCTGCCCGGAGCCTTCGTTGCCGATGACGAGGTTCCCAAGAATGCCCCATTGCGCATCTGGGCCATTGACGCCGACCACACCTCGAGAACCCCAGAAACGACCCAAGGTTGCATCGCCACTAAAAAGCCTGCGACTACCGCCTTCTATTTCTAATACCCCATTCCGGTTGACGCCAATATCCATTGTCGTCGCCTCGGCATTGTCGATACCGGCACCGCCAATCCGCGCTGGGTTCGAAGAACCAGCGTCAATAATGACCAATCTTGGTGAACTCGACGTGGGCACTACAAAAAAACTCCAATTGGCACTGTTGAACCAGTCATCGTCGGTGACGCCCGTCCATTCATCCGCCTGAGCCAGCTGGGCAATCACCAACGCCAGCGCGCTTGTTGTCACCCACAACCAGAACCGCTGGAAACGGCAAGAAGACCATGGTGCTTTTTTGGTTTGCGCCCGTGTGTCCATAAACATCGATTACCCCCTTGGTGGAATTTGCCTGCAAACGTAGAGGAACTGACGAACGCGGACACTGAACTGCCGTCAGGGTGGAATCCGCGATATCATTAGTCCGCTCAGTCTAAAAAGGCGGGCAACGAAGCGCTTGGTCTGGACGGCACGGCCGGATGGACTGAACGGCACAGTGGCAGGACAGGACACTTACCCATCCCGTTCTAGACTGAGATCAAGCAGGCCCGCACGGGCCTGGGATGGTGTCATGTCAAACCGCTGCCGAAAGGCTCGGTTGAACCACGACAGGTCTGAAAAGCCACAATCGTAGGCAATCTCACTGATGCTACGACCTGACTGGTCAAGCGCGGCATGGGCACGCATTAGCCGTCGCTCCAGCACGAAACGGGTGAAACTCGTGTCCTCATCAGCAAACAAAGAGCGGAGATAACGCTCGGAAATCCGGTGCCGCCTCAGCACCCAGCCGACTGAAAGCTCGGGGTTCAGCAGATGGGCATCGATATCCGACTTGATTGACGCCAGTCGAACAGAGCGGACACGGTGCCGATTGGCAAGCCGGACTGTGTTCCGCCCTCCCAGCACAAGCATCGCAAGATCAACGAGATGGGAGAGGCAGCACGATACCCCCATCGGGGATAACGCATCAACCTCGCCTAAGACCGAATCAGTGTAACGGCAAAGAAGCCGCGTTTCGGGGCTGTTACCGCAAATCCCGCCTTCACGTAATAATGGGGCAATATCGATCCCATGATTGCTCAAAACCGTGCGCGGAATCGACAACAGCAATGCAGAGAATGCCCCTTTGGTTTCGCACTGCATGGTGCCGTCCGCTCGCCAGAGGTGAATGTCGCCGGGTACGAAAACTCGCGCACCAGCACCTCCCCAAGTGGCACGAGTAGGCGTCTTGCGTTCGATGCATATGATCAAGTCGTCAGCGCAATCCTGAGCCAACTTAGTGGTCCGCACCATTTTGACAGCCGATCCATCGAATGTGCCGATTTTCAGATCGCCTAAGCTCCAGATCGATGCGCTGAGTTTGGGAACCGTCGGCTCGGCCGGCATAACATCCAGGCATACGAGCTGTGACCATGCCTCCCTGACAGGCTCTAATCCCTCATATCGGCCCGAGACCATGTTGAAGGGCAGCAGAGTGGCAGGAGTGTTTTTGAGGTTCATTTTCCCAATCCTCCTGTTGGCAAGGTTTGATTACCTTGGCCTCTCGCAGGGGTGCGCCTTGGCCCAGCAAGAGAACTTTCCTTTGTATTTGTCGCAATTCATCGACTTGGTGTAGCGGTTGGCGTGCTTCCACGAGGCGAATTCGGGCGGCGCTTTACGCTTGACCTGCTTTTTCCAGTTGTCGATCGCTTCACGTTTCGCGCGGCCTTCCAACTGATAGGAGAAGCTCAGAGAGCCGGATATCGATTCGATCATGCAGCCGTTCGAATCGGTCGGCGGGCGCTGCACCGGCTCGCGCTTCGTGAGCTTGCCGGTGGTGGCGTGGGCAGCGGCCGCGAGCAGGCTGGCGATCGCCAATAGTGCGACGGGTTTCACGACGCGGGAAGCAACGGAGCGGCTCACCTTGGACGCTCCTCGTCCTTGGGTACTATGAAGGTGTAGCAACGCTCACGCGGCCACACCCGGTTGGCGATCTTCTTGTATTGCCGTTCGCCGATCCCGGCTGTGTTCGAGAGTTTCATTTTTTCGATTCTGGGCTCTTTCGTGAAGCAGAACTCCCATTTCCCGACTGACGGATCGACCAATTTGACTGAATCCGGATCGATGTCTCCCGCTATGCGGGCATTGCCTTTGGCGTCCCGGCGTACTTTGCGCTCCACCTCGATCGTCGCCTTGACCACAGCACGGCAGCCGGTAAAGCGGATGTCATCCACAGAGTGGACGATGAGATTTTTGCGCGGGCTTACTTCGTATTCGCCCACAGCCAAGCCACGGATATCCGTGAGGATATGATCCTTGAAGTGATTGCCGATCCGCTCCACGACACGGCATTCGACGGCGAAGACCGACGGGGTAAATCCTGCAGCGATCAAGAGCAAAGCTGCGTTGCAAGTCGCTTTGATTGTCATGACATCTCCTTGAGTTAGTGGCCCCAGTCAGGGTCGTTCAGGAACCGGCAAGCCGTGCCGCTCGCCGAAATCCAGCGCCCTATCGCGGGCGCGGGTGTCGAGCGCCTTGAGCCGTTCGCGGTGGTGCTTGCGGCAGTCGCGGCCGACCGTACCGCTCGGGCAGGCGTCGAGTTCGGCGCGGATGCCGACCGCTTCGCGTTGCAGGGCGTGCAGGTGCTGCCCGAGCGACGTGGCTTCGTCCAGCGCCTGCGCGGTGAAGGCGGTGACGACGCGATAGCCGTCGAGGCGGCGTTCCAGCCGCGCGGGTTCGAGCTCGACCAGGTCGATGACGACATCGCCGCCGTCGCGGTCGGCGCCCTCAAATCGCGCGCGGCGTACGGTGCGATTGACCCGCGCGCGGCTGTCCTTCATCACGCCGACGCCGAGCCCCAGCCACGGCATCTGCGTGGCAATCGTGCTCGCGCGGCGGTCGAACCAGAGTTGCAGGTAGCCGTCGGCGGTGCGCGCGCGCACGCCTTGCACCCCGCCGCCGGGGCCTTCGCCGAGCGCCTGCGGCGTGGCGGGGATCGAGTCGAGCAGCGCCTGGTGCAGGCCCATGTTGCGCAGCCAGGCGAAGGCGGGGCCGATCTCTTCGCCGAGTTGCAGGCAGGCGGGGCCGACGTCGCGGTGACGGCCGCAGGCGAACACGTCGCCGTCGGCCTGGCGTAGCACGAAATCGAGCTTGCCCTGCGCGGTTTCGAGATCGAGTCCCCAGCCTGAGAGCCCCCAGTCGGGGCAGATCAGGCTGGCGTCGCGCGAGTTGACGAAGCAGCTCATGTCCACGAGGCCGTCGGCGCTGTCCACCCGCAGGCGCTGGCGTAGGTCGAAGCGGTAGTGGCCGGGGATGCTGTCGGGGTTGACGGAAAAGCGGCTGTCGGCGCGCCAGGCTGCCTCGCGCAGGCGCTGCGCCTCGGGGTTGCTGAAACGTTCGCCCAGCGCGCGCGCTTCGGCGCTGCCGGATTCGACCACCGGGATCGGCGGCAGCACGAAGGGGTCGGGGCCGATGATCTCCTCGCCGACGAGGTCGCGGGCTTCGGGGCTGCCCGACTCGACGACCGGAATCGGTGCGTCGAAGGGGTTGTCGGACGGTGCGGGGGCACGGATTTCGCCCGCACCGCGTGCGGCCTCGCCGCCGGATTCGACAACCTCGACGCCAGGCGCGTCGAAAGGATTGGGGACGAAGCCCGCTGCCATCGACGCAAGGCCGACGACGGCGATCACCCCGCCCGCGACCAGCCCGCGCTTCATTGCTTGACCAGCTCCACCCGGCGGTTCTGCGCGCGCCCGGCGTCGCTGGCATTGTCGGCCAGCGGCACGCCGCTACCGAAGCCTTGCGCGGTCAGGCGGTCGGCAGCTATGCCGCGCGCGAGCAGCGCGTTGCGCACGGCTTCGGCGCGCTGCTGCGAGAGCTTCTGGTTCGCCGCGTGGCTGCCGGTGTCGTCGGTGTGGCCGGCGATCAGCAGTTTGAGCGACGCCTGCTGGCGCAAGAGCTGCACGGCCTGATCGAGCGCCGGGTTGGATTCGGGCTTCAGCAGCGCCTTGCCGGAGTCGAAGAAGATGCCGTCCAGGCGCACCCGGCCGTCCTTTTCCAGGCCCGCGGCGAGGGCGTCGGCGTCGACCGCGACCATGTCGCGCTCCATCGACGCCGTTTCGAGCACGTGAACGTAGGTGACCGTCGGGTTGACCGCGACCGAGACGTAGGCCGCGCCCGAACCGTAGGCGAGCTTGCCGGTGAAATAGCGCACGTCGCCGGCGATGCCGAGGTTGATGCCGTTGAGCGACTGCCAGCTCGGCTTGTCGGTGGTGCCGCAGACGGTGCGCTTGACGCATTCGTAGTCGACACGGAAGCCGCGCGCGGTGAGCGCGTCGCGGTAGTTGCGTTCGATCTCGAAGGTCGAGCGGCCCTTGGGGTTGTCGTACCGGAGGCGCGTGAGCTTGCCTTCAAGACGTTCGGTTTTCGCCGCCTTGCCCGCGCGGCCGACGATGCGCAGGTATTCGTTGAAGGCGTCGACGTCGCGTTCCTTGCGCACCGAGCCGCGGTAGGGCGCGATCAGCGGATGGTCGCCGCCGGCGTCGGCGTGCTCGCCGGCAGCCGGGTCGGCGTCCGCTGCATCAGCTTCAGCATCGGCGCGCGCGGCCTTTTCGCAGCGCGTGTCGCCGAGCGCGCAGCGCACGGTCTTGCGCGTTTCCTGATCGACCTTGCGCTGGACTTCGCTTTGGGTCGCGCGTTCGACCGTGCGCTTGAGCACGTCGCCGAAATCGAAAGCGATCGCCGAACCCGCCGCGAGCAGGGCACTACCAGACACAGTCAGGACAATGGCCATGAAAGGTTGTTTCATGCGAGCGCCTCCGCAATCCATGTGTAATGATGGACGCATTATGGCGACAGCGGACAGGGGACACACTGCGTAAACGGCACGTCGAATAGGCGAAAACGGCATTCACGACCGGTCACTCCGACAACACAAAGCGACTGTTTAACTGCTCAGAGCAGCACGTCCCAGCTAATCCGCTCATGCGGAAAGGTGGATCAACAGCGATCGGCACCGTTTCCGGTGAGGTAGATTGCGCGGGCTTCGCTCGGCGACACGCCAAAGCGTCGCCTGAACGCACGGTTGAACCAGCTCGGGTCACCAAAGCCCGACTCGGCAGCGATCACGCCGATGGGTGTGCTGTGTTGGCGCGGGTCGATGAGACGCAGCCAGGCGCGCGCCAACCGTCGTTCGAGCACGAAATCGCCGAAGCTACTCGCTTCGTCGGCGAACAGCGCCCGCAGATAGCGCTCCGAAATCCGGTGGCGCCGCAGTACCCACCTGACCGAGAGTTCCGGATCGAGCAGGTGCGCTTCGACATCAGACTTGATCGCCACCAGCCGGGCAGCCCGTACACCGCGATTACGTGCCTGTTCGGCACTGTCACGGTTCGCACCAAGCGCGAGCAGCGCCAGATCCTGGAGTTGCAGTGCGACCGTCTGTGTCGACTCCGGCGCGAGCTTCGGGCATACATCAAGAAAAGCTGTCGCGTAGGCCGCAAGCAACCTAAACTCGGGCGAAGCGGCGAGACGGCGGCCCTCGGCGCGGTCGGGGTGCGCCAATCCGCCTTCCAGCGTCGCGCGCGGTAACGCTATGTTCAACAAGCGAGTTTGTGGGCTCAGATAATGGCTGCGCCCGGCCTCGTCGCCACGCCACAGGAAGGCTTCGCCGTGAGCGTAACGGAAGGGCGCTCGCCCCTCCAGACTGACCTCGACCTCGCCTGCGTCGAGCACCACGCCGAGCACGTCGTAGGGATTGCCCTCGGCGGCATGAGCTCGTGTGCGCGTGACCCGCGCGGCCGTGACGGACAGGCTGCCGACCGCCAGCGGCCGTTCCTGCATGATTCGCGCATTGTAGGCGAAGCCCGACTGTTGATCCGGTTCTACCAGCACCCGACCAATCTGCGCATAATGCGCAACGGCAGCATCCAGTTGTTCGGTTCCGCGCTGTCCGGCCGAGGAAAACTCGAAAAGTGCCATGCCTCATCTCCTCCATGGATCAATGGGTATGAATCAATTGGAATCAATCAATAAAAGGGTACCTCGAAAAACCAACTTTGCCGTCTAAATGCTACGAGTCCAATTCTCGCAGCCTTCCGTCATCCATAGCGATAATCCGGCCGATTGAGGTGCTCGAATTCGTATGCGCCCTCGTATATCTGTCTGGTGTCCGCCTTAGCTCAATGAACGCGGAGCGGGTGCCTACCCGCAGCGGACAGCCCGTGACGTTTTCGTAATACCTCAGGTTTGAGTTGTACCGATTGTATTTCGAAGAGCAGTAATCACAGCCATTTTTTGTGAACCTGATAATGACGAGTGAGTATCCACACACAAGGATGCTATAAAAAAACCCCGGAAGGTAACGGGGTTTTGGTCTCATTTTGGGTCAGGCATACTGGCCTGTCAGTCTTCACTAACCACATTGATCTTGCGAGGCTGCACCGATTCGCGTTTGGGAATCACGATTTCCAGCACACCATGCTTCGTGCGGGCCGAGATCTTATCCGCCTCGGCAGAATCGGGCAGACCGAACCTTCGGTAGAAGGAACCATAGGTTCGCTCGATCCGCTTGTAGTTCTTGTCTTCCGCGGTGGCTTCGGTTTTCTTTTCGCCCTTGATGGTCAGCTGGCCATTTTCCATATGGACGTCAATGTCCTGCGGCTGAACACCGGGCACATCGGCGAGGATCACGAAGCGATCCGGTTCTTCCTTGATGTCCACACTGGGCGACCACTCGGCCGTCGCGGTGGAACCCTCACTGCGCGCAAGTTCACGCTGCAGCTGGGACAACAGACCAAAAGGCTCATAACGAACAATCGACATAATTCACCTCCTGTCGTTTACATTCAACAACTGATCAACAGGCCGCACACCCATTTGATTTACATAGGTTTTAACGACCTTGGTGCTTATTTGTGGTCGGGTGTGAAAATTTCAAGAGGGCGCGTTTGGCAGGATAAACATGCATTGAATTGAATCGTTGGCGTGTTCCCTAAACCTGACCGTACTGATGGGCCGCACCCACCCAGCGTTGAATCAGGGGCTTGATGTCGGGGCTTTGCGCGGCGATAAGTTCGTCGGCCAGTTGTCGCGCCGTGTCCAGCAAATCGGCGTCGCGGACAAGATCGGCTACACGCAGTTTGGCGAGACCCGTTTGCCGCGTACCGAGTATTTCACCCGGCCCGCGCTGCGCCAGATCCGCCTCGGCCAGACGAAAACCGTCCTGGGTTTCGCGCATCAGGCTCAACCGCGCACGCGCTTTGTCCGAAATCGGCTCATCGAACAACAGGACGCAGTACGAATCCGTTCGACCCCGCCCGACGCGGCCGCGCAATTGATGCAGTTGCGCCAAGCCCATGCGGTCGGCATTTTCGATGATCATCAAGGAGGCATTGGGCACATCCACCCCGACCTCGATCACGGTCGTCGCAACCAGCAAGTCCACTTCATGCGACTTGAATCGCGCCATTTGGGTGTTTTTCTCCGCAGCGCTCATCCGTCCATGCACCAGCCCGACCGTCAGATGCGGCAGTTGTTCCCGCAAAAGTTCGGCGGTGGATTCGGCGGCCTGGGCTTCGATGCGCTCGGAGTCTTCCACCAACGGACAAACCCAGTAGGCTTGTCGGCCTTCGGCACACACCGTGCTGATACGTTCGATCAGTTGGTCGCGACGATCCGAGCGCACCAACGCGGTCGTGATGGGCGTGCGGCCCGGTGGCAACTCATCGATGATCGATACATCCAGATCGGCGTAAGCACTCATCGCGAGCGTGCGCGGAATCGGGGTCGCGGTCATCACCAGTTGGTGCGGTCGATGCCCGGCGCGGTCAGGGTGTGTACCTTTGTCGCTCAAAGCCAAGCGCTGGTGCACACCGAAGCGGTGTTGCTCATCGACGATCACCAGGCCGAGCTGGTCGAACGCCACCCGTTCCTGAAACAGCGCATGCGTACCGATGACCATCAGTGAACGCGCCTCCGCCAAGGCCGCCAGACTGGCGCGACGCTCGCTCGCAGATTGCTGACCGGACAACAGCTGCACATCGATGCCCAGCGGCGAAAACCACTGCGAGAAGTTGCGCTGATGCTGCTCGGCCAACAGGGCAGTAGGGGCCATCAACGCCACTTGGTACCCTTGCTCAATGGCCGTCAAGGCCGCACCCGCTGCCACAAGGGTTTTGCCGGAACCCACATCGCCCTGCACCAATCTCAACATGGGTGAACCCTGCGCCATATCCGCCCGAATCTCATCGAGCACGCGCGTTTGTGCCTTTGTCGGAAGGAAGTGCAATTGGGCCAGCAATTCCTGATAAAGCCGACCCGGTGCGGATAATCGTGGCGCGTGATCCCGACTTTGCTCATGACGTTTGAGTCGCAACGCCAACAGGTGAGCAAGCAACTCCTCTCCGATCATGCGTGCGAAGGCGGGCTCATCGCGTGTTGGCACACCATCGGCCAATACCGGCGCGTGAATCCGTTGCAAGGCTGCGAGCATGGTTGGCCAGCCAAAACGCTGCCGGATTGGTGCGGGCAGGCATTCGTCCAGATCATGGAGCGCCACGCGCAACGCCTGGCCCACCAGCGTGCGTAATTTGCTCTGACTCAAACCCTCGGTCGAAGGATAAATCGGCACGATGGCCTCGAGTTGCGCGCTCTGAATCAGCTCGGGCTGCGCCATTTCAAGACCACTCGCGCCTTCTCGAACTTCACCGAACAGCAGATAACTCTGACCGGTCTGCAACGTCGGCCCGAAACGACCAAACTGCCAGAGCGTAATACTAGCCGCATCGTCATAGCCCTGAGCTACCTGTCGCGCCTTGCCGCGCATCAAACTCTTTGCCTCAGCGATCGTGACATGGATCAAAACCGACTGACCTATCAAATGATAGCCAAGCGGGACAATCTGCCCACGGTTTTCATAACGCAAGGGCAGATGCCACAGCAAATCACCGATTGATTCGATCGACAGACGCACCAGTTGAGCAGCCACCCGCGGGCCGACACCGGCCAGCGAATCCACAGGCAGATGTAACTTTTGAGGAACGGAACGTTGTTGCGCGGCGATCTTGACCATAAATATGATAGGGTTATTTAGCGTTTAAATACGTTAAAACAGTAATTCACTATATACTTTGCGGATTGGTATCAGGGGAATTTCAGCGGTCAAAGACGGAAGTGACGCCTGAATCCGGTTTGCTGCTGCGATTTCTTTGCTCGCACCTTGCAATTTCCCGCTCTGATCGTTACCGGTGTCGTTACCCGAGCCGGTGATTTTTTCTTACATTTAACTGTTTTTGATTTGGAGGTTCCCGTGGCTCAAGGTCATACCCCTAAGGTAGATTCGAGTGCAAAATTTGTAGGCTTGGTCGGCACGGTGTTGCTACTGGCAGCCATCTACTATTTGGTCACCTCGCTGATCCACGTGGTCACGGGCCAGACCTATAAGAACGAATTTTCGCCCGGTGATGCGCCAAGCGTTGCATCGGCCACGAGCGCACCCGCATCACCCACGTCCGAAGCTGCCTCATCCAGCCCCGCGCCGACTACTACGCCAGTCGCGGCCGTCAGTGGCGGTGATGCCGCCGCCGGAAAGACAAAATATGCTACTTGCGCAGCCTGTCATGGCGCTGATGGCAAGGGCAATGGCGGCGCATTCCCGAACCTGACCAAACTCAATGCGGCTGATGCCGAAGCCATTTTGCATGCCTTCAAGAAAGGCGACAAAGCCTACTTGTCCAAGCATGGCCTAGGCGGTGCGCGTTATGGCACCATGGCACCGCAAGCAGCCGGCCTCTCTGATGCCGACATTGCTGACCTTGCCGCGTACATCGCTGAACTTGGTGGTCACTCGGCGAGTGCCGCAGAACCGGCTGCTGCTCCTGCGGCAGCAACTTCAACCACGGCATCAGCAAGCACGGGTGATGCCGCTGCCGGAAAAACCAAATACGCCACCTGTGCCGCCTGTCATGGTGCGGACGGCAAAGGCAATGGCGGTGCGTTCCCTAACCTGACCAAACTCAACGCAGCCGATGCCGAAGCCATCCTGCATGCGTTCAAGAAAGGCGACAAAGAGTATCTGGCCAAGCACGGTCTGGGTGGTGCGCGTTACGGCACCATGGCACCACAAGCAGCTGGCTTGTCTGATGCCGACATCGCCGACCTCGGTGCGTACATTGCCGAACTCGGCGGTCACTCGGCCTCTGCCGCACCAGCCGCAGCCGAAGCTGCTCCGGCAGCAAAACCAGCCGCCGCCGCAGCACCCACCCAGAAGATTGTCTCTTCAGAAGTGGTTGCCTGGGGCCATGCCCTGTTCTCCAGCTGTGCGGTGTGCCACGGTGCAGCGGGTGAAGGCGGCAAACTCTTCGCTGCACCAAAACTTGCGGGCTTGCCTTACGACTCCGTCGTATCGCTGTTGAACCTGTACCGCAAAGGTCAGCAAATGGGTGCGAATTCCTACGCCATGATTCCCCAAGCCAAGCACCTGACTGACAGCGAAATCAACGCTCTGGCTTCCTACATCGCCGTCATGAATAATTCGGCCGATCATGGTGCAACTGCGACTGAATAATCACGCACTTTGTGCCTCTGACTGGAAAACCGCCGCACCGGCGGTTTTTTTATTCAACCGGCAATGACTTAAAGGTGCACAGACAGCATGAAAAGAGCGGCCCAATGCACATAAGGAAACCATATGTTATTTGAAGCACGCAATGTCACGGGTGAACCCGGCAGCGGTGTGCGTTATCGTCCGGTAAGCCTGCAACTGGAGGCAGGGGAAATTCTGACGATCTACGGTCAATCCGGTATCGGGAAAAGCCAGTTTCTACGCGCTCTTGCTGATCTGACTCCGCATACGGGCGATGTTCTGCTTGATGGCGTGTCACAAACGAAAATCCGCCCCGAAAACTGGCGTCAACAGGTCGGTTACGTGCCTGCAGAATCGGGCTGGTGGGCAGATGTTGTCGCTCAACATTTTTCAGAACAACCCCCAGAAGCGTGGCTCTCGATGCTTTCGCTTGCCCCGGAATTGCTTGATGCCCCCGTCGAACGCCTATCCACCGGAGAACGGCAACGCCTGGCACTTGTACGCGCACTTGTGCTTCAACCCAAAGTTCTACTATTGGACGAACCGACCGCCAACCTGGATCAACGCAATGCCCAAAAATTGATCGAATTGGTCAAGACCTATGCTCAGTCCGAGCAAGCCGCAGTGATCTGGGTTTCCCACGATGTCGATGAACGCGCATTGCTCGGCAACCGCTCGCTTGAAATTTGCGCTGATACAACACATCAGGCCCATCGCTCATGAATATCGAAACCCTCTCTGCAATTGATCTAGGTCTGGCGGCCCTGCTGGTGGTGGCATTGGGCGTGGTCCAGTTCTTGATGGGCCTCGGTTTGCAGCGCTCGCTCGTGATCGGGACGGTTCGGATGACGCTCCAACTGTTATTGGTCGGACTGGTGCTCAAGACCCTGTTTGAATCTGCTCATCTCGTTTGGATCGGGCTGATGGCTCTAGTCATGCTGGCGCTGGCCGGTTACGAAGTGAGCGCGCGCCAGAAACGGCCGATCAAGGGCTGGCGAGGGTACGTTATTGGCTTGTTATCGATGGGCGTGACGGCAGCAATCATCACACTGCTGGCACTGATCGTCATCATCTCGCCCCAGCCGTGGTACACACCGCAGTACGCCATACCGCTGCTGGGCATGATTCTGGGCAATACAATGACAGGGATTGGCCTGGCGTTGAATCATCTGACACAAACCGCATGGTCCAACAAGAGTCGAATCGAGGCCCGTCTGCTACTGGGACAAACCGCGACACAGGCCATGGCCGACCTGCGCACCGAGGCGCTGCGTGCGGGCCTGATTCCCACCCTGAACATGCTGGCCGCCGCCGGACTGATCAGCCTGCCGGGCATGATGACCGGCCAGATTCTGGCGGGTGCGCCACCAATGGAAGCAGTGCGTTACCAGATTTTGATCATGCTGCTGATCACTGCGGCAACCGGATTCGGTTCGTTGCTGGCCGTGCATCTCGGCGCCAGGCGACTGTTCGATGATCGCCAGCGCCTGCGGCTTGAACGGTTGGGGCAGCGTAGCTGAATCCCAAACGCTTACTCGCTGACATTGCTTGAATTGAGCAACAGCGAGCGCTTCATCTTCTTCGGCACAGGCAAGCCCATCAATTCAAGCACGGTGGCGGCAATGTTTGCAATCCCGCCACCGGTACGCAAACGCGGCTCGGTTTCGTCGATCAAAAGACACGGTACGGGGTAAACCGTGTGCTGGGTGTGTGGTTCGCCGGTCACCGGATCGACCATTTCATCGCAGTTGCCGTGATCGGCGGTCACGATGATGGAGTAGCCATGTTTCTGGGCAACCTGCACGAGACGGCCCACTTCCAGATCCACGGTTTCCACGGCCTTAATCACGGCATCACGCACGGCCGTATGGCCGACCATATCGCCATTGGCGAAGTTGACCAGCACGAAGCCGTACTCCTCGCGCTCGACGGCGGCGATGGTGGCATCCGCTACTTCATGAGCGCTCATTTCCGGCTGAAGGTCGTAGGTTGCCACTTTCGGTGACGGCGCCATGTATCGGTCTTCGCCGGCGAATGGTGTTTCTTTGCCGCCGTTAAAGAAGAAGGTGACGTGTGCGTATTTTTCGGTTTCTGCGCAATGGAACTGCTTGATGCCCGCCTGACTGATCACTTCCGCCAGCACATTCTTGGGCCGCTCGGGCGGGAAACCGATCGGAGACAGAAAACGGGGGTCGTATTCGGTCAGGCAAGTCACGCGCACGGTTTGGTAATCGCCCCGGTCGAACCCGGAAAAATCCGTTTGCGCCAACGCCTCGGTAAGCTGGCGTGGACGGTCGTTTCGGAAATTGAAGAAGATGACTGAATCACCCGCTTCGATAGGCTCGAACGCCTTGAGCGCCATCGGCAGAACGAATTCGTCCGTCTTGCCATCGGCATAGGAAGCCTCCAATGCGGCCTCCGCCGACTCGGCACGAGGCCCGTCGCCACGCACGATCGTTTCCCATGCCAGGGCTGTCCGCTCCCAACGCTGATCCCGGTCCATGGCGTAATAACGCCCGCTGATCGTGGCGATCGCACCACCGGCTGCCTTCAAGCTGGCCTCGAGCTCCGGCAGATAGGAGCGTGCGGACTTCGGTGCGGTATCCCGACCATCGGTGATCATGTGCACCAGCGGACGCGCGCCATGGCGGCTGGCCAGGTCGATCAGGGCCAACAGATGATTGATGTGGCTATGCACGCCACCGTCGGAAACCAGTCCGATCAGATGCAGCGGTCGATGATCGGCCGCCGCTTTCTGAGCCGCTTCGACCAGTGCGGTATTCTCATAAAAGCTGCCGTCGGCAATCGCGTCATCAATCCGCACCAAATCCTGACGAATCAGATCACCGCAGCCCAGCGTCAGGTGGCCTACCTCGGAATTGCCCATCTGCCCGTCCGGCAAACCGCAGGCTCGCCCCGATGCTTCGATCACGGTGTGCGGATGGTGCGAAAACAGATAATCGAGGTTGGGTGTGTTGGCCAGTGCGTATGCGTTGTTCTCGCGGCTGGGGTTAACGCCGATCCCGTCCATGATGATCAACAGAACGGGATTACGCGGTGCGGTTCGTGACATGTACTTATTCCTTCATAAATAAAAAATCGGAGCGGGATGGCCGCCCGTCATCATTTGTTTTTTCGACTTAAACCGGGCTATCGGGCTTTTTGGGCGATGGCTCGGAGGGTGCGTTTGGTTCGTCCTCTGGCTTGCTGCCCGTGGAAGGCTGCTCGCCCTCTTCTGTGCGACCGGCAGTATTTGACTCGGGGCCATCATCGCTTGCCGATGAATCGGACTCCAGCCGGCGCTGATCGGCTTCCGCTTCATCAAAGGCCTTATCCATATCCAGCGGTTCGTCAGCCTGTGTTTGCGCTTTGGCCTCGTACTCGGCATGGCGCGCGGAGACGGCCTCATCGGATTCATCATCCGCTGCGCCCGATTCTTCCGCCTCAACCTCGGCAGCGCGCGCCAGTTTGGCCTTATAGAAAAACCGGCTCACAAACAAACCGAACTCATACAACATGATGATCGGCAACGCCATCATGAACTGCGACAGCACATCCGGCGGGGTAAGTATGGCCGCAATGATAAAAGCGATCAGAATGGCGTAACGGCGGAATCCAGCCAGTTTATCCGGCGTCACCACACCCACGATCACCAGCAGAACGATCGCCACCGGCACTTCGAACACAAATCCGAAGGCAAAGAACAATGAGGTGACAAAACTTAAGTATTCTCCGATATCCGGCGCGAAGTTCACATCACTTGGCCCCGCCGTACTCAGGAATCCGAATACAACCGGGAAGACGACAAAATACGCGAACGCCGCCCCGAGATAGAACAGGATCGTGCTGGAAAAGACGAGGGGCGCGACCAACTTTCGCTCATGCTTGTAGAGGCCGGGCGCAATAAACGCCCAGAGTTGATACAGCAGGAAGGGAATTGCAATGAACACGGCCGTCAGGGCGGTAAGTTTCAACGGGATGAAGAACGGGGACGCCACTTCCACAGCAATCATCGTCGAACCGGCCGGCATGTGACGCGAAAGCGGATCGGCGAGCATGGTGAACAGTTCATTGCGAAACGGAAATAAGATCAGAAACAGCACCAGTACTGCCAGAACGCCCTTAAGCAACCGATTACGCAGCTCCACCAGATGCCCAAGGAAACCGGCCATGCCGGTTTCTTCGACGACGTCTGCAAGACCGTTTTTGTCCGCCTCTGGGGACGAATCGCGTTCAGTCATGATGTTTTGCTATCGCTATCGGGTGAGGGTTTATTGGCATCAGCGGTATTGGATGGGGCATCTACCGGTTCAGCAGGCGCGAAGGGACGTTTGAAGGCCTGCCCCGAACTTTCTTCAAGCATCCGGATTTCTTCGTCAAAACTCAATGGAACAGACGTGGGTGCGGAGGTTTTCACCTTACCCGTTGCGGCATCAGCGTCCTTGCCGGTTTTGGCTTGCTTATTTTCGGCAGAAACGGGCTGCTCGGCAGGGGCCGCATCATCGATGGCCTTCAGCGGGGCGCCCGCTACTTCTTGTTCTGACTGCGCCGCTGCGCGGAAGCTTGCCTCCGCGTCGTCGACTGCACCCAGAACCTGACGCCCAGACTCATTCACTTCCTGCCGGGTCTCTTCCACCAAGGCGCGCAACTTGGCAATCTCCGACTCCTGAGAGTTGAGAATATCTTTCATGTCCTGAAAGTTGAACTCACTGTCCAGCTCGGCCTTTGCGTTCGCGACAAACTTTTTGATTTTGTGCACCCAGGTACCGATCGTGCGCGCAAGACCGGGCAGCCGCTCGGGGCCGACCACAAGCAGGGCGATCACAAGAATCAGGAAGATTTCCCAAATACTGAATCCGAACACGGTTTGACCCTTGGTGCTGGCTTGGCTGCCGGTTTAACGGGCAAC
Organism: Halothiobacillus neapolitanus c2; assembly: GCF_000024765.1. Taxonomy (GTDB): domain Bacteria; phylum Pseudomonadota; class Gammaproteobacteria; order Halothiobacillales; family Halothiobacillaceae; genus Halothiobacillus; species Halothiobacillus neapolitanus. The sequence continues at coordinate 108,344 of NC_013422.1, read as the reverse complement.
CTCAGCTTGGTTTGTTGCCAGACTCATCGTTCGCGTTTTGGCGGCGAACGGCTTCACCTTCGATGACGCGGCTGGAGTCTGCTTCCTTGTGAGACAAGGATTCCTTGCTGCCTTCACTTGCCGCGGTATCCGCGTCTTTCTTTTCTTCGTCCTTGACGGCGTTCTTGAAGCCTTTGATCGCGCTACCCAGATCGCCGCCCAGATTTTTCAGACGCTTGGTGCCGAACAGCAACAGTACGATCGCCAGAATGACCAACCAATGCCAAATGCTGAAACTACCCATTTTTCGCGCTCCTCAAATAATGAATCAATTCTTGTGGTTCCCGGTCTTGCTTGCCCCAGACTTAATGCTTTGGGGCCGACTGGCCTTTTCTTCAAGGCCGGACAAACCAAATCGCTCACCCAGCTCATCAAGCACCGCCTGATGAGACAGACCCGCGTCGGCCAGCAACACCATACTGTGAAACCATAAATCAGCCATTTCGCTGACAATGGCTACGTTATCTCCGCTCACAGCGGCAAGAGCAACCTCGACGCCTTCTTCGCCCACTTTCTGGGCAATCTTGCTCCGACCCTTGGCGAACAGCTGCGCGACATAGGACGAACCGGGGTCGGCCTGCTTGCGCTGCTCGATCACGGCGGCCAACTGGGCCAACAGTTCGCCCGGATTATTCGTGGCCATGCGCGCCTTCCCCGTAAATTTCGCCCGGTGATTTTAATACAGGATCGGTGATCTGCCATTGCCCATCAACCAAACGGCGGAAAAAACAGCTTTCTCGACCCGTATGACAGGCGATACCGCCGATCTGTTCAATCTGGAGCAGAATGACATCGCCGTCGCAGTCGAGACGAATCTCCTGTACCCGCTGCACATGCCCGCTTTCCTCGCCCTTATGCCAAAGGCGTTGGCGCGAACGGGAGAAGTAGACCGCCTCCCCCGTGGACACCGTCTGTTCCAAAGCGACTCGATTCATCCAGGCGAACATGAGGATGCGGCCGGTTTGGGCATCCTGCGCAATCGCGGGCACCAGACCATCGTCCGTCCATTGCACCGCATCGATCCATAACGGTACCGTCATTGTCGCACCTCGATTCCTGCCGCTGCCATGTTCGCCTTGGCCTCGCTGATGCGATAAGTGCCGAAGTGAAAAATACTTGCCGCCAGCACCGCATCGGCATGGCCTTGCAGGATGCCCGCCGTGAGATCGTCCAGATTGCCGACGCCACCGGAGGCGATGACCGGCACCGGCACGGAATCGGCAATCGCTCGCGTCAGCTCCAGATCGAACCCCTGCTTGGTGCCGTCACGATCCATGCTGGTCACGAGCAGCTCGCCCGCACCGTATTCGGCCATCCGGTTCGCCCACTCGACCGCATCCAGACCGGTCGGCTTGCGCCCGCCGTGGGTAAAAATCTCCCATCGCAGCGGCTCGCCGGGCTGGGACACGCGCCGGGCATCAATCGCAACCACGAGGCATTGTGCGCCGATCGAGTCGGCAATTTCCTTGATCAGGTCGGGATTGAACACCGCAGCCGTGTTTATCGACACCTTGTCCGCACCGGCATTCAACAACGAGCGGACATCGGCGAGCGCACGGATACCGCCGCCCACAGTCAGCGGAATAAAGACTTCCTCCGCCACTTGCTCGACAACGTGACGCATCGTGTCTCGCCCTTCATGAGAAGCGGAAATATCCAGGAAGGTCAGCTCATCCGCGCCTTCGAGATTGTATCGGCGCGCGGCTTCGACCGGATCGCCTGCGTCGCGCAGCGATTCGAACTGAATACCCTTAACCACGCGCCCATCGGCCACATCCAGGCAGGGAATAATGCGTTTGGCCAAGCTCATTGATCCATGCTCATTGATCCATGCTCATTGATATTGGCTCATCGATATTGGCTCATCGATACAGGCTCATTTTTTTGGCTCATTCGGTAAAGGGCGGGACGCCGCAACGCGCATCAACCCGTGACTGAGCCATGCCGAGGTCGATACCGCCCTCGTATAATGCGCGACCGATAATGGCGCCGGCCACGCCGTCATCCGCCGCATCGATCAAGCGATCGATATCGGCCATATCCGTCATGCCGCCCGAAGCAATGATGGGAATCCGCACGGCGCGCGCCAAGGCCCGGGTCGCCTCCATATTCGCGCCCTGCATCATGCCGTCACGAGCGATATCGGTGAAGACGATGGAAGAAACGCCATCCTGCTCGAAGCGACGCGCCAAGTCTGTGGCATCGGTATTCGATGTCTTGGCCCAGCCATCAATCGCAACTTTGCCGTCGCGCGCATCGAGCCCGACGATGACGTGCCCTGGAAACGACAGACAAGCATCGCTGACAAAATGCGGATCGGAAACTGCCTTGGAGCCGATGATCACGTAGGAAACACCCATCGCGAGATACTGTTCGATGGTTTCTTCCTCGCGAATGCCGCCGCCGACCTGGATCGGCAATTCAGGAAAAGCCGCGCAGATCGCCGCAATGCTTTCCCGATTTTTCGGACTGCCCGCAAAAGCGCCATCCAGATCAACCAGATGCAAACGCCGGGCGCCCGCATCTACCCAGCGCTGGGCCATCGCCACCGGGTCATCCGAGAATACGGTATCGTCGTCCATACGACCCTGCTTGAGTCGCACACACTGGCCAGCTTTCAAATCAATGGCAGGAATCAACAACATCAGAAGCGTCCTCGATACGCAAGATAGCAGTCGGGTTCAGTCGAAACGACCGTCCCAACGGGTAAAGTTTTTCAGCAAGGTCAGCCCGTCATCGGCGCTCTTTTCCGGATGCGACTGGATCGCAAAGACAGAGCCACGCGCTAATGCGGCGGTATAACGCAGCCCGTATTCCGTCTCGCCCACCGTCAACGACGCATCTTCCGGTGCGCAGTAATAGCTATGAACAAAATAGAAGCGACTCATGTCCGCAACACCGTGCCACAAGGGATGCGGGCGAACCTGTCTGATTTCATTCCAGCCCATTTGCGGGATTTTGAGCGCAAGGCCCGATGCATCCACGCCAGCCGGAAAACGTTGTACTGCGCCCTTGAACCAAGCCAGCAGATGAACCCCGCCATTCTCATCACTGTGATCAAGCATCACCTGCATGCCCATGCAGATACCGAGAAATGGCCTTGTTTTAGCCGCCTCAGTCAGCGGCGCAATCAGATCGCGGGATTTGAGCGCGGCCATGCAATCGGCGGCGGCGCCCTGCCCCGGGAAGACCACCCGGTCGGCACTCAGAATATATTCGGCAGAATCGGTAATCCGGACCTCGGTGCCCGCAGGCGCAACGTGCGCCACGGCCTTGGCCACAGAGCGCAAGTTGCCCATGCCGTAATCGACAATAGCAATGGCCTCGGCCATGGTTACAACGAGCCTTTGGTCGAAGGAATCTGATCGGCCTGACGCGGATCAGGCGAGAGCGCCATGCGCAATGCCCGCCCGAACGCCTTGAAAATTGTCTCGGCCTGGTGGTGCGCGTTATCGCCGCGAATATTGTCGATGTGCAAGGTCATGCCCGCGTGATTGACCAACCCACGGAAGAATTCCTCCACGAGTTGCGTTTCAAAACGCCCGATGCTGGCGCGCGTGAAGGAGCAGGAAAACACGAGTCCAGGCCGACCCGACAAATCGATCACCACGCGAGAAAGTGCCTCATCCAACGGCACATAAGCGTGGCCGTAACGCGTAATGCCACGCTTGTCGCCTACCGCCTTCGCCAAGGCCTGGCCGAACACAATACCGCAGTCCTCGACCGTGTGGTGATCATCAATGTGCAGATCACCCTGCGCGGTCAGATCCATATCAATCAACCCGTGACGGGCGATCTGATCGAGCATGTGCTCAAAAAACGGTACGCCTGTCTTGAATTCCGCACGGCCGGAGCCGTCGAGATTTATACGGAGCTCAATCTGGGTTTCCGCAGTATCACGGGTTATTTCTGCAGTGCGGGCAGGCATCATGGGAATATCGTCTGATCACGTTATTAGAAGCGGGAGCATACAACGAAGTGCCGCATCTCGTCAGCAATTCACGCAAAAATACCGGCGAAAACCACCGCAGGGGCTTGACGAACATCCACGAATCGCGTTTAATTCGCGGCCTTGTCTGGCCAGATAGCTCAGTTGGTAGAGCAGAGGATTGAAAATCCTCGTGTCGGGGGTTCGATTCCCTCTCTGGCCACCACTACTTAATGAACCCGCGTTCTGTTGCCATTGTGAATGGCGGTAGACGCTCAAAAACCCGGCGTAATGACTCCGGGTTTTTGCTTTCCGGTACAGGCTACGCGAGCAGCCGGGCGAATGCTCTTGCAGGCGCGCTGGATTTAGGATAAATTGCGCAACCTATTTTTGGTTCGAATTCGATTAGGCTGAGGCTGTTATGAAAATTTTATCTTCTCTGAAGTCTGCCAAGACTCGGCATAAAGACTGTCAGATCGTACGTCGCCGCGGCAAGGTTTATGTCATCAACAAAACCAACCCACGCTTCAAAGCCCGCCAGCGTTAAGCCTGCGTTGACTCTGATCCGGATGGCTACCATCCGCTGCGACATCTAACCCGCCAACTGGCGGGTTTTTTTCGCCCGAAGGAATTCCCGTTGCACGGGGCCGGGCAACCTGGTGATCGCTTGAAATTCAAACGAAAAACCCACACATTCGCCCTATATGCACGAACCTATGAATGAAATGGAACCATTGAGGTCACTGAATTGAAATTCCACGATTACTACGCCACGCTCGGTGTGGAACGCACCGCGACCCAGGCCGAAATCAAGAAGGCCTATCGCAAGGCAGCGCAAAAATATCATCCGGATCGCAACAAGGAAGCCGGCGCCGAGGAGAAGTTCAAGGAAATCAACGAAGCCTACGATGTGCTGGGCGATGAAGAAAAGCGCCAGCGCTATGACACCTTGGGTTCGAACTATCGTGCGGGCGAAGATTTCCGTCCGCCACCGGGCTTTGACCCCAATCAGTTCGGCGACCAGTATGGTGGCGCGGGGTTCTCGGATTTTTTCAGCAGCATCTTTGGTGGCGGATTCGATCCCGGTGCCGCACATGGCGGTCGCCGCACGCGCGCGGCCCGCGGCCCTGATTATGAGATGGCGCTTTCATTGAGTGTTCAGGAAATGATCGAAGGCGGCAGCAAGTCCGTGACCACCGATCACCCCGAGACGGGGCGAAAAACGCTCAAGGTCACCATTCCAAAGGGCAGCACGCCGGGCAAGCGGATGCGTTTGACCGGGCAAGGTGGTTCCGGCGCAAACGGTGGCCCGGCAGGCGATTTGTATCTTGTCTTCCAACTGGAAGCCAACAGTTTATTTACGCTGGACGGCAATGATGTTCTGTACAACCTGCCGGTCACGCCCTGGGAAGCGGCATTGGGCGAGAAAGTGACGGTTCCGACACCCACCGGCGGCAAGATCAGCATGACCATCCCCGCCGGTTCACAATCCGGCTCTCGCTTGCGGGTTCGCGGGCGCGGTCTGGCTGGCGGCGATTACTTCGTGACCGTGATGATTCACACGCCACCGGCCAAAACAGACGAAGCGCGCGACTTCTACAGGGAAATGAAGGCATCGATGCCGTTCAACCCCAGGGATTAAAACACCTGTCCCTCGACGGGCATATCGTCCCCATGGCGAACCGAAGACCGTCCGCCTTGACCAGGGTGGGAAGATGGGGCGTGAAGCCGGAATGGTCGTCGAGTTCGTTACCGGATGGGTCGCTTAAACCCCATGCGGGCTGCCGGGCTTCCATGCCTCATCGTAATCGGACAAGACATCAAAGCAGACTGGTGAGGCGCTGGATTCCACCCATTCGATCAGATCGTATTCGTGCGGGTCTGGTGTGCACACATCGCCACTGCCGCAGCCGCCACACCCTTTATCACATACCGCTGGCGTCACTGCGATTTGCCGAATGTGTCCGCGCTCGCGCCAGAATGCCAACAGATGCAGAACGGCGCTGGGAGCGGCATCAAAATGCAGCAGTACATCGCGCAGTGGCGCGGTGCCGCGGAACTTGAGGTACGCTTTGAGCTGGCTTGGGGTGAGTAAGCGCGAGGAGTTCATGGCGCACACCTCCGGTTTTAAGTTTAGTGAGGAACATGTACAAGCCGTTGCCCGTTGCGCTTGAGCGCGACAATCACAGCAATCAACGCGGCCAATATGACGACCAACCACACCAACGACTGCATGGGGTGGGCGTTGAAGTTAGCGAACTGATAAAACAGCACCGCCAAACCATACGCCAGACCAATACCCCAAACAATCGCAAACAGCGTCCACGCGCGGCTGCGCGTCTCGCGGTAAATCGCGGCCATGGTGTTCACACAGGGAATATAGAGCAGAATAAAAATCAGGTAGGCAATCGCCGCCGAAGTGGTAAACAGGTTACCCATGCGCGAGAGCGTGGTGGCATCCAGATCTTGCTGTGCAGCCGCTTGCTGCAAGTTGCTTTGCTGGGTTTGCTCGACTTGGCCAAACCCTAGCGGGTCAAAAAAGCCTTTGGCGAATGCTTTGGCGTTATCGGGAATGGTTTGCACTGCGGCGGCCAAACCACCCCAGAAATCGAAGGTTTTTGGTTTTGGCTCATCGGCAGCGGCTTTGGCCGCATCACCGGCATCCATGCGGGTATACACGCCGTTGAGTGTGCCCATCACAATCTCTTTTACAACCACACCGGAGAGCAGGCCCACGGCGGCTGGCCAGTTTTCATCGGTAATGCCCATCGGATGGAACACGGGCGTGATGGTTTTGCCGATGCTGCCCAGAATCGAATCGCCCACTTCGCCTTCGCCCAGTGGTTTGCCACTGGTACTGAAGCTTGAGAGCAACGTCACAATAACGGAGGCGACAATAATCACCTTGCCCACGCGCAGAATAAACACCGACAAGCGCTCCCAAGTGGTGAGCAACAAGCCGCGCAACGTGGGCACATGATAGGTCGGCAACTCCATGATAAACGGTGTCGCTTCGCCACGCAGGGCGGTTTTTTTCAGTAGCAGCGCGGTCAGAATCGCCAGAACAATGCCGAGCACATAAAGCGCGAATACAATCTGGCCGCCATTTTCGCGGAAGAACACGGCCACAAACGCCATGTAAATAACCAAGCGCGCACTGCACGACATAAACGGCTGCATGAGTGCGGAAATCAATCGTTCGCGCGGGTCTTCGAGCGTGCGCGTTGCCATCACGGCAGGCACGTTGCAACCAAAGCCGACGATCATCGGCACGAAGGCTTTGCCCGGCAGGCCGATTTTGCGCATAAATCGATCCATCACGAAGGCCGCGCGCGCCATGTAACCGGAATCCTCAAGCAGGGAGAGGAACAGGAACGTCATGCCGATGGGCGCGATGAAGGTGGAAACCAGTTGAATTGCACCGCCCACCGAAGTCGCCAAGAACGTGATCAACCAATCCGGCGCATGGACTAGCTGCAAAACATGGGCAAAACCGCTCACAAAAATGGTGTGCGTGGCCTGATCGAAGAAATCGAGAAAAATACTGCCGCCGTTGAAACTCATCACAAACAGCAGGTACATCATCAGCAGAAAAATCGGGATGCCGAGGAATCGGTTCAGCACAATCGCATCGATGCGATCGGTAAGGGAACGGCGCAACTGACCGCGCTGCGTCACGCTGGCGCTGGTGAGTTGGTGAATAAAGGTGTACCGCGCATCGGCGATGAACACATCGGCCTCTTCATCCAGATGCGCACGAATTTTTTCCTGCGCCGCTTCGACATCGGTGCGCAAGCTGTCGTCGATGGTTGCGAGCGTGAGCCGGTCGCTTTCCAGCAGCTTCACGCCCATCCAACGCGGATCGATATTCTGCGCTGCGGCCACCGGCTCAATCTTGGGTTTGAGTTCGCGCAGGGCCGTTTCGATCAACGCGGCATATTCGATCTTGATACCCGGCTCATCCGCATGGGCCGCGCGCTCGACCAAACGACGCTTGAGTTCATCCAGGCCCTGTTTCTTGGCTGCCGTTATTGGCACCACCGGGCAGCCAATGCGCTGTTCCAAGGCTGCAAAATCGATATGAATACCGGCCTCTTCGGCCAGATCGAGCATGTTCACCGCCAGAATCAGCGGCACGCGCATCTCCAGCAATTGCGTGGTGAGGTAGAGATTACGCTCCAAATTGCTGGCATCGAGAATGTTGATGATGACATCCGCCTCACCAGACAAGGCATATTCGCGGGCGATGGCTTCATCTAAAGAGGCGCTGGAAGCGGCATCCAGCGAATAGGTTCCGGGCAAATCGACCAACTCGACCCGATCCGCCCCGACATCGAAGGTGCCGACCTTGCGATCAACCGTCACGCCCGGCCAGTTGCCCACTTTCTGCCGCAACCCCGTCAAGGCGTTGAACAGTGTGGTTTTACCGCAGTTGGGGTTGCCGATCAGACCGACCGTGAACGTCGCCATAGGTACTCACAAAGTTGTCGGCGCGAAGTACGCCATAAAAACAGGAAATATAAAGCAAGAACGCGAACTTCAGGACGCGTCAGCACGCTCGATTCGCAGCAAACAGGCCTCATCCTTGCGCAACGTCAGTGCAAAATTGCGCACCTGAAGCTGAATGGGATCGCCCAGCGGCGCCAGTCGTGTCACAGTAAATCGGGTTCCCGGAGTCAAACCCATTGCCATCAGACGGCGGCGGTAATCTGCATTTCCTGGCGCGAACCCTTTAACCACACCCACATCGCCGGGCTTGAGATCCAGCAGCGTGATTTGGACATTCGTCGTCATGACTGCGCCGTGACCAGAATCTTGTGCACCATGCCCGTACCCAAAGCGACACGCGAACTGCCGATCCGCACAATCAACGCGCCGCCTTCACGTTGCAGGATTTCCAATTCGCTGCCAGCATGAATACCCATGCCCTCCAGTCGCTTTGCCAGCGCAGGATGCTCGCCCGTCAAGCCCACCACGCGCACACGCGAACCGCGCGCCGCCAAACCAATACCAAAACTGGCTGAACGCGCAGGGTTATGCTGTGAAGATGTATGGGGCATCGCGGGGATTTCGCTCCGGGAAAGCAACTGAGAGAGAGCCAGCATGGTTAATCACCTCATTATACCGAGTGAACAAACACCTCGATCAACCTAATTAAGCAAATCTTAATCATTCATTGAACTGTAGCATGCAAACCCAAATGAGAACAATAGTCATTTACGATATTTACTGTAAGCCATTCCATGCCCGCGCCCTGTTCTATGGATTCTGACTTCGTGAATGAGTTCCTGCGGGAGCCCCTGCACGATGGCAAAACCTCTTGAATCCGCCTCAATCTCCCATCCACAAAGGGGGAAGCGCACGCGTTCAAAAGTAAGGGGCTGCTGCACCCGCCTTTGAAAAAGGGGGGGGGTTGACGCGTCGTACCCAATACACATAACCCGAACTGCTCTATTCCGCAGGCTCACACCGCCACGCACCCTTGCGTTGGGTTTTCAAGGCATTCTGCATTACGCTACGCCAACCCAATAGCCGCATGATTCAAAAGACCCAAACATGACCCGCCCGATCCATCTTCCCTTCACCCTTGCCGACATCACCGACTATTTTGGCGCGCATGAAATAAAGAAAGCCGAGCCGTACGCACGTCATGCCGTTCAGCTAATGCACGTGGAAAATGGCTATATCAACGCAGAAGTGCAGGGCACAGTTAGAACCCCCTATGATGTTCATATCAATTTTTATCATGATACGGACGGCAAAGTGTTCTTCGATGCGGAATGCAGTTGTCCAGTCGGCTACCAATGTAAACACGCCGCTGCCACGCTCATCGCCGCGTTGAATAATCATCAACACACTATTCCGGGCGTATCTGCTCAAACGCTGGCATGGCTGGATCAATGGCGGCAAAGCACGACCAATGCGGCCAAAGCCATGAAGGAAATGCTGGTTTACCTGCTTAAACCGCCCTCTGGCAGAGAACTGCTTGCAAAGGTATATCTGAACAAAGTGCGCGTGGGCAAGGAGGGGCCGATTCTGGAATCCGCAAAAACCTGGTACAACATTGATGGCGCGCTACGCAAACCGCCTCGTTTCGTTCAGCAAGTCGACCGTTCTATTCTCCACCTCATCAACGACCAACCCTTCGGTTTTGGCTATAACGGCTTCTCGCTTGAAAATGACTTAGGCGAGATGGCGCTCGATTTGATGTGTGACACCGGTCGGCTTTACATTGAGAGAAACCACACGCCACTAAAACGCGGAGCAGATCGTGCAGCGCGCCTGCAATGGCGCCGGGAGGGGGATACCTTGCACCCTGAATTGGTGGCCGAACCTGAGGCAAAACTATTCGCGCTATCGGCATTCTGGTATCTGGATGCGCACACCGGTGAGGTGGGGCGCTTGAGCACAGCCGAAGATCCGAGCAAAATCAAGCACTTGCTCAGCATACCGCCGGTCACCGAACAAGCGTTGCCCTTGGTCGCAACCGTGTTAGCCGAATCGGCGCCGGATCTGGCTCCGCCCATCCAAAGCGAAGCCACTGCCACGGCCATCGACATCGCCCCCACGCCTGTTCTTAGCCTGCACACGCTGGCGGCGCGGCGCATCAATCCCTACCGCAGCTATGACCGTAAAATCGACGGATTCGATGTGGCCGAATTTGCGTTCGACTACGACGGGGTGAGGGTCGGCCTTGATGATTGCAGCGGTTTGAGTCAGGACGCCCGGGGGCATTGGGTTTTCATCAAACGTCAAGCCGACGACGAAGCACGTTGGGCACGCCAGCTACGCAAGCACGGCCTTACCCGCATCCCCGCCAATGTTCTTGATGACGCGCGCGCGTTGTATGGCCTAGAAAACGAGGCGGCATGGGTCGAATTTATGACCGAAGCGCTGCCCAAACTGCGCGCTGCGGGCTGGCTGGTGGAAATCCCCGACGATTTTCGCCATGTCTGGCATGAGCCACAAGGATGGGATGCCACCGTCAATGAAGAGGGGGCCGGTTGGTTTGACCTTGATCTGGGTGTGCTGATCGACGGCCAGCGGCTTTCACTCACGCCCATGCTCAGTGAATTGTTCGCGCGCGAACCGCGCTGGCTGGATAGCAGCTATATCGACGAACAGCCCGACGATGCCAGCGTGATTCTGCACAGTCACGAAAACCTGCGTATTCGCGTTGAAGCAGGGCGAATCAAAACGATCGTACGCCAGCTTATCGACTTGTTCGACCGACCGCAGGGCGATAGCTTGCGCCTGCACACGCTCGATGCTACCCGGCTGGAAACACTGCCCGAAGACATGCGACCGAATGAGTCGATACACGCACTGGAAGTGGCCCGGCGCATCCGAAGCGCAGGCGCAGCCGTCGCCGTCGAAGCACCCGAAGGGCTCGGCATCGAACTGCGCGGCTACCAGCGCGAAGGGCTCGGCTGGCTGAGCCACCTGCGCACGCTGGGCGTAGGTGGCATTCTTGCTGACGACATGGGGCTGGGTAAAACCGCGCAAACACTCGCCTTCCTGCTGCGCGAAAAACAACAGGGCCGTTTGGGGCATCCGGCGCTCATCGTGCTGCCCACCTCACTTATATTCAACTGGCGGCACGAAGCAAAACACATCACACCGGCACTGCGCGTGCTCACTCTGCATGGCGCCAATCGCAGCGCACTGTTTGATCAAATCAGCAAACACGACATCGTGCTGAGCACTTATCCGTTGGTATGGCGAGACATTGAAGCCCTGGAGCAACACACCTGGAGCCAGCTTATTCTCGATGAGGCGCAAACAGTCAAAAACGCGTCCAGCCAGGCGGCCCAAGCTATTCGACGCATCAAAAGCGAACACCGCCTCAGCTTGACCGGCACACCGATGGAAAACCATCTGGGCGAATTATGGGCACAGTTTGATTTTTTGCTGCCCGGTTTTCTCGGCGATAAAACCGCGTTCACTCGCGCGTTTCGCACGCCCATTGAAAAGCATGGCGACACCATCCGCCGAGATCTGCTCGCCCGCCGTCTGCGCCCCTTCTTGTTGCGGCGGCGAAAAGAAGACGTCGCGGCAGAACTCCCGCCCAAAACCAGCATTATTCGCAGCGTGTCGCTCGAAGGCGCACAGCGCGACCTGTACGAAACCGTCCGCTCGGCCATGGATGAAAAAGTGCGCCAATCCATCGATAGCATGGGGTTAGCGCGCAGCCACATCGTCATCCTCGATGCCCTGCTCAAGCTGCGCCAGGTTTGTTGTGACCCACGCCTGCTGCCCAGCAGCAAAACAGGCCAAAGCGCAAAACGCCCAACGCAAAGCGCCAAACTTGACTTACTGCTCACCATGCTGCCGGAACTGGTCGATGAAGGCCGCCGCATCCTCGTATTTTCGCAATTCACATCCATGCTGGCACTTATCAGCGAAGCGCTCACCAAGGCCAAACTCGCTCACAGCATGCTCACCGGCGAAACCCGTGATCGAGAAACCGTCGTGCGCCAATTTCAGAACGGCGACACCCCTGTCTTTCTTATCAGCCTCAAGGCCGGTGGCGTAGGCCTCAACCTCACCGCCGCCGACACCGTCATCCACTACGACCCGTGGTGGAACCCCGCCGCGGAAGATCAAGCCACCGACCGCGCGCACCGCATCGGCCAAACCCGGCAAGTGTTCGTCTACAAGCTGGTGACTGAAGGCAGCATTGAAGAGAAAATCCTCGCCCTCCAGGATAAAAAGGCCAAACTCGCCGAAGGCGTACTGAGCGGCGACGGCTCAGCATTTACCAAGTTCAGCGAAGTCGACATACAAGCATTAATGGCGCCGCTACCCAGAGACTAAGGGGAAGGCGTAATTCCAAAACCCTGCGCCTGCAACCTCTGACAAAGCCACCTCTCATCCCTTCCTCAAAGGCACGACCTCACCCCCTTTTGCAAAGGGGGCAGGGGGGATTTGCCGCACTGTATCCAAACCACCAAATCCTTCTCAACCCACCTTTTACAAAAGGATAGGCGCAACATCCCAATTGTTCCCGTTTTTCAAAAAAGTGCGGCCGGGTAGAATTTGACGAGTCGAGTGCGCAGAAGCACTCTGTTGGGCACCTCGAAATACTCGTGATTCGTCGTTCCCGAGAAAGCGGAAACCCAGAAAAATCAAGGCGCTGGATTCCCGCCTACGCGGGAATGACGGGTTTTTCGAACTTTCCTATTCATAGGCCCAACGAAAACCCTTTCACTGCCTGCGCCCGACCCCGTGGCTCACATAACCCAGGCCCGAATGCCCCGGCCCTTCCTCAAGCCGCGTCGTCCCCTCGGCCAGCAGCCACCAATCAATGGCATTAAAGTCGTCGGCCAAATCACCCATCGTCGTCAGCATATCAACAGCTTTCGGCCCGCCGCTTGTGTAACCATTCAACTGATTCGGGTGAAACTGCTCAATAATCAACCAGCCGCCGTGCACCAGCGCCGCTTGGATCCGCGCATGGGCCACCTTGCGTTCATCGGGCGAGAAATGCAGAAAAACAGAAACCACCGCATCAAACGCGCCGACAGGCCAATCCCAGGTCAGCAAATCAGCGCAAACGATTTCAAGCGAAACCTTCCTCTGCGCGGCTAAGGCGCGGGATTTATCGCATCCCACGTGGGAGCCATCCACTGTTGTCACAGTAAACCCTTGCTCCGCCAACCACACGCCATTGCGCCCCTCGCCATCGCCCACCACCAGCACCCGCGCACCGGTTGGCAAACGAAAAATCTGCGAATGCAAAAAATCATTCGGTTGCTCGCCGTAAAAGTAATCATCACGCGCGTATTTTTGGTTCCAAAACTCAGACATCGGCTCACCTCAAACAAAATAGGGAATCTCGAAAAACCTGTCATTCCCGCGTAGGCGGGAATCCAGCGCCTTCATTTATCTGGGTTCCCGCTTTCGCGGGAACGACGAATCACGGGTATTTCGAGGTGCCCAATAAGCCTTCAATAATAGAGCACTTGGTTAGAAATCCAGCGGGCTCACCACCTCGCACCCGCCCTTATTCAACACATGGGTGTAAATCATCGTCGTCGCCACATCCTTATGGCCGAGCAGTTCCTGAACCGTGCGGATGTCGTAACCCGATCTTTATTAACCTTACCCTCACGAATAATGATTTCCCGACGGGTAAACGCCACATCTTTCACCCGCAAGCGCAGCCCCGTGCCATACAACAAGCTCACAATCAGATTCATCGTGCACGAAGTACCATCGAGCAATTGCCGCACCTCAGTCGGTGTCAGCACAACCGGCAAGCGCTTGGATGGTTTCGCTGCAATCACCTCATCCAGCCACGGCAACTCAACAGCCAACACATTTGATAAAGGGGAAGCTCGAAAAACTCGTCATTCCTGCGTAGGCGGTAATCCAGCGCTCTTGATTTTTCTGGGTTCCCGCATTCGCGGGAACGACGAATCACGGTTATTTCGAGGTGCTCAAAGGAATAACAAAGTCGACTTGGCTTGATTCTGAGTAGACGCCGCCACCTGACGCTCCGTCGCCAGATACGACAAGAAAGCCCCCACCTCCTCAGCCCCCATATCCGCAGGATGACGCTTCCGGTGGAACAAAATAAACCGCCGCATCCAATCAACATAAGCCTCTTCCGTGCGAATGCTATAGTGACGCACACGAATCTCGGCACGAACCCGATCCAGTAATTTCGGCGGCTGTTGATTAAATTCTTGACGATTCATCCGCAAAATTTTAGGCTGCCTATATGGATAAAACAAGAGACAAACAGATTGGAAATAGACGGTTACATCAAATTGAAACTGATTGGTTGGTACAGCCCGCCAATTATCATGCTGTCTAAATTACGTTAGGCGTGTAGAAGAGACGATGAATCTACCTAATGACATAGATAGCTTGAGGGAGCGAGTTCAAAAAATCCTGGACCCAATTGTTTCAGCGGTAGATAAAGGTACTAAGGCTGAGAAGGATTTCTTATTTACTGCAAGCCGAACAGATGCTGGGAGAGGCTTACCTTCATATTACTTGGTTTATTTTCTGTTTGTGGATTTGCTCGGTTATAAGAACCTAGGCCAGTTTGAAAAAGTCGCATGGTCAGTACCAATTGATTATAACGGGACAGCCTATCTTTTAGAGCACAGAAAGATGGGGATGGGCTTATTTGCTGCTGATAAGGAAAAGCAGGAAGGTGAATGCCAGGAGATTGTAAAGAAGATAAAAAAAGCGGCTAAAGCAGCTCAGCCATATTTCGAGTGGATTGCTAATGAAGCAGCAAAACAATCAAAATTGAATGTTTTGAATCACAGCTTGAGACTGCACGATAGATACTCATTCCTTGAAAGTGAGCACAAGAAAAAGTTAGAAGAAGCAATCTCTAGAAAGGACGAAAGAATTAAGACGCAGCATTCTGAAAATTCTTGGAGTGTTCGTATGCCATATTATGAGCTGAAAAGGGAATCAGAATGGTTGGCTCTTTCAGCAATTGATGCTTTTTACAGTTTTACTGAGCATGTGTTTATTCATGCAGCAATTTTGAAAGGTCATTTATTAACGGGCGAGGATGTCGCAAATTTAGCGGACAAAGATTGGGCATCAAAATTCAAAGCATGTCTTGATGTTCAGGAAAACTCGGTAAAGCCGCACTACGACAAATTGGTTGCAATCAAAAGGCAAATAAGAAACTACATGGCTCATGGAGCCTTTGGCAAAAACGGTGAAGCCTTCCAAATTCACTCGGGTGCAGGAGCAGTACCATTGCTTATGCCTCATCAGAAAGGAAGCTCTCGTTTCTCAATGCAGAGCGGAACTGAGTTTCAGGAAGAGGAAGCAATAAGCGCTATTGAAGAATTTATGCGGTTTTATTGGGAGTCAAACGATTTTCCGGAGGTAATGTATATAAAGAGTACTCTGCCAAGTATTCTTACTTATGCATCAGACGCCACATACAAAAACGCTATGGCCTCAACAGAGGATATGGAAAGTTTTGTTGACTATCTAATAGGGGTACATGATCGTGCAGGTGATATGGATTGGTAAAAATCGCCTAACAAGGCAAATCCACTCGGACGGCAAAAAGCGCCGCTGCGCTCTGCTTTTTGCCTCCGGTGATTTGCGGCATTAGACGGCATAACCATGTCAGCAGCTGATCAAAAGACACTCAAAGACGCAGCGATGGCGGATATCCGCCTCGTCGAAGAGATCCTGCGTCGGTGGGATCCGATTGGCGTCGAACCTGGCATCGTGGCTCCAGCTGATGAGTACGACAGTTACGCTCCTCACATCGTTTCGATGGCGAAGAGCGGTTGTACTGTCAAGGCGTTGGCAGCTCATCTAGAGCATCTTGGTTCTGACACTATGGGTTTAGGTTCAAGCAACGAGCTGAGCCGCTCACATAGTCTCAAATTCGCTGCAGAGATCTTGGTAGCCTTACAGCCGTCTAACAACAGCCTCAAGAGTGACGCGGCAAAGCCGCGCACCTTAGGCTGAGCGTTAGGGCTTCTCGATGTTGAACCTCTTGTATGGCTTGTGGCTAGAGTCCCCACCAATCCGCGCGCCTGGTTTTATTGCTGCCCTGGTCGTCGCAGGCTTGGGTGGCTACTTGTGCTTCGCCAAGGTGAGAGTAAAAGCTTGGAATGTATTTTCCAAGTCGCTTGCTGTTGCGTTTTGCTGTTTTGTCATCTTGTTAATTTTCGCCATCATTGGCATCTTGGTTGTGAGCACCGGCATCTTAGGTATGGCGCGGAGCTGGGCATCCTTTGGTGACGCGTATGTTTGGGGTGTCTTTTCTTTGCCGCTCTTGGCGTTCTTCTTATCCTTGGGTAGTTTCGCCCTAACAAATCATTCAAGGGCGACGCGCTAAAGCGCGCCCCTTAATTCAAACGTTATGCGTAAAAGAGACAGCACATGAGACTCACAGCAATATCAGAAAAACTCGGCTCACTCGGAGCCATTGTCTCGGCAATGGGGTGTGCATCTTGCTTTCCAGTTCTTGGTTCCCTTGGTGCAACAATTGGTCTGGGGTTTCTAGCCAAATTTGAAGGTCTATTCATCAATACACTCTTGCCAATATTTGCAGTTATCGCATTGGTATCAGTGGCAATTTCCTGGTGGTCGCATAGACAACATATCAGAGGCATTCTTGGGGTTGCTGGGCCAGCAATGGTGCTTGCTACGCTTTATCTCTTCTGGACAGATAGTTGGAGCACCTATATGTTTTATTTTGCATTGGCACTTATGTTTGCCGTCGGCGTTTGGGATATAGTGTCGCCGCCCAACAAGAAGTGCGCCATTCCCATTAGTAGCAGCGAGGGTTAGTTATGGAAATCATTTTAGCATCAACCCTTACTTGTCCAGAGTGCGGTCATAAAGAAACGGAAACAATGCCCACAGATTCTTGCCAATGGTTTTATGAGTGCAAGGGTTGTGGTGTATTGCTCAAGCCAAAGAAAGGTGATTGTTGTGTTTTCTGTTCTTACGGTTCTGTTCCGTGCCCACCCATTCAGCAAGGCACAGGCTCTTGTTGTTCGTCGTAACAAAAACGCATAACAAGGCGCTGCACTCGGACAGCCAAAAGCCGCGCCGCTCGTTCCTCGCTATGCAGCTTTTGGCTGCCGGTGAGCTTGGTCGTTAGGCATTCCGGTGATTCAGGGTGTTTTCTGTCAGTGGTTCGGCAGCCAATTCTGGCTACGAACTCACCCTTCAAATTCCGGCTCGCGCATCGTCGGGGTTTGGTGCATTATTGCGAATAAAGGCGTGGCTTACAGGGAAGTTCCGTACATCATGCGTTCGCAGTCTTTCTTGTATTTCGCGCCTAACATCACGCTCAACCCGACCGCCCACCCGCTGCGCGGGCGGGTTCCCTCCGCGCGTCGCGCTCCGGCGGCGGGTTAGCTTTAACGTTAGAGCTTTTCAACCACGCTTCAGAAAGGGAGTAAAAAATGTCAGACAACGAAATCCAAGCCCAAGGCTCATCCATGTCTCTTCGCAAGAGTATTGGCATCTATGCCGCATTTCTTGCAGTGTTTATCATCTTGGTCAACTTATCCTTCTCAACCACATGGTTTCCCGGCGTCATCGCTTTCTTCGCCTACTTGGTTTTTGGTTTCCTGCTCAACCGCATAGTTCTACGCGGGCTCATCGAGTGGCACCCGATGTACAACACTATCGAAAACGTTTCCAGCGCCAAGCTTAGTTCCTTTCTTCTGTGGCCTATTTCTTATGCAGGTTTGTTCTTCCGGCTTGCGGTAAACAAAGTGCTCTAACATTGCGGTCAAGCGGGACTGGCTTACAGCGGGCTTCGCCCGCTTCCAGCCAGCCCCTTACCTTAAACGTTAGGCGCTTCGGTGATTCAGGGTGTTTTCTGTCAGTGGTTTGGCAGCCAATTCTGGCTACAAACTCACCATTCAAATTCCGGCTCGCGCCTCATCGGGGTTTGGTGCATAGTTGCAAATAAAGGCGTGGCTTACAGGGAGGTTCCGTACATCATGCGTTCGCAGTCTTTCTTTTATTCCGCGCCTAACATCACGCTCAACCAGACCGCCCACCCGCTGCGCGGGCGGGTTCCCTCCGCGCCGTGCGCTCCGGCGGCGGGTTAGCTTTAACGTTGGGCCCCATGATATGAGCTCGAACTTCACGATCGAAAGGGCGATTGCCGACGACGCGCAAGAGGTCGCTGTAATGGTTGGCGAGTTGCTGGCTGAAATCATGAATGCCATTGGTGTTCAGGCGTTTAACTTCGACCTTGCCGAAACGACATCTAGACTCCAGGACTTCCTCAACCGTGAGAAGTATTTTGTATTTGTCGCTCGTGGCGTGAGTGGGAATCCGGCAGGGTTTATTGCCCTTTATGAAAGCTATGCTCTCTACGCTGAAGGCACTTTCGGCACCATACCAGAGCTTTACGTTCGCCCAGATTACCGCACAAATGGGCTGGGTCTCCGTCTCGTGTCCCAAGCAAAGTCTTTCGGCGCGGCACGTGGCTGGAAACGGTTGGAGGTAACAACGCCGCCGCTGCCGCAGTTCGACAGAACCTTGGCGTTTTATGAGCGTGAGGGTTTCGCCATAAGTGGTGGCCGCAAACTGAAGGTCTCCCTGTGATGAATGGCCCAACCCGTCATTCCACCGGACCTGCGCAAAAAGCCGCGCAGTCCGGTGCATTCAAACGTTAGGTAACAAGTCCCACCCTCAAAGAGGAATCAAACCAATGTCAGATTGCGGCTGCGGCGCAGAGCAAGCAGAGAAGCTAGAAAGAACTACTCTGGCCTATCTTCTTTCTATCAATGGGGTAATGTTCGTGGTTGAGGCTGCGTTAGGCTTCTACGCCCAATCAACCGGCCTTATCGCAGATTCATTGGACATGCTAGCGGATGCTACCGTTTACGGAATATCACTTTACGTCGTAGGTAAAGGCATTTCTCAGCAAGCAAAAGCAGCAAGTGTAAGCGGTGTACTCCAAATCATTCTCGGTCTTGGAGTCCTTTTTGAGGTTGTGCGTCGCTCACTCTATGGAAGCGAACCTCAAAGCATGCTCATCATGGCTGTCGGGCTTCTAGCGCTAATAGCTAACGTAGCCTGCCTAATGCTCATATCCAAGCACCGAGACGGCGGGGTTCACATGCGAGCATCCTGGATATTCTCCACAAATGACGTAATTGCTAACGTTGGCGTCATCTGTTCTGGCGCTCTCGTTTGGCTCCTCGGTAGTAGATACCCAGATTTAGTTATCGGGGCAATAATATCCGCCGTAGTAGTCAGAGGCGGCATAAAAATTCTTAAAGATGCCAAAGCAACCAAATCCCAAGAAATTGTTACCTAACAATGCCTTGCAGCCGACCCACTTTCCGCTACTTCCCTTCGGTCATTCGCTCCAAGTGGGCGGCTGAAGGCAGGCGTTAGGCACTTCGGTGATTCAGGATGTTTTCTGTCAGTGGTTTGGCAGCCAATTCTGGCGACAAACTCACCCTTCAAATTCCGGCTCGCACATCGTCGGGGTTTGGTTCATAGTTGCAAACAAAGGCGTGGCTTACAGGGAGGTTCCGTACATCATGCGTTCGCAGTCTTTCTTGGATTTCGCGCCTAACATCACGCTCAACCCGACCGCCCAACCCGCTGCGCGGGCGGGTTCCCTCCGCGCCGTGCGCTCCGGCGGCGGGTTAGCTTTACCGTTATGCATCGAAGGAGAAAATATGATTATTGATCATATTGGGATGGCTATATCAGATTATGATAAGAGTAAGAAATTTTATTCTAAGGCATTGGCGCCATTAGGTATTGGCCTCGTAGCAGAAGTACAAGGCTGGGCGGGTTTTGGTAAGGATGGGAAGCCTGAATTTTGGTTTGGTGTCCACGAAAAAATACAAAACCCGATGCATATTGCGTTCTCTGCGGTCAGCAGAGAAGAAGTCAATAAATTCTATGAGGCAGCAATTTTGGCAGGCGCAAAAGACAACGGAAAACCAGGGGTGAGAGAAATCTACCACCCAAATTATTATGGTGCTTTTGTCATTGATCCAGATGGCCACAATATCGAGGCTGTTTGTCACGCAGAGGAAAATAAATGAATGCTTATCTAATCTTGGACATATCGATCAATGACTTTGAAAGCTTTAAAGGATATATAGAAAAAATACCAGCATTCATTCAAAAACATGATGGCAGATATGTCATACAAGGTGTCGAGCCTGAAGTGATGGAGGGCGATTGGAAACCTGAAAGAGTTGTTGTTATCGAATTTCCTACAAAGGAAGGAGCAAAGGGCTTTCTTAATGATCCAGATGCACAAGCGCTATTTGACATCCGTCATAAGTCAACAACTAGCAAACTTATACTTGCAGAAGGTTGTTTGTAAATAAATGCATAACAAGGCAAATGCACTCGGACAGTCAAAAGCATCGCTTCGCTCTGTTTTGCCTGCCGGTGATTTGCGGCGTTAGGCACTCCGGTGATTCAGGGCGCTTTCTGTCAACGACTCGGTAGCCAATTCGGGCGACAAACTCACCATTCAAATTCCGGCTCGCGCGTCGTCGGGGTTTGGTGCATAGTTGCAAACAAAGGCGTGGCTCACAGGGAGGTTCCGTACATCATGCGTTCGCAGTCTTTCTTGTATTTCGTGCCTAACATCACGCTCAACCCGACCGCCCACCCGCTGCGCGGGCGGGTTCCCTCCGCGCGCCGCGCTCCGGCGGCGGGTTAGCTTTAACGTTAGGCACTCCGGTGATTCAGAGTGTTTTCTGTCAGTGGTTTGGCAGCCAATTCGGGCGACAAACTCACCATTCGAATTCCGGCTCGCGCGTCGTCGGGGTTTGGTGCATAGTTGCAAATAAAGGCGTGGCTCACAGGGAGGTTCCGTACATCATGCGTTCGCAGTCTTTCTTGTATTTCGCGCCTAACATCACGCTCAACCCGACCGCCCACCCGCTGCGCGGGTGGGTTCCCTCCGCGCTGCGCGCTACGGCGGCGGGTTAGCTTTAACGTTAGGCACTCCGGTGATTCAGGGTGCTTTCTGTCAGTGGTTTGGCAGCCAATTCTGGCTACGAACTCACCCTTCAAATTCCGGTTCGCGCGTCGTCGGGGTTTGGTGCATTATTGCGAATAAAGACGTGGCTTACAGGGAGGTTCCGTACATCATGCGTTCGCAGTCTTTCTTGTATTTCGCGCCCAACATCACGCTCAACCCGACCGCCCACCCGCTGCGCGGGCGGGTTCCCTCCGCTCGCCGCGCTCCGGCGGCGGGTTAGCTTTAACGTTGGGCAATAGAACCTGCATCATGAGTAGCCAAGAATTTTACGTTATCACCGGTGCGTCTGGAGCTGGCAAATCAACCCTCATTGCTGCATTGGACGACCTTGGATATTCCACCATTCCAGAAGCAGCCCTTGCCTTCATGCGAGAACAGCTGGAGTGCAATGGCAGAATCCTCCCTGCAACGGATCGCACTGCATTCATGGAATCCGTTCTCGCTCGCAGCATCCAAGACTATGAAGCGGCTAAGTCTCTCGATGCACCTGTGTTCTTTGACCGCGGCATCCCCGAATGGCTACGGTTCCTTGAACCAAGCGAGCCGAATTGCCGAATTGCTGCAGAGTGCCGTTATGCCAGTACGGTATTCGTGGCAGAACCGTGGCCCGAGATTTATGTGTGCGATCACGAGCGTACACATAGCTACGACAGGGCGGCCAAATCCTATGTGCCGACAATTTCAGCGTATCTTCAATCAGGGTATGAAGCTTGTGTTCTACCAAAGGTTACGGTTCGGGAGCGTGTGGCATTCGTTCTCGCGCAAGTGGGCGCTGGTGCCCAACAAGCCGCTGCAGCCGACCGTCATCCCGCTACGCGGCCTGCCGGCGGCTGAGCTCAAGCGTTAGGGCTAGGAACCCCCATATGACATACGACGAAGCAAAAAAGAAGATTCTTATAAAGTGGCTAGTTGGTGCGCCTGTTGTTGTCGCCACCTCTTTGTCCAGTGCCGTTTCAGCACTGAAAATGTTTTACTTCGGGCTAGATAGTGGAGATCAACTAAGTAGCGCGATTGCACTGCCAATTAAGCGATTGGTCTACCTTATCTACGAAAACACGTTCTTTCTAGGGTTTTTCTGGAAACACTCTCCGACCCCAACACCGAAAGAACTTTTCGCAACCAGTAACATTGCGTTTTTTGTTATTTATCTCTGCATATTCTTTGGAATGGCCTTGGTCGGTTCCGCTCGCTCATTGTCGGCACGACTTGCGGAGATTGACAAAGAAATTGAAAACGAATTGATCCGAGAGTCAGTCAAAGGTAACGTTCCACGCAGACGGCAAGAAATCCAAGAGCAGGTTTCAGTGCCAAAACCTGGTCGGCTCTCTCAGTTTCACACACTCTATTTGGCTCCCATAGTGGCTGGGGTTGTTGTTTTAGTCATTGCAAAAATTTCTGGGCTGGGATAGCCCTAACAATTCGTTCCAGCGGACTCCTCAAAAGCTTCGCTTTTGCTCCGCCGCTGAACTCAAACGTTAGGCACTCCGTTGATTCAGGGCGCTTTCTGTCAACGACTCGGTAGCCAATTCGGGCGACAAACTCACCATTCAAATTCCGGCTCGCGCGTCGTCGGGGTTTGGTGCATAGTTGCAAACAAAGGCGTGGCTCACAGGGAGGTTCCGTACATCATGCGTTCGCAGTCTTTCTTGTATTTCGTGCCTAACATCACGCTCAACCCGACCGCCCACCCGCTGCGCGGGCGGGTTCCCTCCGCGCGCCGCGCTCCGGCGGCGGGTTAGCTTTAACGTTAGAGGGCAAGGATTTCATGGCCTGCGACAAATGCAAGGAACTCTGTATTCGCTATGCCATCCGACTGCCAGGCAATCTGCGCAAAGCAATCTCTATTGCTAGCCAAAACGTAACCGATGGCACACTAATCGATACTACTGATCCATCGGCGCACTCTGTGTCATTCGCACAACTGGCAGCAGGCCAGACATGGGACGACATCGTCGCTTACCATTTCAGGTGCAGCTGCTGTGGTGAGCAATTTTCTCTACATGCGGAGACCTATCACGGCAGCGGCGGCTTCTGGGAGCCCGTGCGTAAAGCGGCGATCCGTGAGAACCTCTAACCAATCGTTCAAGCCGACCGCCCACTGGCTACGCCAGCGGTCGGCGTCTTAACTCCATCGTTAGGCTGTCAAAATGAACATTGACGAGGTGGTTGATTTACTCCCAGATGAAAAGCTCAGAAGTGACCTGGCTAAATGGGTGAATGACTGGAAAGAAGACGATACGGATATTACACGCCTGGAAAAGATGTTATCAAAATGGCATAGCTACACTTGGTTTAAAGATGATGAAAGGACATTGCATTTTTTGAATCAATTAAATGAGTTTAGAAAAACGGCCATTAGTAATGTCGGCGGTTTAACAATGAATGAAAGGCTCTATTATTTTTGTCTTTTTGATAACTGGGACAATGGAAATGTGCAACAAAAAGACAAAATTAGGCATAAATTACTCGCGCAAGCCTAACACGGCGCTCAAAATGGACGCCAATTCCGCTGCGCTCCATTGGCGCCCTTTAGCTTGGCGTTAGAACCCTATGAATGCTTGGATTCTTCTTCTCCTAACCACCCTGAGCGGATATGTCACATATGACTCATTTCGATGGGGTAGCTCAATGAAAAAGGCACCATTTAGTGTCATTTCAAGCATGTGGAAAGGGGGGCTTAGCCACCTACCATTGAGTGAGCAAAACAAAATCAAAGACCGCTACACTTCTTCAATCTTTGGCGTGTTCCAATTTCAGTTATTTTTCCTGATCGTTACTATAGGTATGGCTGTTGAAACTGTTCGAGCTTTTCTGGCATGAGTTGCGGTTCTAACATCACGCTCAACCCGACCGCCCACCCGCTGCGCGGGCGGGTTCCCTCCGCGCTACGCGCTCCGGCGGCGGGTTAGCTTTAACGTTAGGCCGTACTAATGTCTTTAACGCGATCCCGCGCCGTCTCAACGTCCAGCACCGTGTCCGCAAGCTCCTTTGCGGTCGGCTCCATGTGGTTGTGCTTGCAAAGAATCCATGCGGCGCGCAGTGCGCTCGCTGCTTTGGTCAGGTGGCTTTCAAGCTCGGTCAGTTGTTCGCGTCGCATTCGTGTTTCCTCGTGTCCGGCCTAACAATTCGTCCAAGCCGACGCCGCTTCGCAGCGCGGCTTAACTCAGGCGTTCGGCACCTCATCGTCAGGCACTGAGCCCATGTTGTGGTCGCACGTCCTGCATGGCTCATCTTTGTCGGTTCCGTGCCGGTGGATGCAAACGCAGCACGGAAAGTCAAAGCCGTTGGTCAATTCCTCGGACTGAAATTTGTCGCGCTGCACCATGTGGTCAATCAGTCCCATTATCATCTCCAAGTGGTTACGATAGTGCCGAACAAGGCACTCAAGCGGGTCCGGCTGAAGCCGGCCCCTTAGCTTGATCGTTAGGCACTCCGGTGATTCAGGGTGCTTTCTGTCAGTGATTTGGCAGCCAATTCGGGCTACAAACTCACCCTTCAAATTCCGGCTCGCGCCTCGCCGGGGTTTGGTGCATAGTTGCAAACAAAGGCGTGGCTTACAGGGAGGTTCCGTACATCATGCGTTCGCAGCCTTTCTTGTATTTCGCGCCTAACATCACGCTCATCCCGACCGCCCACCCGCTGCGCGTGCGGGTTCCCTCCGCGCTGCGCGCTCCGGCGGCGGGTTAGCTTTAACGTTAGACCGGGCAGGGTCCTATGAAACAGAAAGAAATTGATCGTTGGGCGAAAGCTCGTACGAAGGGCATGCTTATGTACGTTCTTCTCACCGGCATCGTGTCCTACGGCATACCTATGTTTGCCGTGATGACGTTCCTTTTCCACCACTCAAAATTGTCAGTTGTGCAATCTGCCGCACTTTGGCTTGCAGCTGGCGCGTTTTATGGAATAGCGACTTGGTTAGTGCAAGAGCATCGCTATCGTAAGGCAACTGACGTGCCACAGGTCTAACATCTCGTTCAAGGCGGACGGCTACGCCGCCGCTTAACTCCAGCGTTAGGTCTCCCGTATGCGATCAACTGCAAAATTCCTGTTGGCTCTTTTAGTGGCTCTGGCTTTCGTGGTCAGTTTAATATCCTTCGGTTGGTGGCTAGTGTTTGCCTACAACATCGTAACGGGGCATACAGCTATTGAATTTGGGACGAAGTTTGCCCCGCAAATGCTCGAACAAGCCTCTCAACAGAAAATACTCTTCACACAAATGCGGGAGTATTTTGTCCTGATTGGCGGTGCAATTGGTTGGGGGGCTTTTTTTGCGCTTCCAAATTTTTCTAACAGGCCTTTCCGTGCACTGCCCAAACTATTGCTTATCTCTTGTGTCATTGGTATTACCGCGGCTCTCGTTATGCCCGCATCTGTAATCTTCAAAGTTACGCCTATCCTCACGGTGATCCTCATCTTTATGCGATGTTTGCTCATTGAGGATCACCCAAAACATGCAATGGATCAGAAAAATATTGAAACCTAACAACTCGCTCAACCCGACCACCCACCCGCTGCGCGGGCGGGTTCCCTCCGCGCCGTGCGCTCCGGCGGCGGGTTAGCTTTAACGTTGGAAGGCGATTGACAGAATGAGCAAAGCCGTTCCAGACGAACCGAAATTCCCAATCCAGCTTGTCTGGATCGAATCGGGGGATGTCGAGACCTACGAAGACGCTCGCGATTTGCTGTGCAACCTTGAGGAGTTCGATTCAAATGACCCAGTGGATCGGAATGCCGCTAGGCTCACTGATGCTCTTGGTCGCCACATTAGTTTAGTAGTCAGGATTTATGACGATCTCTGTGAGTGCAAGCTTGAGTAGCTTTGGCCGGGAGAGCATCGTTCGCCTGTCGCCTTCTAACCCGTCAGTCGAGAGGGACGCTTCGCGGCGAAGCCGCTCGCGCCCCTCACTTTTACGTTAGGCACTCGGGTGATTCAGGGTGCTTTCTGTCAGTGATTTGGCAGCCAATTCTGGCTACGAACTCACCCTTCAAATTCCGGCTCGCGCCTCGTCGGGGTTTGGTGCATAGTTGCCAACAAAGGCGTTGCTTACAGGGAGGTTCCGTACATCATGCGTTCGCAGCCTTTCTTGTATTTCGCGCCTAACATCACGCTCATCCCGACCGCCCACCCGCTACGCGGGCGGGTTGATCTCTATGAAAGCTAAAGACTTCGACAAAAAATTTGAGGAAGGGCAAGAAGATATTGTCGATGACCTCGATTTGTCGTCTGCTCGCCGGGTTAATCAGGGACAAAAGCGAATCAACGTCGATTTTCCGGCTTGGGTTGTCGAATCGCTGGATCGTGAGGCTGCACGCATGGGCGTTACCCGCCAATCGATCATCAAGGTGTGGCTGGTGGAGCGTCTACAGGCAGAGTCTGCCAACAAGCCGCTTCATGGTGACACCGCAGGCGGCGCACACTAGCAGAGCGTTCGGCGAAATCCTGATCACCAGAGCCGGACTCTTAATGTGTGACACGTGACATATTGCGCTCGTATGCAAGATCAGGACGTTCGCCGGCAAGCGCACTAACGCCTCGTATGAAAAAGGGTTTCCTGTGAAATTTCCGCCGAACATTCACACGAGGGCTTCAAGGAAGTTGGGGTGTGTCAATCGGGTCACTTGTCTTGTTGATTTTAAAGTACTGCCCAGAAATAAGCTGCATAAGCTCAGGGGTGATCGTTAAGTGGCGCATGCCATGGCCATTAATGATCCGGTACGTTTGAAAAATAGGCCTTGAGCGACCGTGCGTAATGGCGTACGCT
This sequence comes from Halothiobacillus neapolitanus c2, assembly GCF_000024765.1. Taxonomy (GTDB): domain Bacteria; phylum Pseudomonadota; class Gammaproteobacteria; order Halothiobacillales; family Halothiobacillaceae; genus Halothiobacillus; species Halothiobacillus neapolitanus. The sequence continues at coordinate 81,121 of NC_013422.1, read as the reverse complement.
TTTATCAAAGGAGCGTGCAACATGGCCATACTGAACGCAACAGAGGCGAGATCAAAGCTGTACAGTCTTATTGATGAAGCCAACGATTCTCATCAACCCATCGTTATAAAGGGCAAAAGAGGTAGCGCTGTTCTGATCTCGGAAGAGGATTGGAATGCGATAACTGAAACGCTCAATTTGCTTGCTATTCCGGGAATGCGCGAGTCGATTCAAGAGGGTTTGAACACGCCAGCGTCTGAATGTGCAAAGGATCTCGATTGGTGAGCTGGCAGCTTGTTTATACCAAGCACGCGCAAAAAGACGCGAAGAAGCTCGCTGCATCAGGCCTGAAGGAAAAGGCAATGGACTTGCTGAAGGTGCTTGAGGAGAATCCCTATCAAAACCCACCGCCATTCGAAAAACTTGTTGGTGATCTTGCCGGCGCATATTCCCGCCGAATTAATATCCAACACCGCATTGTGTACGAAGTTTTAGAGCAAGCGCATATCGTCAAAATCCTGCGGCTATGGACGCATTACGAATAAATAAACAGACTCAAATCGTTCAAACGGTTGCCGGGCTGGGCACAGTGCCGTTGCACTCGGCGTTAGGCATTTTGTTCTTAAAGTCAGTTACGATTCCTAAAGTCCGGCAGGCTCCTAGCCCTTTTATCTTTCACCACGGTATAAACCCACTGTGAAATTAACCGACACCAAGCCCACAGCGCCTATTGGTATTTTCGATTCGGGTGTGGGCGGCCTTTCTGTTTATCAGGCCGTTCGCCATGCGCTCCCTGCCGAAGACATTATCTACATTGCCGATTCAGGCTTTGCACCGTATGGGGATCGCTCATCCGACTTCATCACAGAGCGGGCAGTTGCCATGACGGATTTTCTTATCGCCGCGGGCGCGAAGGCGGTGGTTGTCGCCTGCAATACGGCGACAGTGATCGCCGTGACGCAATTGCGCAGGCAGTTCTCAATCCCGATCATCGCGCTGGAACCGGCGATCAAACCCGCGATTGAACACTCTCAATCGGGCACCATCGGCGTGCTCGCCACGCGCAAAACGATCGAGAGCCCGGCGGTAGAGCGTTTGTGCCGGACACACGGGGTCAACACACGTGTGCTTCTTCAACCATGCCCCGGGTTTGTGGAGCAGGTCGAGCGCGGCGAAATGGATCATCCGGACACAACCGACCTTATTCGGCGTTATGTCGAACCGCTGCTGGCAGCCGGCGCAGATACGCTGGTTTTGGGCTGCACGCACTATGTGTATCTGGCTCAGCAGATCAGAACCATCGTCGGGCCGGATGTGAGCATACTGGATTCGTCGGCCGCTGTAGCCAGACAGGTCGGGCGGCGCATCGGCTCATCCGAAGTAGCCGCATCCACGGGGCGATGCGGCCAGGATCAGTTTTTTACTACCGCCGCATCGACAGATCATGCGCGAGCGGTCATGTCTACACTTGTTGGGCGCCCTGTCGAAGTTCACTATGCCGGAACCACGCGCCCAGCCTCGACGCTGGAAGCTGAAACAGCTCAAACCAGGGATTGAACGCGCTGGCAATCGAATTCGGCGGCAAGGCGGACAGTGGCAACGACAAACATTCTGTGCTGAGTGAGTTCGTTCACTCGCTCTGCAAAAAATTGGCCAGATCAGTACATTTCGACAAAACGCACGCCGACGAGATGGCCTTCGCCATCCGGCTCGCAGCGCCTGACCTCCACCACCGCCCGCAGCGGCGGCACAACGGCCAGGGCCGGTGCGATCTCGACGTTCAGCACAGACCCTTCGGGCAAGGACTCTATGGTCAACATGGCAAGCCCGCTGGCAGAGAGATCCATCAATTCAGCCGACTGCCAAGTCGGATCGTGCTCGTTCTGATATCGCATTGGCGCGCGCTGGGGCATCCGCTGGAAATCGCGCAGGTCGGGCTTGAGCAGCATAGTGTGTCCTCTTGACGTGGCCTTGATCCTGATCCCGATACTAGCCCGCCGCAGAGGGCAGACTCAAGTAAAACGCACCGCTAATGAGACAGACTGGCTATCCGCGAACCACGCAGTGGCACCCATTACGCTACGAACAAAGGGCGGGCATCACAGTTGATTCGGACACGGCTCAGCCGCTTCAACCTGCTTAAGATTATTCAGCGTGATCTTCGCAATGGCGTCGATCGCCTCTCGGGTGAAAAACCCCTGATGGGCGGTAACCAGTACATTGGGGAAGGTCATCAGGCGTTCAAGCACATCATCCTGAATGATCTCCTCGGAGTGATCTTCGAAGAACAGGTTTTCTTCCTGTTCGTACACATCCAGGCCCAGCGCGCCGATGTGGCCGCTTTTGAGTGCCGCAATCACCGCGCTGGTATCGATCAGTGCTCCACGGCCCGTATTGATCAGCATGGCACCGCGCTTCATCTTGCCGATCGCCTTCGAATCTATGAGGTGGCGTGTTTCCTCACTGAGCGGGCAGTGCAGGCTGATGATGTCGCTTTGCGGCAGTAATTCATCCAGCGGGACATACCGCACACCCAGCGCCTTGCATTCATCGTTTGGGTACAGATCGTACGCGAGCACGGTGCAGCCGAATCCGATCATGATGCGGGCCAGTACGGTGCCGATGCGCCCGGTGCCTACGATGCCAACCGTCTTGCCGTTCATATCGAACCCGAGCAGGCCATTGAGCGCGAAATTGCCTTCGCGCACCCGGTTATAGGCTCGATGGGTATGGCGGTTGAGCGTTAGCATCATCGCCACTGCGTGCTCGGCCACCGCATAAGGCGAGTACGCTGGCACGCGCACCACATCAATACCCACTTCACGCGCGGCGGGCAGATCGACGTTGTTGAAACCGGCGCAACGCAGGGCAACGACCTTGACACCCCGCCCCGCCAGACAGCACAGCAGGTGCGCGTCGATTTGATCGTGCACGAACACACAGACGGCCTCGGCATTTTCTGCCAGGCTGCATGTTTGGAGATTCAACGCCGCTTCGAAGAAGTGCAGTTCATGCCTGAAAGCCGCATTGGCACGGGTCAGGCTTTCCTGATCGTAGGGCTTGCTACTGAATACAGCAACACGCATGGCGAACTACTCCTGCGAAGACCCAAGAAAAAATGACGAGGACGGGCAATCTAAAAGCATTAAGTACGAACACAACGACTTTATCGCAAAATCGGCGCAATATTTATGTCAACATCCGGGAGGCTCTCGATGTATCAACGAATCGTAGTTTTAGGCGCGCTCGGCCTGGTTACGCTGGTCAGTGGATGCTCGTCGGCGGCATGGTATTCGGCGGGACAATCCTACCAGAGGAACGAGTGCCTCAAAGTGCCGAATCAGGCCGAGCGGGAACGCTGTTTGGATAATGCGAACACCGACTACAACACGTATACGAAAGAAACAACGCCAGCGCCTTGAGCGACCGGCTGACGCCCCGTTGCCTAGGCGTCCAGAATCACGCTGGCTTCACCTTCGAGCAGCATCCGTTCGGCGCAGCGAAGTTCGAATCCGTAGCGCACCATCCGCTCATCGCCCATGAGACGCTTTGCTGTGATGCGAAGCGCGTCTGGGCAGTCATCCAGCCTTTCGGCATGAAGGGCAATGCGCTGCACACGCGTGATCATGCCTTTTTTCGGCGCGGTATCTCGGGCGGCGAGCAGCGCACCGTGCACCGCCATGGCTTGCGCTGCGTATTCGATGCCGACGGCAGCGCCCAAACGACCATTCCGGCGCAAGGGGTTGTCTATCGCTCGGTGGCTGATGGCTGTGCATGCGATTTTCTGCGCGTTCCAGTCAACTACATGATCGAGCAGACACATGCTGCCCTGATGCGGGATGAGTGCGGCAATCTCTTCGTGATCCAATGTCCGGCTCTGCGCTTGTGCGTTCGTCATGCGGGCGCCTTCGGTGCGTTGGGTTTGGCGAACGCGGCGGCTACCACCAGTGCCAGAAAAGCACCCGGTGCGACCGTGCTGCCGAAGGCGTGAAGAATGGGTAACTGCGAGAAGGCGAGCGTGCCAAAAGCGATGACCGTGGTGAGGTTGGCCAGTAGCAGCGAGGCGAGTGTCTGGTGATCCGGCGCTGTGTTCTGGTTGAAGAACAGGGCGTAATTGGAACCGATGGCGACGATCAGCAGCAGGCCAACAAGATTGAGGATATTGAGTTTTTCTCCGGCCAGATTCAGCCCCGCCATCACCAGCACCACGGCCACCAGCAACGGCAGCAGCACGCGGATCAATCGGGCCGGACGCCGCAACACGAAGCCCAATAGAATGACGATGCCAAGCAAGCCCGCCAGCGACAACGTAATAGTGTTTTCCAGATAGCTGTTGAACAGGCGGCTGGATTCAGCGTCTTTATCCACGAACAGGGCATCGGATATACCGCTCGATTTAAGGGCAGCCGTGATACGCGCAGTATCGAGTGTGCCGACAGACGGGACATACAGGCGAATCAAAGTCAGCCACTCACCGTTTTGCTTTTGCAGCAGGGCACTGACGGCAAGACCGAACGAGGTGCCTTCAAGATCGGCTGGCGTCAGCGGTGTTTGCTTGCGGGCCTGCTCGACGGCATCAACAAACGGTTTGAGCTTGCTGGCACTAATGGGCAGGCCCTGAACGGCGGCATCCAATCGTTCAGTGAGCGTGGTGCTGTCGGGCAGTGCCTGCTGGCGCACGCGCTGGGTAGCGACACTGGGCAGGAATTTCGCCGGGCTATCGAAACGGGCGAGGACGCCCTGCTTGATGAGCGGTTCGAGGGCTGCATCGATACGTTCGGCTGCGGCCAGTGCCGCTTGCTGGGTAGGCGCCTTGGCCACGATGAAATAACGGGCGTCATCGGCGTTCATGTCGGCACGCAGTTCATCATCCATCGCTTTTGCCTGCCCGGAAATGGGATTCAAACCCGACAGGCCGGTTTGCCAGATCGCATCGTGCCGCCACACCAGTAATACAAAACCCGCGAGCGCCAACAGCACAAATCCCCAGCGCAACGCTTGTATGGCGCGAAAAACGGGGGCGAGCAGCCGCCCGATACCCGCAAGCGAATGTCGGTTGAGTCGGGCCGTGCCCAAATGCGGCAGCACGAACCGTGTCACCAATGCGGCAGTCGTCAAACCGGCAATCGAATAGAGGCCGATTTGCGCTAGGCCGGGGAAGCCCGAAAACAACAAGGCGGCAAAGCCGGTGATTGATGTGAGTACGCCCAAGCGGATGGTCGGCCAGAAGCGTTCCATTCCCTCAGATCGGCCCGCAGATCGAAATGCTGAACCCTCTTTCGGTGCGTTCTGGGTCTGGATGAAGTAATAGATCGAGTAGTCGATGGCTTCCCCAATCAAAGTGGTGCCAAACCCGATGGTGATGCCATGCACGGTGCCAAAACCGAGGCTGACGGTGGCAATCGCGACCGCAATACCGGTCAAAACCGGCAACAGCCCCAGAACCAGCATGGAAAACGAGCGATACACCACCAACAGCAGCAACATCACGGCCACACTGCCAATGATGCTGAATCGTTCCACATCGGATTTGATCAACGCACGGGCATCCACCGAGAATACGGGCGCGCCGGAAACCAGCAGGCGCAGCGATGACCCGTCCGGGTGCGCCTTCACGGCGTTCGAGAAATCCGCACGGACAGCCTCTATGGCGCGCGCCATGGCATCGGTGTCGGACCCGGCCGCTCGGGTTTGCAGCATCATCAATGACCGTTTGCCATCGGGTGACACCCACACGCCGTTTTGGTTGCGTGGAGCGTCATCCGTACCCGTGTTCTGGCCGAGCTTGCCGACGATGGCAAAGGTTTCGGCGGTGGGGTCGCGGGTAAAAATCGTTTGCGAGAACATGCCGAAGGGCGAAGCAAGCAAATCGATGCCATTGGCGATGGCTTCGTGCAGGCCCGCCACGGTGAAGCGCTCAGGCGTGATGTCCGGGCTTAGAAGGTAGCGATGATCGAACAGCAGGGTTTTATCTTGGTCACGGGTCGGCGCATCGCCGTTGCGCACCACGGTGAATAAGCCTGATTGCCGCAGAGCGTTACCCAATGCCTTCGAAGCGTCTGCACGTGTGGCAGCATCGCCGCCTTCAATCCCGATGAGGATCATGCGCGAAATGGCACCATCCTTGATTTGATCGACCAAAAACGCCTGCGCCGCAGTGGGGTGTTCGGGCAGGAATGCCGACATATCCGCCGTGAAGCGAGTGTGCAGAATGACAGCGAGGCTCAGGGCCAGTGCCAACAACCACAGGCCGATGACGGGCAGGCGTCGCTCTGTCCAGCTCATTTTTTCAAGGCCTTGGTGTTTCATGGTGTCGGTGGAATGACGGGTAGAAGCGTCATGACCGAGCGATCACCGTTGGCCTGATCATATTCAATTCTTTGCAGATGATCACCCGAGCCGTTCACGCTGATGCTCTTGATCAGGCTCTGAATACGCGGGTCGGTGGGCAGGAGCAGCAACACCCAATGCGCGCGGTCGCCGCTGAGTTTCAACACATAACTTTTCCGCAGCAACGCGGCATTGCCATTGAGCAAGCCACGGATGCTGTTGGCATAGGCCGTGGCCTCCGGGTGCTCGGCCAGATTCAGCGTGTAGGTCTGGCTCTGTCGTGTGTAGGTGAGCACATCGCCTTCGATGGTCATGCGTTCATCACGCGGGGAGGTGGTGTGCTTTTCCAGATAGTCGGGCGGACGGAACGTGAGTGTGCCCTCCGAAAGCAGCGGGGTATCGAGCACACCGATGAATTTTTGTTCAGTAAATCGCACCTCGCCCCGACGATGTTCCGCCAGCGTGTGCAACACCGATGCGGGCGACCAGTCCGGCGATGGGGCGGCTGCGACCACGGTTACAGGCTGAACTAAGCCCTGAAGCAGAAGTAACATGAGAAAAAGGGTTTGGCGCATCAGTCGGCAGGCTCTTTGTCTGGCGGGTTCGTACGTGCGTGATCTGATGAGGAATCATCAGACCAGAAATCATAAAAGTTAAACCAATTGTACGGCGCTTGTCGGCAGAGCGATTCGAGTATTTCGACATATCGATCCTGCGCCGCCAGGATGGCCGCATCCCGCCCTGCACGCGGGGTGTCGGAAAAATCTGCCAGTCGGTCGAAATGCACGCGGTAGCGATTGCCGCCGAGATACAGACCGGCCATGAAATAGACCGGTTTTTTCAACAGGGCGGCGACACGGAACGGGCCCAACGCGAATGCAGCGGGTTCGCCCAGAAAAACACATGGGCGCAACGTGTCTTGCGGCAGGCTCCGGTCGGCCAGCATCCCGACGAGATGGCCCGCTGCCAGTCGCTCCTGAGCGGTGAGCATGGAATCGACCTGCCCGAGAGGGATGATGTCGTTGGCGGCATCCGGGTTGACCAAGGCAAGTAGCGCATTGATCTTTCGGGCATTTTCTGGATACATCAACATGCTCACGCGACGCCGGGCGTGTGTTTTTCCCGCCGATCGCAAAGCCTCGAAGCTACCCATGTGTGCACCGATCAGAATGGCGCCTTCGGGTGAATCAAACCAGTGGCGATTGACGAATTCGATCTTAAACAGGTCATCACGGCCATCGAGTAAATACACGCGATCATGCACCGTGCTGGCAAACGTGAAGATATGCCGGAACACTTCGATCAACCGTGCTGGCCGCCCGAACACGCGCGCCAGATACTGACGCGACGCGCGCCGAGCAGCGGGCACGAACAACAAAAAATACAACGCGATGGGGTAAAGCACCCAGCGGCTCACGCTGCGCCCCAGATGCCGCGAGAGCCAAAGCATCACGCGCAACATGAACTGGCTGCCGCGCTCGGGGCGCTGTTGCCATTCAGCCTTGGCGGATGCATTCATGCTTGCCTCGCCTCCGTATCGCCAGCCTCATCGTTCGATTGGCGACTCAACACGCCCGAGACGGCAACCGGGTTTGTTTCCCCAGCGTGAACATGCAACGTAAATCGGCACCGGTCGGCTTCGGGCTTCAAGTCCAGCGTCACGCGCGCATCCGGCAACACGGGATGCGTAAACTTGGCCTGTTCGATGCGCAAGCCCGCAGACGCAACCTGCCAATACGCGGCCACGCGCTCCACCACCCAATCCAGCAGCAAGGCGCCCGGCACCAGCGGATGGCCAGGGAAATGGCCAGCAAACACGGGATGATCGGACGGAATACGCCATGAGGTTTGATTTTTGGGTGCCAGAGCCGCGAGATGCTGATCAAGGATGGCCTGCAAGGCGATTTGCGGCAGTTTGCCGGTCGCGTTATAGGGTAAGTTTTCTACCAGAATGAGGGGGCGGGGCAAAAATACCGGATCGAGCCGATCACGCAGGGCAGCCAGAATATCCGCCGCACTCAACGCCGGAGCCACTACCACCGCGCACAATCGGGTGATGGCCTGATCTTTCCCGACCCGATTTTTCCCGGTCCGATCTTTTTTGGTTTCGGGCAGGAAAAACACCCCGTCGGTTACGCCGTCAATGGCCTTGAGTTGGGCGCTGAGGTAATTGAGCGAACTGCGCTTGCCCGCCATATTGACCTGATCGGCGATGCGCCCCAGTAAATCAAACCGACCATCCGCTCGCACATGGATGCGATCCGACAGCATGACCGGCGCTTCAATGTGTTCGCCATTGGCGATAAACAGTTCATCGTTTTCATCCAGGTGAGCTTTGGTCAGCGTGATGCCCGGAAACAACGTCCAGGCCGTCGATTGCGTCGGGCGTCTATTAGCGATCTGACCGGTTTCCGTACTGCCGTAGATTTCAAACAGCGGCGCGCCAGTCACACGCTCGGCCCGCTCGGCCAGTTCGGGTGAAAGAGGTGCCGTGGCCAGAAGCAGGCGGTCGATTTTGGGCAGCGCGATTTGTGCATCCAACAGGGCCTGCAAATGGAACGGCGTGGTCACGAGCATACGCGGCTCGGGCATGGCATCGAGCGCGGCCACAATATCCGCCGGATAAAACGGCTTGCCGGACCACAGCGGGCAGCGCCCGATCAGGCAAAGCAGCACCAGCGATTCGAAACCGAACATATGCTGCGGCGGTACGGTGCCGACCAGACTCACGGGGCGCCAAAGCCCCAACTGCTGAAGGGCGGCCTCAACGTTGCGCACCAGTTTGCCCCAGGTTTTGTTATGGGGCATCGGCAGGCCGGTCGAACCGGAAGTGAATACCTGTGCCACAACGTGCTCGGGCTTGATGTGATCCGATTCACCCAAACCATCCGGCAGCGGCTCCCGAGGGCAGCGATTTGCCAAAGCTCGATGGCTCAGGGAGAGATGATCCAAGGAAAGATGAGGATAGGGAAACGGCCAGTCGTCGTGATCGTGCAGACAAAGTGCGTCCGGCGCGTCGATAAAAATCTGACGGAGTGTTTCGCCAGTAAAGGTCGAGGGCAGAAGATTGGTTTTCCCCGCGAGTATCGTGGCGGCGAAACCCACCATGAAACGATAGCGATCCTGACAAAGGTTGATGATGGACTGGTGCGCGCCCATTCTGGTCGTCAAATCGACAGCCAGCGCCTCTGCATCGGCCATAAACTCGCGTGCCGTGATGGTGTGTACAGCGTTACCCTGCTGGCGGTAGAACAATAGCTGATCGGGGTCAGCAAAAATCAGTGGGAACGAGGTCATCAACGCACTCATTTGGACGTCGGAGTGTCCGGATTCACGTTCGAATGCCTGCCTTGGGCAAGACGAGCCAGTACCGAACGACGATAGGCACGAAAGGCGCTCAGCGGGCCGAGCTGATCTTCCGGCGGCAGCACGCGGCGTCGCACCAGATATTCCGCCCCGAACATCAGCACTAACAGGGGCAGCGTGAGGCTATTGGCAAAAATGGACCATAGCGTGATGGGCGCGAACAGATACAACAGGATTGACGTGGTCGCCATTGCGAAGAAAAAAATCGTCCAGGCTTGCGTCACGCGCGTCGTGTACTGCACCAGCAGCGGCGTCATGCGGGGATGCAGCACGCCCGCAAATTGCGTACATACCGGTTGGCGATTGCGCCACAAACTGCGGCCGAACCAGAACCCCAGCAACAGGTTCGCCGTGAGGTGTTGCAAGAGATAGATCAGACTGATCTGCGCCTGAAGTTGCGGCAACAGCAGCACGCCGCCGAGTACGATCAACGCGGCGACCGCCAGCGCGACTGCCTTGCCCGCTGTATGCCAAAGCACGTCCAGCATAATCAAGGTAATCGGCAAAAAGGCCAACACGACCACCGCGGCAGAAACATGGGCCTTGGGGCTCAGAATATTGGCCAAAAACAGATCAAGCCCCAGCAGGAACAGGATCAAACCCGCCTTAACGCGACTCAATAGTCCGGCGCGCGACATGATTCGACTTAACAGCTGCGATGCTCGGCGATATGCTGCGCCAAGTGCCGGAGCGAAGAAAAAATCCGCGTGTTGTTCTCATCGTCGCTGCGCAGGGCGAAACCGTAGCGTTTGGACACCATCATCGCAATTTCAAGAATATCGATGGAGTCAAGCCCGAGACCCTGCCCAAATAAGGGGGCATCGGCATCGATCTCCGCCGCGCTGACTTCCAAATTCAACCCATCGACAATCAGATTTGCCAGCTCTTCAACCAATGCCTGGTCTGTAATTTTTTGACTTAAATCGGTCATTTCAATTGATCCATTTGTATTTTCGGGGCGGATTATAAGTTGATTCGCCTATCGATTTCCGAATCGTTATTCGAACTAATCATTTACAGGCCTTGAACGCCAGAACCGCATTGCTGCCGCCAAACGCGAACGAACTGCACAATGCAGCCTGCAAGTCGCTACCGTGTTCAGCTTGCGTTATGTGCCGAACCCCCGCGCACGCCGGATCGATGGCATCCAGATGAGCGGTGGGCACAATGGCATCCTGCCAAAGCGCGAGCACCGTGATCAGTGCTTCGATTGCACCCGTCGCGCCCATCACATGACCATGCATGGATTTGGTCGCGCTCACAGCCAGATGTTCTGCATGGGCGCCGAATACGGTTTTCAGTGCTTGTATTTCTGTTGGGTCGCCTTCACGCGTCGCCGTGCCGTGGGCATTGACATAACCGATGTCTTTGGGCGCCAAACCCGCCTGATCGAGCGCCTGCTGCAAGGCACGAACCTGCCCGCCCGCATCCGGTCGCACGAGATGGCTGTGATCGCAACTCGCGCCAAACCCGCTCATTTCGGCCAGAATCGGTGCGCCGCGCGCCACGGCATGATCCCAGTCTTCAAGCACCAGTGCGGCGGCACCCTCGGCCAGCACCAGGCCACGACGATCGGGGTGAAACGGTCGGCAGGCACGGTACGCCGTATCACGATCACCCGGCGCCAGAACACGCATCGCCTCCCAGGCGCGCACGACGGCATAGGCCAGTGGCGCATCGGAACCGCCGGTCAGCATGATTTTCGCATCACCGTAACGGATACGGTTGAAGGCCTCGCCAATCGCAGCCGCTGCCGAGGCACAAGCCACGGTGTAGGTCAGACAGGAATTACCCAACCCCAGCGCAATACCGATTTGCGCCGAGGCGGCATTGTTCATGCCCTGCACGACCGACATTGGCGAGACGCGCTCCTGTCCATTCTGCCAGAGGTCGCGATAGCCGCGCTCATAAGCAAGTGTGCCACCGAGCGCCGAGCCCCATGCAACGCCCGCATCAGGACTGTCTTCATTCGCACCGAGGGTAAGACCAGCCTGAGCCCATGCCTCAAATGCGGCAGCCAAACCCAGTTGCGCATACCGATCCATGGTGGCGAGCATATGTTTTGGCACGCGCTCGGCCGGATCGAAATCGGCACAGCGCACCGCGGGCACCGAAAGCCCGCGCGGTGCATCGTCGGTTTCATAGAGGGCAACGGCCGACTCGCCCGCCAGCATCCGCGTGAAAAAATCCTGTGTGCTCCCGCCGAATGGGCTGACCATGCCCAGCCCGGTTACCGCCACACGATGCGGCCGCGTCACGATGGTTTGGCTTCGGCTTGCTGGCGGAAACGGGCGATCAGATTCAACAGGTCCTGAACCGTTTCAGGCGTTTGCGTATCATTGGGAATACTGACGCCGTATTTTTCCTCGAACTCGAAAATCAATTCCAACAAGGTGAACGAATCGATTCCAAGCGTTTCGAGGCGGGCGTCAGGGGTAACGAGCGCCGGATCTGTCTGCGTCCGTTCCTGCAGAAAATCACGAATCAGTTGAATGGCTTCCATAGTCTTTTTCTTAATCAAAAGGTGTTCGGTTTCAAGTGCCTGTCTGCGCCATCTGCGGTGCGAAACAGGAACCTTCCGGACATAGTACCGCACTAGGATGCCTCTGCATGAATGCAAATCCCTTCTAAATCCCCCTCATTCCCACTTTTACAAAGGGGGAGGCGCGCGCGTTCAAAGAAAGGAGGCTGTTTTCCCTCCGGGCATTTCGATATACCCGTGATTTGTCGTTCCCGAGAAAGCAGGAACCCAGAAAAATCAAGGCGCTGGATTCCCGCCTACGCGGGAATGACTGGTTTTCCGAGCTTCCCTCACTTTGAAAAAGGGGTGCAAGGGGATTTGCCGACTCAGGATTTGCGCCTATTGCTTCCCTTTGGCCAGTTGCTTCAAGCGCTCGGCCACCAGCTTGGTGATGTCCACGGAAGGCGCGGCATAAACTACCCCGTCGGAAAGCACCAGTTGATAGCCATTCGTCTTGGCAACATCCTTGATTGCCTGCAATACAGCCTGCTGCAATTTGCCCAACGCCTCGTTTTTCTTTAGGTTGAGATCGTCCTGGAAATCGCTTTGCATTTGCTGGATACGAAGCATTTTCTGGTCGAGTTGCTGGCGCAACGTGCTGCGTTCAGTGTCGCCCATACTCGCCCCACCGTTGTCGAGTCGCCCTTGCAACGTTTGAGCCTGCTGCTGCAATGCACGAATCTCCCGCTCACGAGGAGAAAACTCTCGTTCCAGCGCATGCTTGGCGATATCCGCCTGCGGCGCCTGCTCCATCAACGCGACCGAATTGACATAACCCACCTTGATTGGCGCGGCCAAGACCTCAGCCTGGGTAGCCGCCGCGAACAGAAAAACCAGAACCGACAAACCGTAACGCACCGCGCGATCCATAGCTGAACTCCTGATACTCACGATAAAAAAGTCGCCTCGAACGAGGCTCCCTTGAGAGAAATACAACGCGGGTTAGATCAACGGTCGGGTATTTGGTTTCAGACCGAACCGGGACGGGCCAGCAAAATTTTATCCAGTGCGTTGGCGAATACCTGTCGATCCGACTGATTCAGCTTGGCCGGACCACCCGTATTCACGCCGGATTCCCTTAGGGATTCCATGAAATGACGCATCGAGAGGCGTGCTTTGATCGAATCTGGCGTGTAGTGCTCGCCCCGAGGATTCAGTGCCAGGCCGCCTTTTTCGATCACCTCCGCGGCCAGCGGAATATCCTGTGTGATGACCAGATCACCGGCCGACAACCGGCGCACGATTTCATTGTCGGCGACATCAAAACCGCCTGCCACCTGAATGAAGCGCACAGTCGATGCGCCGCGCGGAATAGCCAGCGGCTGATTGGCCACCAGGGTCATCGGCAGGCCCGTGCGTGCGGCCGCACGAAACAGAATTTCCTTGACCGCCACAGGGCAGGCATCGGCATCAACCCAGATATGCATGCGGCACCCTCTTCTTTGAATGGCAGCAAACGAATCGCGGGCTGCCGCCGGTTTCTATAACTCGAAAATCTGTTGCCACGCAGCCAGAACGACGGCCCGCTCTTCGGCAAAATCGGCACAGGGTAACTCCAGCGACTGCTTGTTCAGGGTGCGCCGATGCGAAGTGTTGCGCAAACGCTGATAGGCCGTCACCAGTTGTTCGCTTCGCTCCCCATCCAGTAAATCGGCCTGAGCCAGCGCGCGCAACTGACGGATATTATCCGTAAAAGCGACTATCTCCGGGTGCGCGTGTGCATGGCGCAACAACAGGTACTGCACCATGAACTCGATATCGGTGATACCACCGATCCCGCGCTTCAGATGAAAGGTTTCACCAGCGCCGGTTTGTCCGTGTTCGGCGCGCATTTTCTGCCGCATGTCCAATACCGCTTCTTTAAGCGTGGCCGGATCACGTGGCGCGCACAGCGTGTCCCGGCGGATCGTGGCGAATCGCTCGGCAATCTGATTCTGTCCGGCAATGAACCGAGCGCGACACAATGCCTGTGTTTCCCACAGCCAGGCGTGTTGCTTCTGATACTGTTCAAACCCCTGCAGACTGGACACGAGCAGGCCGCCCGCCCCATCTGGTCGCAGGCGCGTATCGACTTCATAAAGCACGCCCGAGGGTGTGCGAATGCTGAGGATATGGATGATTTTCTGCGCCAAACGGGCAAAGAAGAGCTGATTGTCGATAGGTTTTTGGCCCGTCGTCATTGCAGATGTATCGGTGGAATCGTGCAGGAATACCACGTCGAGATCGGAGCCGTAACCCAATTCGATCCCGCCCAATTTGCCATAGGCGATGATGGCAAATCCCGGCGTGTACTCGGCTCCGTGCTCATCGAGCGCGCGTGGCTCTCCATGCCGTGTCACCATCTGCTGGTAAGCCAGTTGCAGCACTTTTTCCAGCACCACTTCGGCAATCCAGGTCAGCTGATCGGAAACGCGCATCACCGGCAGAATGTCCATGGCATCGGCTGCGGCCACGCGCAGCGTGGCCAGTTGCCGGAACCGTCGCAGTTCATCGAACTGGCGCTCTTCGTCATCGGGGAAACGCGACAGGAATCCGGAAATTTCTTGGGATAGGGCCTGCACATCCGGCTGGCTGTACAAGTTGTTCGCATCAACGAGCTCATCCAGCAAAATTGGCTGCTGGCGCAAGAGTTCGGCAATCCAGGGACTGGCTGAACACAATTGCACCAAGTGTTTGAGCGCCGCCGGCTGCTCGATCAACAAGGCCAGATACACCGACCGACTCAGCACCGCATCGACCAAGGCGAGCACCGCACGCAGCGTTTCGGCACTGGTGCCGTGGGTGGCCACTTCCTGCAACACGTTCGGCATCAGAAGATCCAGACGATGTTGAACCGTATCGCTAAGCTGCGGGCTTAAGTCGCGCTTCCAAGCCAGCAAGGTATCAAGAATCGATTCAGGATCATCGAAACCCTGCTTGCGCAGCAACTCCTCGGCCACTTCCGGCGTTAGATTGTTCAACCAGATTTGCTGCATGGGCAATTCGTTCACGTTGTCGTCGCGACTGGTTTGCAGAATTTCGCCAAAATATCGATGAATGCGCTGACGATGCTGATCCAGCGCCGCCATGAAATCACCCCAGGAGGAGTAACCCATGGCCAAAGCCAGGCGCGCCTGATCCAGATCATCGAGGGGCAGAGTTTGCGTTTGTCGGTCATGCATCATCTGCAGGCGATTTTCTGCACGTCGCAGAAAGTCATATCCAGCCAGCAACTCGTCGATGATCGCCGAGGGCAGTTCCTTGAGCCCCCGCAGCACTTCCAGCGTCGTCAGGATACTCCTGCTTTGCAGCTTGGGTTCGCGGCCACCGCGCAAAAGCTGATACAACTGACCGATGAACTCGATTTCTCGAATCCCGCCCGGCCCGAGTTTGATATTGTCGTGCATGCCCCGACGGTTCATTTCCCGTTCTATGGCTTTTTTCATGTCGCGCAACTGGGCGAAGGCACCAAAATCCAGATACTTGCGATAGACGAACGGCTTGAGCAGTGCCAGCAACCGCGCACCCGCCGCTTGATCGCCCGCAATCACTCGCGCCTTGATGAGTGCGTAACGTTCCCATTCGCGCCCAAGCGTCGTGTAATAAAGCTCGGCGGCATCGAAACTCAATGCCAGCGCCCCTTCATCACCGTGCGGCCGCAGACGCATATCCACACGGAAGACAAACCCGTCCCTCGTGACTTCATTCAGCGAACGGATCACCCGTTGGCCCAGCTTGATGAAAAACTCGCTGTTGGAAATGGATTTGGGGCCGTCGGTTTCGCCTTCTTCCTCAAACAGGAAAATCAGATCGATATCCGAAGAGTAATTGAGCTCATAACCGCCCAGTTTCCCCATACCCAGCACTACCAGTTGCTGGTACGCACCCTGCTTGCTTCGAGGAAAGCCATGACGTGCCACAAGGACGCGTTCATGCGCCATCAGCGCCTGTTGCACGCACTGATCGGCCAGATCAGAAAGATCGCGCAAGGTTTCCGTTGTCGGTGCAAGCCGAGCCACGTCCCGCCAGGCGATGCGCAACATTTCGGCTCGGCGGATGTGGCGCAATTGCTGATCCAAATCTTCGATAGGGCTATTGGATAGTTGCTGCTCAATCCGCTCGGCCAAACCTGTCGGGCCATTGGCATGGTTTACCTGCTCCAGCAAAAAAGGCCATAAGCAAGGTTGTTTTGTGATGTTTTCGGCGACAAACGGACTGACTTCGAGCAACACACGAAGCTGGGCGAGCTGATTGACCGAAGCGCCTGCGTCACGGGCGGCTGATTCGATATGCAACCGCATTTCGGGTTCGATCAGATTGATCATAGACGGGCTCTCCATTGCAACGCAGTGCGCCTAAAACGCGCGTTTGTGGCGTATTTGATCAAGGGAAAAACGTCAGGCTTCTCTTGGATCCAGCACCTTGTCTGAGGATTTTTTCTGCAAGTAAATCAATCGCATACGCTTAATCGAATCCGCTGGTCGCACGCCCTCGCGAACGTCTTCGACAACACCGTAGAATGATTGCGCACCATCCGGGGCATTATCGTCATACAGCACGACTTCATCGTCCGGCTGCAAGGAGAGCAAACCTGCGAGCGTCAGCGTTTTCTCTCCTTCGAAGGTAAGCACCGCAAGGCTTGGAGAGCCAAACTCGTTAAGTTTTTGCAACAAGATCGGGCGCGCGACAAAACCACCTCGGCGATCGGCATCGTGGTTGGCAATGTATTCAGCCACTTCCTTGTGGCTCATGCTTTCAGAGGCGGTTGTTTCGGTCATGGTTCGCAGCGTTCCAAAAAATCAACGGATAGATCAACAGATTATATGAATTGACAGGGGCGAAAAACCCTCGATATGAGGCATATGCTCCAAACAAATCATGAAGGGCATTTTTGCCGCCCACTCGATCAATATTAACAGGCTGATGAAATACTCATTTCAGCATCCTGTTAAGGCCGCACAAGTATGTACCCAGCATCCACCAAATCGATGATCCGCACGATACCAGCGGGTACTTTTTTGGCAACCGGGTTCAGTTTTGGCTCGTATCCCAGCCGTTCGGTCGCTTTTGCCAGTGAGTTCATACAAGCCGAAAACCGCACACCCTGTTGCGCCAGAGATTCAATACGCTTGGCATGTTCATTGTTGGCGAAAAGTAGAGAAATACCGGGGCCGAAGCCAACAATCTCAATGTCGGCATTGTCCCCGTAGGCATTAATCAGGTTGCTTGCGACATTCAGCACCAAGGTTTGACGTTGCAAGTCACTATCGGTTTCCTGAAGGACAATATGATGATTGGCAAGTGAATTACCGCCCAAGGCATCAATCGCCTTAGCATCAACGGTCTGTGCCTGCACCGGTAGTGCGCTCAACAGGCCCAGCATGAACAAAACAAACGCGGACTGAAGCAATCGGATTTTTTTCATTTGAGTTTCCTTCTGATTAGGTGGTTTGTCTCATTTATTTTCTGGCGGATAGGCCATCGCCCAGAATGGGGTCGTCAACCATGAGCTTGCCACTCTTTTTGGCGGCATTCGCCATGGTTATTTCATGAGACGGTGCCCAGTATAGAGCTTGTCCACGCCGTTGAAGCCACAACAATTAACAGCAAACCATCCCGCATATTTTGCTATTGACGAGCCGCCACATAGCGGCCATACTCAAACGAATTCTGATTTTTCATGCTGGCCACAATTTATCGTGGCTCGGATTACCGTTGCTCTTCCATGATTTTATTCCTTTCCAACTTAACGGAAAGGAATGCTGCGGAACGTTGCCAAACCTTCCCTGCGCAACCCTTTTCGTGACTGAGCGATAATCAATCGATTGATTCTTATTAATGACTTTATTTAAACAGCTCCTCGTTAATCCGAATGGACGAGATTTTGTGGTTGGTGATATTCATGGCCACTTGTCGCGGCTGGAAAAGGTACTGGATTATCATCAATTCAAGCCGGAGTCCGATCGACTGATCGCGGTGGGCGATTTAATTAATCGCGGAACCGATTCTCTCAATACATTGCGACTGCTGTCGGAGCCCTGGTTCTTTTCTGTGGCGGGCAACCATGAGCGCATGATCAGTCAGTATCGTCAGGCACTCACGCGCAGGCAGCTCACCGCGGACGAGCGGCAGAAAATGGTCTCCATCGGCGCGCAGTGGCTACTGGATGCCTACGACGCGCTCAATGAGGACAAATGGGCCGATCTGATTACCGAGATCATGAATTTGATCACCCAAATGCCACTCATGATACAGGTCGGCAATGGCCCCGAGGCCGTTGGCGTCATCCACGCCGAACTGCCCGACTGGGATTGGAGCCGCAGCGTCACACGGCTTGAGCGAATCAAAAAAGTAAAATTCTGGGATCAACCGCGCGATGAGCCGAGTATTGAATCGCTGCTCTGGGGTAACGCTCAGTTTCAATCGCTCAGGAACGGTGAACAGAATGATCGCCACATCAGTGGTATCGCCTGGGTTATTCAGGGCCATAGTGTCTCGAATATACCTAGGCGTGCTGGCAACCGGCTATGGATCGACACCGGTGCCGACGAGAGCCAATCGGCGCATGGGTTGTCTATTGCCGAACTTGGCCCGCAATTAACCGTCACCACGCACTTTAGAGACCTGCGCATTCGCACGGAGCGATTCAATCTGACGCCTCAACCCCGTTTCCATTCTGTTTTGATGAGCTAACCGCATTGAAAATGAACCTGAACACCGAACTGAATGCCCTGTCCACCCAAGAGCTCGAACATCTGATTCAGGCGATTGCTGCCGAATTGAGCGAGCGGAGTTCAAAACCCGCCAAACCACTGGATGAAGAAGAGATCGTGCAAGTGCTCTCTTTTGAACTCAAGCGGCACCGCAAACAGAAGGACGAGGTGTTCAATCCTTTTGCGTGATGGCAGCCGCTGAGTCCGGTCCGGTCAACTCCTGGGCCGTAAGCGGCCGGGTTTCCGTCGTCAACGGGGTCAGACTCGGCAGATCTTCCTTATCGCTACGTACGGCACCGAGTTCTCGGAATTTGCGCGCCGTGGGCAACACCCGCCCCTCGAGCGAACCCACCGACTGATTGAACGCGCCCACGGCCTGATCCAGATGTTTCCCCACTTTCTGCCAATGCTGGGCCAGTGTGCCCATGCGCTCGTATAGATCGCGCCCCAGTTCAGCCATTTCCTGTGCGTTTTTCGCCAAGGCTTCCTGCCGCCAACCGTAGGAAACGGCCTTGAGCAAAGCAATCAGCGTGGTCGGACTCGCGGGAATCACCCGTTTCTCCGCGCCGAACTCTATCAGCGTCGGGTCCTGCATCAGGGCGGCGGAGAAAAACACCTCGCCCGGCACAAACAGCACCACAAACTCCGGCGTAGGGCTGAACTGATCGAAGTATTCCTTTTTGCTCAACTGACTGATGTGGGTGCGTACCTGACGGGCGTGGTCCTGTAACGCTGCGGCACGCGCCTCGTCCGAAGGGGCTTCCATCGCCTGCAAATAGGCATTAAGCGGAGCCTTTGCATCCACAACGACCTGACGTCCGCCCGGCAGGTGCACGATCATGTCTGGCCGTAAACGGCCGCCCGTATCGGACTGACTGACCTGTTCCTCGAAATCGCAGTGTTCCAGCATGCCGGCCAACTCGACCACCCGCTTGAGTTGCACCTCGCCCCAGCGCCCGCGTGTCTGCGGTTGACGCAAGGCTCGGACGAGATCGGCCGTTTCGCGATGCAACTTGGGCAGGTGGATTTGCAGTAAATCGTTGATCTGCTGGTTCATCGCGCCATAGGCATTGGTACGTGCCTGTTCCAGCGAATTGAGCTTTACGTCAAACTGCTCCAGACGCTCACGGATGGGCTGGGTCATCTGAACGATGGCTTCCTGTCGTTTGTTCAGATCTTGCGCGGCACCTGCCTGAAAACGAGCGAGATTCTCCTCGGCCAGTTTCAGGAAGGATTCATTATTGGCGCGCAGCGCATCGGCGGAAAGCGCCTGAAAAGCCTGCTGCAATTGCACTTGAGCCTGATCGATCAAAGCCAGTTTTTCGGCGGCGGCACGGCGCTCCTGAGCCAAACGCTCCTGCAACTCGGCCTGCTCGGCAGCCTGGGTTTGCACCTGTCGCGACAGCACATCGATTCGTTGCTCGGATTGCTGGCGTTCGCTCATCCGCTCGGCCTGCATGCGGGACAATTGATCACTGAGCGCACTCAATGTTGCCTGAGTACGTGCCAGTTCGGTCGAGGCCGCCGTCAGGTCACGCTGTGCTTGCCGAGCCGCCAGTTCCTGTTCGGTGACCTCGTGCCGGGACTCGGCCAAAGCCACGTTCAGGCGTTCGATTTCCTCCGCGGCCGATTGGCGATTCTGCCTGGCCCGCTGCGCCAAGACCAGCCAAACAAAAAGCAATGCGACCAAAAGCAATGCCGTCGAAGCCAGCCCCGCCCAGGCCCAAACTGGCGGCAAATTGGGCAATTGCGCGAAGAATGAACTCATAAATTATCCCGGTCCTTTTGGCGACTAAAAGCGATGCGAATCGGACTCATACGGCGGTCAGTGACGGAAATGGCGTATGCCGGTAAAGACCATGGCAATACCGTGTTCGTTGGCCGCATCGATCACTTCCTGATCGCGCATCGATCCGCCGGGTTGAATAACCGCACGGATGCCAACGGCCGCCGCCGCATCAATCCCGTCACGGAACGGGAAGAAGGCATCGGAAGCCATCACGGAACCGGCGACCGGCAGGCAGGCGTCTTCGGCCTTGATTGCCGCGATACGCGCTGAATAAACGCGGCTCATCTGACCGGCACCTACGCCGATCGTCTGCTCGCCACTGGCGTAAATGATGGCGTTGGATTTCACGAACTTGGCCACCTGCCAGGCAAAGAGCAGATCACGCAACTCCTCAGGGGTCGGCTGGCGCTCCGAGACAACCGTCAGATCCCGCGCCGTGATGCGCGCCGCGTCGTCATCCTGCACCAGCAGGCCGCCATGCACACGCTTGAAGTCCAACCGGGCCGGACTCACCGCTGGCCATTGACCGACAGTCAACACGCGCACGTTCGGTTTGGCTTCGAACTCGATGCGTGCTTCGGGTGAAATTTCCGGCGCGATGACCACTTCGACGAACTGCCGCTCGACGATGGTGCGCGCGGTGTGACCGTCCAATGGGCGGTTGAAGGCAATAATGCCGCCGAAGGCGGAGGTCGGGTCGGTCGCATAGGCACGGTCGTACGCCACGGTCAGGTCTTCCGCCACGGCCACGCCGCAGGGGTTGGCATGCTTGACGATCACACAGGCCGGTTCGGCAAACTGCTTCACGCATTCAAGCGCCGCGTCGGAGTCGGCAATATTGTTGTACGACAATGCCTTGCCCTGAATCATGTGCGCGGCGGCGATGCTGCCGACCGGCGGGGTATGTTCCACGTAAAACGCGGCTTCCTGATGCGGGTTCTCGCCGTAGCGCAAATCCTGCGCTTTTTTCAATTGCAGGTTGAAGGTCGGCGCGAAGGCATTGCCGCTGACCATCTTGCCAAAATAATCGGCGATCATGCCGTCGTAATGCGCGGTGTGTTCGAAAGCACGCACGGCCAGCTCGAAACGGGTCTGCGCTTCAATGCCGCCCGCTTCTACTTCGCTCAACACACGACCGTAATCGGACGGATCGACGATAATCGCGACATCTTGATGATTTTTCGCCGCCGCACGCACCATGGCCGGGCCACCGATATCGATGTTTTCGACCGCATCGTCAAACTGGCAGTTCGGCTTGGCGACGGTTTCGGCAAACGGGTAGAGATTCACGACCACGATGTCGATCGGCTCGATGCCGTGCTCAGCCATCACGTCCTCGTCCACACCGCGTCGGGCCAGAATGCCACCATGAATCTTCGGGTTCAGTGTCTTGACCCGTCCGGCCATCATTTCGGGGAAACCGGTCACATCGGCCACTTCGGTCACGGGCAGGCCCGCATCACGCAGCATACTGGCCGTGCCGCCAGTGGAAATCAGCGCCACGCCGTGCCGATTCAAGCTCTGGGCGAATGCCAACAGGCCGGTTTTGTCCGACACGCTCAACAAGGCGCGGCGAGGAGTGGTGCGGTTATTTTTCATGGGGCGGGGTCCTGAATTTCAGCTGATTCGCTGATTGATGAAAATGTAGTGGGCCGTATTTTACACAAGCGCTTGCATTCCCCCATCCAATAAAGTCACGGCCTTTGAAGCCACGGAACTCAAAGTCACGGCGTTATGTTTGGCACGATCTGGCCGAACAGGGCGCTGTAGTCTTCATCGGCATGGCCTGCGGTCACGCCATCGGCCAATATCCGCGCAAGACCATCGAGCATCCGCGCGTCGATCTGCTGCGCTCCGGCCACCTCGGTGAACAGACGAATATCCTTGAGCAGGTGCTTGAGCGGGAAATTCGCGGCGGCAAAATCGCGGGTTCTCATTCGATCCAGTTTTTTGTCGAAAGTCGGCGCGTACAAGGCACTGTCCCGCAGGGTGTTCATGAAGGTGTCGACATCCACGCCCTCGCGCTCGACCAACCCCAGACTCATGGAGAAGGCTGCGGTCAACGAACCGATCAGCTGATTCATCGCCAGCTTGACGGCCGCCCCTTGGCCAATGCCACCGAAATGCGTGGGCTTGCCGAGCGCCTTGAGCACGGGATCGGCCACGGCCACATCGGCCGGATCGCCACCAACCAGAATTTGCAACGTGCCGGTCTCGGCCTGAGGCGTGGAACCCAGAACGGGGGACTCCAGATAATGACCGCCAAGCTGCTTGATGGATTCGGCCAGCGCGCGGGATTGTTCGGGGCCGATGGTCGCGCCATTGATGATGAGCTTGTTCTTGAACAAGTCCCAAGGGTTTTCCGCCAGCAACACCGATTCGCAGGCGGCAAAATCGGCTAGCATGACCCACACGATATCGGACGGCTCCACAGCCGCGGCGACCGACTCGCTCATCGTCACCCCGGTCGGCGGCGCAGAGAGCGCACTGCGGTTGTATCCGCGTACCGTCATGCCCGCCTTGACCAGCCGTTCGGCGATCGCGCGCCCCATCAACCCCAGACCCAATACGGCAATATTCATGACAATCCACCCGTTGAAATACAATACGAGTCACGATGATGCCTGAAAACATCGGGCCAAAAAAATCACCATGAATAATCCATACAGAAGGAATCGGATGTGAAGCGCACAGAATCAAACTGGCCCCGGTGGCTGAATGCCGCGCGCAGACGCCCCAGCCAGACCAGTCCCGCCCTGTTTCACACCGAAACCCGTGCCGAAATCGAACGCGACTATGACCGCGTGCTGTTTTCCACACCGGTGCGGCGCATGGCGGACAAGACGCAGGTCTTCCCGCTGGATCATTCCGATAGCGTCCGCACGCGGCTGACACACTCGCACGAGGTCGCCAACCTCGCCCGTTCGGTGGGGCTGGATCTGGTGTTCAACCGCAATCTGGCTGCGGGTTTGCCACAGGCTCTGCGCGATGTGCCCGCGCTGCTTGCCACCATCGGGCTGGCGCATGATTTGGGGAACCCGCCCTTCGGTCATCAGGGCGAGGAAGCCATCGGTCGCTGGTTCGCCCGACATGAAGCAACGGTACTTAACCCGCAAACGGGCTTGAGCGAAGCCATGCGACAGGACTTTTTGCGCTTTGAAGGCAATGCGCAAACCCTGCGCCTGCTCACCAAACTGCAACTGATCAACGATGATTACGGCCTGAATCTCACCGTGGCGACGTTGGCCGCACTGATCAAATATCCCGTCGGCAGCGATGACATAGACAAAAAATTCGTGGTGCGCAAAAAGCACGGTTTTTTTCAATCGGAACAGGCATTGGTTGCCGAGGTTCAAGCACAATGCGGCTTGGATGCCGGTCAGCGCCACCCGCTGACCTGGATTCTCGAAGCCTGCGACGACATTGCCTATTCGGTGCTGGACGCCGAGGACGCAGTGAAAAAAGGCCTGCTCTCGTTTTCCGACATCATCGCCTTTTTGCGCCATGCCGCCGATGGCGACCCGGTGGTGACTCGTGTCTGCGATGCGGCGCAGGAGGAGCATCGACGCTATCGCCAGACTGATCTCTCGCCCGCGGAGCTGAACGATATTTCCATGCAGACGTTCCGCATCCGCGCCATCGGTGCGCTCATGCAGGCCGTTGCCGATACGTTTCTGACCCAGTTGCCCGCCATGAGTGCGGGCACATTCAATCAGGAACTGATCGCCGCTTCACCGGCCCGCGCGCTGCTCTCCACGCTCAAGGCCTGCAACTGGCAACATGCCTACCGCCACAAGACGGTGTTGAAAGTCGAGCTGACCGGGTTTGAGGTCATCCACGGCCTGATGGATGCCTTCTGGTATGCGATCACTGACCGGGTTGATCCGCTCGATCCCGCCAGCGCGCGACGCACACCGTTGGCGAGTTATCTCTACCAGTTGATTTCAGAAAATTACCGCCGCGTATTTGAAGCGCCGAGCAACCCCATGCCACTACGCTACCGCGAGGCCCAACTGCTGACCGATATGGTTTCCGGCATGACCGATAGTTTTGCAGTACGCTCCTGGCAGCAAATTCAGGAGGCCGGGTTCAGACCAAACGTTCCTTACTGAAATCCACCGTCCACTCATCAGGAGTCTGATGTTGAGCAAATCAACCACACCCGAACAAAGCCATTTTTTTGCCTATCTCGCCCGCATGAAGTACATCACCCGTTGGGGGTTGATGCGCAACACGCGCACCGAAAATATTCAGGAACATAGCCTGCAAGTGGCAATGATCGCGCACGCGCTCGCCGTGATCGGCAACGAACTGTACGGCGAAACCAACGACATCGGCCGCATCGTGACCGTGGCGCTCTACCATGATGCTTCCGAAATCATCACGGGCGACCTGCCCACGCCGGTCAAATACTTTCGGCAGGATATTCTCGACTCGTACAAGGCGCTCGAAGCCCATGCCGAGCGCAAGCTCACCGGCCTGCTGCCCGAACGTTTGCGCTCGGCCTTCGCGTCCACCATCGAAAGTGCACAGATTGAGCCGGAAGTTACACGGGTCGTCAAAGCAGCCGATTCGATGTCGGCTTACCTCAAATGCCTGGAAGAAGGTTTTGCCGGCAACCAGGAGTTCAAGAAGGCCGAAAGCTACCTGCTGGCCAAGCTTGTAGAGATGCAGGAAACCATGCCCGCAGTTGCTTACTTTAGAACCCATTTCGTCGAAGGGTTTGCCCTGACGCTGGATGATTTAAGTCACGAATAATGGGGAGAAAAGCTCAGAAATCGGTGCGGCGGCGACGTGCCTGATTGAACGCCATAGCGCCACGCAAGTAGTGAATGGCCGCCGCAACAATCAAGCCACCCATCGACAGCAGAAACAGGCTCGCCTGCACATAGCCGAGCATCGCGATTGCCGCGCCGATCAGCCCTGTGTGCTGGCCCAGAACCCGCGCCACCCGGGTTTCGGCGACACCCAGCGCCGACAAGGCGCCCAACTCCAGAGCCAGCACCGCCACCACGATCATCAGCGCGCTCGCATAGGCCGGAAACAGGACCGACAGACCGCTCAGCACCACGGCGAGCGCCAGAACGGCCAGCCCGACTCGTTTCTGATTACGTCCTGGGCTGGACTGCGGCAGGTAATCGTTCAACCGCAGCCAGAGCATGAGCCCTGCGGCGAACGTCCAGACCCCGATGAACTCGCTGGATACCGAAACCAGCCGGATATCCCAGGTAAAGGCATCGCGATCCATGTCGAACCAACCCGTCAGCCCCAGCAGGGCGACGGACAAACCGGTCCCGATGGTAATCAGTGACAGGCCGCTCAGAATGCCCTCTCTTAACGTGCGTTGCGGCGAAGAACCCCGCGCGTCCCGATAACGCGAAGACCGGTAACGAGAGGACAAGGGTGCCGCGACGATACCCAGCAACACCATCACAATGGCCAGCGGGACATTGCTGCCGTCGGACGTCCACAGCACCGATAACAGCATCAACAACAACGCAGCGGACAGCAACCCAATGGCAGGTTTGTGCCACGTGGTATTTCCGCTTCGTTCGCCCTTTTCGCTATTGAGTCCGTACAACGCCGCCAGAATGAGCGCCAGCGCGAACCAACCGACCAGATCGATCTGCAGGCCGACGCTCATGTCGATGTGTCCTCACGGTGATCCGAATCCGGCACCGATCCGCGGGCCTGACGTGTCGAGCTGATTTCCCGCCACAGCAAAGAAAACGCAGTGGTGGCGGCTTGCGCGGAGAAAAAAACAGCGAGCGACGTGAGGATCAAGTCGGGTACCGATACGGCATTGACCAGCGCACTGGCCGCAGCCACTACGATGAACCCAGACAAAGTCGCTGCCATCAACAGGCCTCGGCCACGTCGCCGTGCATCGCCGCGCAGAAAGCCGCTCAACCCCAATGCTACTGCGAGTAACACCGTATAGGCTGCGATCACCGGGTCCATGTTGTCTCCTGGCAGCGCGGCAAAGCGCCACTGATCAATCGTTATGCCTTACTTTTAATCCAGGCTTTTATTTCCGGACTTTATTCCAAGCCTTTATTCCAGACCTTCGAGGTAGGTTTTTGCATCCAGCGCCGCCATGCAGCCGGTACCTGCCGAGGTGATCGCCTGACGGTATACGTGGTCCATGACATCGCCCGCGGCAAAAACGCCCGGCACCGACGTAGCCGTTGCATTGCCCTGTGTGCCGCTTTTGACTTGAATGTAGCCGCCGGCCAAATCAAGCTCGCCTTCGAAAATCCCGGTGTTCGGCGCATGTCCGATGGCAATGAACACGCCGGTGAGCGCAATATCGGTTGTCTTTTCGGTTTGCACCTGCTTGATCCGCAAACCGGTCACGCCGGTGTTGTCGCCCAATATTTCGTCGATCGCACTGTGCCAGTGGATCTCAACCTTGCCTTCATCGACTTTTTTCATCAAACGGTCGATCAGGATGTTTTCAGCCTTGAACTTGTCGCGACGATGGATCACGTGCACTTTGGATGCAACATTGGCCAGATAAAGTGCTTCCTC
Organism: Halothiobacillus neapolitanus c2; assembly: GCF_000024765.1. Classification (GTDB taxonomy): domain Bacteria; phylum Pseudomonadota; class Gammaproteobacteria; order Halothiobacillales; family Halothiobacillaceae; genus Halothiobacillus; species Halothiobacillus neapolitanus. The sequence continues at coordinate 53,913 of NC_013422.1, read as the reverse complement.
GACCGCCGTGTTGCCGCCGCCAACAACGGCAATTTCTTGGTTTTTATAGAAAAACCCGTCACAGGTCGCGCAGGCTGAAACGCCCTTGCCCTTGAACTTGGATTCGGACTCCAGCCCCAGATACTTCGCGCTGGCACCGGTAGCGACGATTAGTGCATCGCAGGTGTAGGTGCCAGAATCGCCCTTGAGCGTGAAGGGCCGCTGCTTGAGATTGGTGCTCTGGATGTGATCGAAGATGATTTCGGTATCAAATTTTTCGGCATGTGCCTTCATGCGATCCATCAACGCCGGGCCGGTCAGATCACCCGGATCGCCCGGCCAGTTTTCGACTTCGGTCGTCGTCGTGAGCTGCCCGCCCATTTCCATACCGGTGATCAACACGGGATTCAAATTGGCGCGTGCGGCGTAAACCGCCGCTGCATAGCCGGCCGGGCCCGATCCCAAAATCAACAAACGGGCATGGCGGGTATTGGTTTCAGACATGATCGACTCCTCATCATCACAAAAGGCGCAAATGCGCTTAAAACTTGCCTACAATCATACGTTGCAAAATCAAAGGCCGCCACGCACTGCGCGGCCAATTCATAAACATAGTTAAGGACAGTGGCATGACATATCAAGGTGAACCCCATTACGCCCACGGTAGCGCCGAGCGGATGGGCGTGCTGTTACTCAACCTCGGCACGCCGGATGAGCCCACCACCCCTGCGCTGCGTCGCTATCTCAAGCAATTCTTATCCGATCCGCGCGTCATCGAGTTGCCCAAACTACTTTGGTGGCCGATTCTGAACCTGATCATCCTGAACACACGCCCTAAAAAGTCAGCCGCCGCTTACCGGGAAGTGTGGGATCACTACGAGGACGGATCGCCTTTACTCACCATTTCCCGACAGCAACAACGCGGCTTGCAGGAACGCTTATCGCAACAGATGGCCGGGCCGGTTTCGGTTGCTTTAGGCATGCGCTACGGCAATCCCTCCGTCGCCACTGCCCTGGCCGAGCTGCGCGATGCCGGCGCCCGCCGTATTCTTGTTCTGCCGATGTACCCTCAGTACGCCGCCGCCACGACCGCCTCCACCTTCGATGCCGTTTTCGATGAAATGAAAACCTGGCGCTGGGTGCCCGAGTTACGTTTTATCACGCACTATCATCGCGAACCGGCCTACCTCGATGCGCTGGCCGCCAGTGTCCGTGAGCATTTCGCCGAACACGGTCAGCCACAAAAGTTGGTCATGAGCTTTCATGGCGTACCCAAACGTTATCTTCTGGCGGGCGACCCCTATCACTGCGAATGCCATGTGACCGGACGCCTGTTGGCTGACCGACTTGGTTTAAGCGCCGATCAATACATGGTCACTTTTCAGTCTCGTTTTGGCCGTGAGGAATGGCTCAAACCTTACACCGACGAAACCTTAAAAGGATTACCCGCCAAAGGCATCAAACACATTGCCGTGGTGTGCCCCGGCTTTTCTGCCGATTGTCTGGAAACCATCGAGGAAATCGGTCAGGAAAACCGCGAATATTTTGAAGAAGCCGGCGGCGAGACTTATCACTACATTCCCGCATTGAATGCGCGAGACGACCATCTCGATGCCCTCACGCATTTGATTCGCCGCCACACGCAAGGCTGGATCGAACACAGCGGATATGACGCCCAGGCCGACGCACAGGAACGTGATCGGGTACGCGCCAACGCCCTCGCGATGGGCGCCGAACGATGAGTGTTGCGTCCGGCAAGCCCATTGCAATTGGCGTGCTGATCATTGGTGACGAAATCCTATCCGGACGACGCAAAGACACACATCTAGCCGCCGTCATCGAGCGACTGGCACCGCGCGGACGTCAACCCGATTGGGCGCAAATGATCGGCGACGATGCCGACCACATCGAGCGCACCCTGCGCGAAAGCCAACAGGCGGGCAGTATCGTCTTCTGCTTTGGCGGTATCGGCGCAACGCCGGACGATCTCACCCGGGCCAGTGCCGCCCGCGCATTCGAACGGCCCCTCACACGTCATCCAGAAGCCGAGCGCCGCATCATTGCCCAATTCGGTGAAGCAGCCTTCCCGCATCGGGTGCACATGGCCGATTTCCCGGAACAGGTCGATTTAATCCCGAATCCAATCAATAACGTGGCCGGTTTTTATCTGGAAAACCATTTTTTCATGCCCGGCTTTCCGCAAATGGCCCACCCGATGCTCGACTGGATTCTGGCCAATCCGCTGGCTTCACTCGGTACGCTGGATTATCGCGAACAGTCGATCTGGACCATCGGCGCATCGGAAAATGATCTTCTACCCACCATGACCGGGCTCTGCGCCGAATTCCCCGATCTCAAATTTTTCAGCCTGCCGATCGGACAGGGCGAACGACGCCTGATCGAACTCGGTTTCAAGGGTGCCTCCGCGAGAGTTGCGCAAGCCATAAAAGCATTGCAGAATCAACTTGATGCACTGGACGTGACCCACCAGTCCGAGCGGCCACCAACCGAGCCAACTCAGACCTGAGCCACGCCCGCCTTGGTGCACAAAGCCGCATCACGCCTTCGGTTTTTTCCGTGGTGGGCACCTCGAAATACCCGTGATTCGTCGTTCCCGCGAAAGTGGGAACCCAGAAAAATCAAGGCGCTGGATTCCCGCCTACGCGGGAATGACGGGTTTTTCGAGCTTTTCTGATGTTTGAAACCACTCAAGCGCCTGTTTACGGGAGGAAAGCCCCATGCAGACCACAACGCAAGCGGTTATTTTCGATATCGGCGGCGTACTGCTCGATGGCAATACGCCGATGCCCGGCGCAGTCGACGCACTCGCCCGCCTACGCGAGGCCAGCATTCCTTTTCTGCTTTTGACCAACACCACGCGTCGCAGTCATGCGGATTTGCTCGCCGCCCTGCATGAGGCCGGGCTGGACGTGTCGGCGCAGCAATTGCTCACGCCCGCACGTGCCGCAGCTGCCTGGCTGCAATCCTACCAGACGCATGGCGTACTGCTGATTCATCCCGGATTACTGCCGGATTTTGCTGGGGTCGATACCACGCTGATTGGGGCGAAAAGCGAAGCCACCGGGCCCCGAGCCGTCATCGTCGGCGATGCGGGTGAAGGCTTTACCTACACCACACTCAACGCCGCCTTTCGGGAGCTCATGGCCGGAGCCACGCTGATCTCGCTGTCCGACAGTCGCTATTTTCGTGAAGCTGACAGCCTGTCACTCGATGCCGGGCCCTTCGTTCGGTTACTAGAGAACGCGGCAGGCGTCACGTCCAATGCCATGGGTAAACCCGGTGCGTCTTTCTTCCAGCAAGCGATTGCCGCACTCGGCTTTTCAGCAGAAAACATCACCCTGATCGGTGACGATGTGCACAGCGATATCCAGGGCGCAGATGCCGTCGGTTTGCAGACCATCCTCGTGCAAACCGGCAAGTATCAGGACGGAGATGAAGATCTGGCTCCAGAAAACACCCTGATCGCCAAGGACGTTCTGGCGAGCGTGTATTTGCTAAATCAGCGCTGAATGAGCCCTGAACGCGTCAGCTTGCGCTTGTCACCTTGCCCGTTTGCGGATCAAGCGTAAAACGTTGGCGGCTGAACGCCTTGATCAAGGCGGACGAATCGCCCGTTAAATTCTGGCTGACGGCGCTTTGATCGATCAGCAGATAATCGACTTGCGTTTGTGAACCATCCACGCGGAAGACCATAATCCCGTGGTGGGTTGTATCTGCAAATACAATCGGCTCATCGGCAGGCGCAGAGGCTTGCAGGGTTTGATCGAGCCCCAGCACCAAGGCTTGATTAGCCGCCGCTTTTTGCGCTGAATCCAGCCCAGGCAAGCCGGAAATGGCCGATTCCACGAAATTGTTAAACGTACCCGAGCTGATGGCCGGGCCGGTAAAATCCGCCACCGGCATTGCCATAGAGCTGGTTTGATGTTGCGTGACGAAGCTGGCGTGAATATCGCCGGAGGCCAAAAACGCGCCCGGTCGATTCGCCAAGGTTTCCAAGAAAGCCTGCTTGCCTTGCGGAAATCCATCCCACTGATCCACATTGGGCTTGAACACCGTTTGGTAATCGGCAGGCAAGTTGGTGGCCGAGCGCAAATCCCAGCGCAAGGGCGCGGTTGAGACGGTGCTGATCACGTTGATAAAGGTGGCATCGGATGCCAGGGCATTCGCCAAAAACTGGCGTTGTGTTGCGCCCAGCGGGTCTTGTTCGTATTGCCCGGTGGCCTGCATGTATTGGGCATACAAATCAAAGGTCGGCTGCACCACGGCATAGCGCGCGCCGAGCTCAGAGAAGAACGACTGCTTGCCGATGTGCAGGAAGGCGATACCGCGCGGCAAGGCATCGTAGGTAGTCGAATCGATGGCTGGCAGGGCACTCGCCCCCGGAATTTGTCCTGCTGCTACGGCGGCATTGAATTGGCCAATGAGCTGATTGAATACAAAGGCGGAAACAAGGCCGGTGAGATCGTCGGTGGCCTTGGTTTGCGCATCGCCTGTGAACCCAGCCTGAAGGTATCCTTGCGCCAACACCGGAATCAAGGCCGTCAGATAGCTGTTCCAAGGCGCGGTGGTGGTATCGACATAGGGGCCAAAGTTTGCTTTAACAGCATCGTAAGCGGTTTGCCCCAAGATGCTCACCAGCACCGGCTCGCTCATCACCACCTTGCCGGGAAAGCCGCCTTCGGGGATGAGGTGATCGGGGCGATAGCTGCGGTAATCGAGCAGCACGGCTTCTAAGTTCTGGCCAAAGCGCAGGCGGCGATACAGCACGTTATTCGGCCAAAGCGTAGCCGGATCTTTGTTGAGCGCGCCGCTGGCGATAGCGGGGTCATCCAACGGCATAAACTCGTAATACACCTGTTCGGCGCGGTCACGCCGAGGCGGGTTGTATTCATCTTCGCGGCCATTGAAATAGGTGGCGGTCGCACCCCAGCAATCGTCGGAGTATTCGTGGTCGTCCCAGATGCCGATCATTGGGTAACGCTCATGCACTTGCTGCAAGATCGGGTCGCTGCGATACGCCTTATACAGATCGCGGTAATTCGACACGCTGGAGGCCGCGTAATAAGGCGCGGTCGCATCGCCTAATTGAATGGCGCCTGCCGTATCGGTAAAGGTGATGCTGCGCGCACTGCCCACCGTTTGAAACGAGGGGTCGCCCGTGGTCTCGTAGATGTAATCGCCGATTTGCAGAATAAAATCCAGATCCGGCTCGGTTTGCAGTAAATAAGCCCACACGTTGTAATAACGACCAATGTAATCCTGACAGGAAGTGACGGCGTAACTGACGGGCACGTTCGCGGTGGCGTCGGGCGCGGTTTTGGTTCGCCCAGTGCGCGAGCTGGCCCAGGCCTGGTTGCCGGTGGAGAACAGAAAACGATAGTAATACGTCGTTCCGGGCTTAAGACCGGCCACTTTCAAGCGCAGACAATGATCGTGCGCGGCGGCCACGGGCACGGCGGATTCATCGACGATCAGATTGGAAAAATCCTCTTGCGTGCTGACTTGAACACGCAATTGCCCATCGGTTTGCGGACCGAGCGTACCCAAACGGGTCCAGAGAATGACCGAGTTTGCGGCTGGATCGCCCGATGCTACTGATTGCGGGAAATAGCGGGTGTCCGTCGAGATGTTTTCTGCCCCACCGTCCCCGCCGCCACAAGCCGCCAACGCGCCTGCCGAGGCTGTCAGTACAATCAGCTTGAGAAACTGACGACGACTATTGGAATGAGCCAGAGCGAGTGATGGCGAGGTTGCGTTCATTTTTGCACTTCCTGATTGATGGCAATGAGACGTTCTAGGCAGAGGGGACGCACGCGGCATGGAGGCTTTTTCGCGTCTTACCTTTGCGCTGGCTGCCAAGAGTGAACACGAACATTAACGACTGCGTATGAAGTTTTTATGATCTAAGGAACCTCTGATTGAATCCCTCGTGAGCCGAGTTGCTGATCCAAAAGCCGCAAAACGAGGCAGAGGCCGAAGGTCGTAGTTGCGCTACGATGCCAAGGCCGATAACGAAGTGTTGCGTCTTTTGGGCATCAACCCGCATGGGACGGGCTTTTGAGGGCGATTTTACGCGTAGCTGGCGTAAGCCCGCTGTGTTGCGCCGCTCACGAATGGAATAACCATTAACGCGAAGCTGGCGCAAGCCCGTTTCGCGCCGCGCCTTGCGACTCATCCCTCAAAAGCCTGTCTCGGCCACGAAGGATTCAATCAGAGGTTCCCTAAGCAAACATAACGAAGTGCTGAACTATTCTTCGGGTTTGGTATCAGAAACATCATGCAACCGGTTTCAGCGCCATTTTATCGGCTCGGGTCAAGTCGGTTGCGATCCCAGAATCTTTCGTTGTTTTAATCAGCAGAGGTAACGTATGCGAACCCAGATTCTTGTTGAAGCCATTCGTGCAGGCTTGCCGCGCCGTGGACGGCTTTTGATGGCCGCCGCTCTGATTGCCACACCGTTGATGGCGATGACACCGGCGATCAGTTTTGCCGACAACGGCGTCCCCGATTATGTGCAGTTGGTAAAACAGGCCAGCCCGTGGGTGGTCAATATCAGCAGCGTGAGCAATCCCAAAACCCAAGAAGCTTTTAACAACGGCGAAATGCCAACCTTTCCGCCAGGACCTGCGGGCGATATGTTCCGGCATTTTTTCCAAGAACAAATGCCGCAAATGAAGCGTGAACCGATTCGCTCTCTGGGTTCGGGTTTTATTATTTCCGCCGATGGCTACATTCTTACCAACGCGCATGTAGTCAACGGCGCGGACAAAATCACGGTGCGATTGCCCGATCAGCAAACCTACAAGGCCAAAGTGATCGGCAAAGACAAACGCACCGACATCGCGTTGCTGAAAATCGATGCGAAAAATCTGCCTGTTGCCCCCATTGGCAACTCGGATAATATCCAAGTGGGCGAATGGGTTCTTGCCATTGGCGAGCCTTTCGGGCTCGATCACACCGCAACGCACGGCATCGTGTCTGCCCTGGGCCGCGATTTGCCCGATGAGAGCTACGTGCCCTTCATTCAAACCGATGCGCCCGTCAATCCGGGCAACTCGGGCGGTCCATTGATCAATGCTAACGGCAAAGTCATCGGCATCAATTCGCAGATTTATACGAAATCTGGCGGGTTTATGGGGATCTCGTTTGCGATTCCGATCAATGTTGCCATGAACGTGGTCGATCAGATCAAGTCTACCGGTCATGTGACGCGAGGCTATTTGGGCGTGTTGATCCAGCCGGTCACCTACGATTTGGCGCAATCGTTCGGTCTGGATACCACCAAAGGCGCACTGGTGGCTAAGGTGGAGCCCAACACACCGGCGGCCAAAGCAGGTCTAAAATCGGGCGATATCATTCTCAAGTTTAACGGCAGCGAGATCAAACACTCCGGCGAATTGCCCATCATGGTTGGCATGTCGCCGATTGGCAAACCGGCCACCCTCACCTTGATGCGCGATGGCAAGCAGATGGAGCTTAATGTCACCATCGAAAAGCTCGACAAGAAAGCACTCGAAGCTGAATCGGGCACCAGTGAAGCCATTGAAAAAATGGGTCTTCAGGTCACCGAACTCTCCCCAGACGAACTGCAGCAGCTGAACATCAAATACGGCATAAAAGTGAAAAGCGTCAAAAATGACTCGCAATTCGCATCGGTTATTGCCCCCGGCGACATCCTGCTGGAAGTCAATCGGATGCCGATGAAGTCTGCGACCGATCTGAAAAAAGCGCTCGACAGTGCGCCGAAGGACCGACCGATTGCCATCCGGCTGTTGCGGGATGGTCAACCGTTATTCATGGCGGTTCAACTCGGTACTCAGTAAGTCGACACAACCCGCCTCTGAATTCGCACAGAGGCAGTGCGGCACGGTCCTGTGCCGCCATTTCCCAATGCTGGACCACATGCGTTCACCATCGGAAAATGGCTCCAAAATCACCCAATCAGTGTTTGCCCAGACGCGAGGCGGAACTGTCCGGGCACTTGTCAGGGCAAGACTAATTCCACGATATGAATTGATGATCAGTTTTTTTGAATAACCGGGTTAACTTTAAGCTTGGCGCACTATCTTAAGAACTGGCTCCTCAAGGATGAACCATTGCCCCGAATGATACGGGGCTTTTTTTTGCCCGCTTTCCGACAGGCTCCGAGGTCACGCTGCTAAACTCCACCGCAGTTCATACACGAAGCGGAGCTTTCATGCGGGTCATTTCATTCAACGCCAATGGCATTCGTTCTGCGGCACGCAAGGGATTTTTCGACTGGTTGAGCGAACAAAACGCTGATTTTGTCTGCATCCAGGAAACCAAGGCACAAGCCGACCAACTGACTGACCCTGAGTTTTGCCCTGCGGGCTACACCTGCCAGTACGTTTCTGCCGAGAAGAAGGGATATAGCGGGGTCGCCATTTATGCCCGCCGTTCGCCCGACGCCATCATCACTCAACTGGGCTTGCCCGAATTCGATGCCGAGGGCCGCTATTGTGCCTTCGAATACCCCGATCTGATGGTGGCCTCGCTCTATTTGCCCTCAGGGTCGGCAGGCGATCATCGCCAGGAATCGAAAGACCGCTTCCTCGCCGCCTATCTGCCGATTCTGGAAAGCTATCTTCAAAAACAGCACAAACCGCTGATTCTCTGCGGCGACTGGAATATCGCGCACAAAGAAATTGATTTGAAAAACTGGAAAAGTAACCAGAAGAACTCCGGCTTTTTGCCACATGAGCGAGCGTGGCTGGATGAATTATTCGACCGACTGGGCTTTGTAGACGCGCATCGCCTCGTCGCCCCCGGCGAGGCCGTGTACACCTGGTGGTCGAACCGCGCCAATGCCTGGGAAAATAACGTGGGCTGGCGCATTGACTACCAGATCATCACGCCCGATCTCGCCGACCGGGTCGAGCGGGCCACGGTGTATCGCGACATGAAGTTTTCCGATCATGCTCCGCTGATCATCGACTACCGGAGTTGATCCCCGCACCTATTCCAGCACTTTGGAAGTCAGTTGCTCACGCTTTTTGCGCATGCGGATGTTGAGCGACTCAACCACCAGAGAGAACGCCATCGCGGTATAAATATAGCCTTTAGGCACGTGCTGGCCGAACGATTCGGCGATCAGGAAAACACCGACCAGAATCAGGAAGGCCAGTGCCAGCATTTTAATCGTGGGATGTCGCTCAACGAATTCGCTGATAGGTTTGGCCGCGATCATCATGACCAGTACGGCAACAATAATCGCCGCCACCATGATCTCGATATGCTTGACCAGACCGATGGCCGTGATGACCGAGTCGAGCGAAAACACGATGTCGATTAAAGCAATTTGGGTCACAACCGCCCAGATACTGACTTTTTTCAGCATCGCGCCGGTCGAGTTCGTTTCGATATGGCCGCCCGTCTCCATGGTGTCGTGCATTTCGGTCACCGCCTTGTAGACGAGGAACAGCCCGCCGACGAGCAAGATCAGATCTCGACCCGAGAAGGCCAGTTCGCCAATATGGAGGAACGGCTCGGTCAGCCCCATCAGCCACACCAACGAGAATAGCAGACCAATTCGCGTCACCATCGCCAGCGCCAAGCCAAATAAACGACCCGCCGCCCGCTGATGTTCGGGGAGTTTGGACACCAGAATCGCAATCACGATGATGTTATCGATACCCAGCACGATCTCGAGCGCGGTCAGGGTAGCGAAGGCAATCCAGGTTTCTGGGGCAAGCAGCAGTTCAATCATTGCTTCAAACTCGTAGTTAGGCTCAGTAATTTTTATCGCACAAGACGTGCAATTTATCACCTCTGCGCCATTTTCAGAACTACGGATCAATCAAAATCACATCAGTAATTGCCTCGATGGGGTTTTGCGCCACCCTTATCAAAGATTAACTCAGGGTTTGAGCAAACATTCGGTTAAAATTTTGGTCAGAGGTTCCTTAAGTCACATCATGATCCAAACAGAGGAGATCACCATGCGCGCGCAATCCATAATCAAATGGTCGGTGCCGATCATCATGTTGGCCGCCCTGACCGGTTGCGTTACCCCGATGTCTGGCGACGTGTACAGCCGTAACAACGCCATGCAAATGCAATCCGTTCAGTACGGCACGATTGAAAGCTTGCGCGGCGTGCGTATCGCCGGGACGCAAACACCGATCGGTGCCATTGGCGGTGCCGTAGTTGGTGGCCTGCTTGGCAGTGGCGTGGGCGGCGGTCTGGGGCGTGACCTCGCGACGGTAGGCGGCGCCATCGGTGGGGGAGTTGCCGGTTCCGCCATCGAAGAAGGCGTCACACAACAAAATGGGGTCGAGATTGTTGTTCGCCTGGATAATGGCCGCACGGTATCGATCGTCCAGTCTGTAGGCGGGCAGATATTCTCCCTCGGGCAGCGCGTCCAGGTCATTACCGCCCCCAATGGCACGAGCCGCGTGACGGCTGGCTGAGCCTTTGCGGCTGCAAAGTCATCTCACACCCGGCGAAAAAGATATGTTTCATTTGCCCCATGATTTATCACTCATCGAGTACGCATTTTGTTTGGAATAGATATCGCCGCGCTGCTGGCACAATACGGTCTGTTGGTGCTGGCAATTGGCTGCCTGCTTGAGGGAGAAACCGTACTCGTTCTGGCTGGACTGGCCGCGCATCAAGGCATGTTGCCCTTGCCTCAGGTTTTCGTCATTGCGGTCGTGTTCGGCTGGCTTGGCGACCAGATTTTCTTCTGGCTGGGGCGCTGGAAAGGCGATGCCATTTTGCTGCGCTTCCCGAGTTGGGCGAAGCAAAAACCAAGGCTGGATCGATGGATTCACAAGTACCACGCCCCCGTCGTCGTCATGGTGCGGTTCATGTATGGTTTGCGTGCGGCGGGGCCTGTACTCATCGGGCACAGCGGATTATGCCCTTGGAAATTCGCCTTCTACAATGCCATTGGCGCGCTCATCTGGGCGACGATTTTCATCGCGCTGGGCTGGGTGTTTGGTCAGGCAGCGGAACGGATACTCGAGCAAATCAACCACTGGGGTCACTATGTATTCTATGTCGGCGCCGTTGTCATTCTGGTGATCGGCTTCGTCTTCTGGATCGTAAACCGTCGGCGGGCAGCGCGCGCGGTCGAGCGAGCCGCGTTAAGCGAACAAGAGAGAGATTAGAAAGCGATGTCGCAAGGTCAGTTATTTGTCATTTCCGCCCCATCCGGCGCGGGAAAAACCAGTCTCATCAAGGCCCTGCGTGAGCAGATGCCCGATCTCGGCCTGTCGATATCGCACACCACGCGCCCCATGCGCCCCGGTGAAGTGGATGGCCAGCACTACCACTTCGTCAGTAAGCCGACATTCGAGTCGATGATTGCCGAAGGCGCTTTCGTGGAACATGCGCTGGTTTTCGGCAACCACTACGGGACATCCAAGGCCGCCGTCAGCGCCGTGCTCGACAAAGGTCAGGATCTGATCCTAGAAATCGACTGGCAAGGCGCCGAACAGGTACGCCCACTTTTTTCGGGGGCGCAGAGCATCTTCATTCTCCCTCCGAGCCGTGAAGCGCTTCGGGAACGCCTCTTCGGACGCGGGCAAGATGATGCCGATGTCATCGCCCGGCGGCTGGCCGAGGCCGAGCGGGAAATGCAGGCTTACCCGAACTACGACTTCCTCATCATCAACGATGATTTTTCACAGGCGCTCAATCAGTTACGCTGCCTGTTCGAGAGCGCACGCCTGCGCACACCGCGTCAGGCCGAAAAGGAACGTGTTCGCTTGGAAAATTTGCTGAACACCCCTAAAAAAACGTAAACTACCCAGCTCAATTCAATTCACCGATCTATTTTCTGGGAAAAATCATCATGGCGCGTGTCACCGTAGAAGATTGTCTTGTAAAGATTCCGAACCGCTTCGAGCTGGTTCTGATGGCAGCCCGCCGTGCGCGACAGATCGAACAAGGTGCCGAGCCACTGGTACCGATGGGTAAAGAAAAGCCGGTCGTGATCGCCTTGCGCGAAATTGGCGAAGGCAAGATCGACCAGGCTCGCATCGACGAAATTCAGGAGCACATGGTTGTGCTGCGTTCACAAATTTCAGAAGCCGAAATTCGCGCCGAACTCGCGCAATTCGCCGACGAGGACGAAGGTAGCGTGCGGCGCCCGGCCACCACCAGCGACGAGGGTTAACTTGCCCGAGGCTTCCGTACCACAACCGCAACCGGAAAAACTGGTTCTGGTTGCTGAAGCGGCAGAGGCAGAAATTTATTTCGCGCCGCTGGCTATGACCTTGGCAACGTATATCGATCCGGAAGGCATCGCGCATGTGCGTGATGCCTTTATTTTTGGCGCGAACTCGCATGTCGGACAAGCCCGTCAAAGTGGCGAGCCGTATATCAGTCACCCGGTCGCGGTTGCCGAAATCCTAGCTGGTTTGCACATGGACGAAGCCACCTTGACGGCCGCCATCCTTCACGACGTGATCGAAGACACCGCCGTCGCCCGCGAGGAGATTGTCGCTCGCTTTGGCGAGGAGGTCGCGCGGCTGGTCGATGGTGTATCCAAACTGACCCAGATCCGCTTCAAGTCCAAGGCCGAAGCCCAGGCCGCCAACTTCCGCAAGATGATGATGGCGATGGTTGAGGATGTGCGCGTCATTCTCATCAAACTGGCCGATCGCCTGCACAACATGCGAACACTGGGCGTGATGCGCCCGGACAAACGTCGGCGCATCGCTCGGGAAACGCTGGACATTTACACGCCCATCGCCAGCCGTCTTGGCCTGAATTCGCTGCGACACGAATTGGAGGACATGGGTTTTAGCGCCCTGTACCCCACCCGTTATCGCGTCATCAGTGAGGCCGTGCGCAAGGCGAGAGGCAACCGCAAAGAAATCGTTGCAGGTATCGAGGAGCGCTTCATCCACCGCTTCGGCGAAGAAGGTCTGCGGGTACAGATTGATGCCCGCGAAAAGCGCCCGTACTCGATCTACCGCAAGATGATGCAGAAACACCTCACGTTCAAGGAAGTGTTTGATGTCTTCGCCGTCCGCATCGTTGCCAACAGCGTGGATGACTGTTACCGCGCCCTCGGCATCGTTCACAATCTCTACAAGCCACTCCCAGGCCGCTTCAAGGACTACATCGCGATTCCCAAGGCCAATGGTTACCAGTCACTGCACACCATCCTGTTCGGCCCCCACGGCATCCCGCTGGAAGTCCAGATTCGCACCAACGAAATGCACCAGTTCGCCGAAAGCGGTATCGCGGCGCATTGGCTCTACAAATCCAGTCACGATCAAGGCACGGTTACTCAAGCGCGCGCACGCGAATGGCTGCGCGATCTGCTGGAAATCCAGCAAAAAGCGGGCAATCCGCAGGAGTTCCTTGAGTCGGTCAAGGTCGATCTGTTTCCGGACGAAGTTTATGTCTTCACGCCCATGGGCGAGATCATCGAGTTGCCGCGCCGTGCCACCGTCGTCGATTTTGCGTATGCCATCCACACCGATGTCGGCAATCATTGCGTCGCCTGCAAGATCGATCGCCGGTTCGCCCCGCTCTCTACACCGCTGGAGAACGGCCAGACAATCGAGATCATCACAGCAGAGGGTGCCGAACCCAATCCGAACTGGCTGTCGTTTGTCGTCACCGCCCGGGCGCGAGCGAATATCCGCAACTACCTCAAGAATTTGCAGGATTCGGAGGCCATCAAGCTGGGGCATCGTTTACTTGCCAAGTCCCTGAACGCCGAATCGATCGATTTCAACGACATCAAGACCGATCGACTCAAACGCTTATTGGCGGAATATCATCACGATGGGTTGTCTGATCTGCTTCGTGAAATCGGCCTCGGCAACCGCATGGCGCCACTGGTAGCACGTCTGCTCATGGCGGACGAAAACACGGATGAAGGCGCAGAATCGCATGGCGCAATGACGAGCCTCAACGCGACTCAGACCCCCATCATCAGCGGAACCGAAGGGCTCGTGGTCGACTTTGCCAAGTGTTGCCATCCGATTCCTGGCGATGCCGTAGTTGGTTTTTTAAGCACAGGTCGCGGGATAGTCGTCCATCGACATGATTGCGGCAATGCGGCCGATGTCGGGGTGCATCCGGAGCGCTGGTTGGCGGTCAACTGGGCCGATCCGGCCTTGGGTGATTATCAAGCCTTGATTGTCATCCACGCCAAGAATGTCCGGGGCGGGTTGGCGCGGATCGCGAGTGCCGCAGCCGAAACCGGCGCCGATATCGACGACGTTCGATTCGATGACCGTGACGTCAATCTGACCATCATCACCGTGACCCTTCGGGTAGCCGATCGGGTGCATCTGGCGCGCGTGATGCGCCGAATCAAACAGGTGCCGGATGTAGTGAAGGTGCTTCGCCCCTAACGGGAAGGAGTGGTCAGATCTAACTCGCGCTATGCCCGATTAGCTAATCGGCGCTGACGTTTGCGGTAACGCACAAGTCATACCATCCTCTTGCGTAATCCGGCAGTTGTCGGCACAAATGCAGGAACTGGGCCTGATCCAGCGTCCCGCGCCGATTAAGCGCGCAAGCTACTGAGAAATAACGCGCTTGCGAACGAAGATGCTCGAGTTCTGCGGGCGCTGAGCGAATCAGCCGGATCGTGTTTTCAGACAACGCCCAAGCCTCGGCGATTCGGGCCGAATAGGCGGGTATCAGCGCGCGGAAACGGGCCACATAGGCGGCGCTGGTATTTGCCCCCGTCAATGGTTTTTGACGCAGCAACGCGATCAGTCCCGTGTGTTCGATCAAGACGGACAGATACAGGTCGAATGCCTCGTCGGAAGACAATAAAGGCCTCTGATGATCAGATCTCGTTTTCAATCCCAACCGAAGTGCATTGGCTGCACGCAGGCTGATTGGCCAGACATCATGCACCAGCAATGGGTTGGCGCCCTCTATGCGTCCCAACTGCCCAATCGGGCTGAACATGGCCGCCGATACGACTTCACGCATGCCCGAAAAACCAAGCAGCATCACCGCTTGTTCCAGAGACTCGATATTTTCCCGACGCACGCGCATGGCCGGACTGTTGATGAGCCGTAAAACCATAGACGAGATCACAGGATCGGATTCGATCAGACCGGTCAAGGTGCGGATGGGGGTATCCGGGTTGTTCAACGCTGTCATGAGCTTGGGCAACACACTGGGCAGGCGGGGCACCAGATGCGTCAGTTGCGTGGGTGTCCGTTTGAGATCCTCAATTCGGGCACTCAGCCATGCGGTTTCATCTGGTCGCAATGCATCGGTGTAGCCGCGCGGATGCTCGGGCGCATTCAAAAGTTTCTGGAAAAAAACGAGTGATGCCTGTTCCGCATCTGGGATGATAATGTCCGAAATCGGCTCCGGCTTGCCTGCGGCCAGTCCATTCTCTCGCAGACGGGGTAGGTGCGCGGGCGGTGCCGTAGGTTTGGTTGCCCATAGTTGCCGAATCCACTGCCACATGGCCAAGTCCTTTGATTGACCGGCGCAGCTAGTGGTTCTGTCCCGCGCACGCGGGAGACGGGGCCGCTGACGCGCCTTTGGCCTGCCATTCGGCTGGGGTGAACGTATGCAGGGACAAGGCGTGCATCCCGCCTTCGCGCTCGGCTTGCAATAACGTCTGAACGCGTCGATGCCTTGCCAGCAGTGCTTCCCCCTCGAACAAGGCACTGACGATCACCAGACGGAAATGTGTTTCTTCCCGATTGCCTGCGTGCAGGTGCGACTCGTTGTCTATTTCAAGATAGACGGGCGCCATTTGATCTTCGATCAGTTTTTTTATGCGTTCGGAGCGAGACATGTTGAAACCATTGGATTAATCAAGTTGATCAATCATAACAATCCGACGCCCAACATGGGGGAAATTTCTTCGGGCTTGCCGGGCCGACCAACAAGGTATCCCTGAAAGGAATCGCACCCAAGGGAATCGAGCAGGTCGCGTTCCGCAACGGTTTCCACGCCTTCTGCAACCACTTCGAGCCCCAAGGCATGGCCCATGGCCACGATCGCCTTGACGATCACCAGATCCTTCGGGTCAACGAGAATATCGCGCACAAAGCTTTGATCGATCTTGAGCCGGTTGAATTCGAACTGCGTCAGGTAGCTCAAGGAAGAGTAGCCTGTGCCGAAGTCATCCAATGCCAGTTGAACACCCAGCTTTTTCAGTTCGATGAGCGTGCTCGCTGCCTTGGCGGGGTCGTTGACGAGTGCAGTCTCCGTCAACTCCAGCTCCAGCAGGGATGGATTGATTCCGGATTTTTTGAGCGCCGCCTGGACCCGCCCGATGAAGCAAGGCGAATGCAGCTGGATGCTCGATACGTTCACCGCCACGGTAATCCGTTCGCCGATATATTCCCGCCAGCGGGCGATTTGTTGGCAGGCTTCATCGAGCACCCAGCCGCCCACGTCGATAATCAACCCTGATTTTTCAAGCAAAGGGATGAATTGATCCGGGCCGGCTGCCAGTTCCGGCGAGGGTGCCTGCCAACGAAGCAAGGCCTCAACCCCGGTGATGGCGAGGCTGCTTGCATTTTGCTGTACCTGATAGACGAGGAAGAAGCGCTCATCTCCCTGACTCTGGCGCAATGCAGTCAGCAACGCCGATTGCCGATTCTGATGTTCCATGATTTCCGGAGAGAACACCGCATGACCATTACGACCCTGTTCCTTGGCGGCATACATCGCCGAATCGGCTTGATGCAGCAATTCCCCGATGGATCGACCGTGCTCCGGCCAGATCACAATCCCTGTGCTCGCCGAGGTGAAGAGGGTCAAGTGCTCGATCTGGAACGGACGCGCAGTCAGTGACTTTACCTGCTCACCCAGCGCACTCAGTGATTCTGGCTTGTTGTCCGTTTCCACCAGAATGGCGAACTCATCGCCGCCCATTCTGGCAATAAGCAACGGACTGGCGACACATTCGTTTTGCAATCGGCGCGCCATTTCTTGCAATAGCTGATCGCCACGTTCATGGCCATAGCTGTCGTTGATCGAACGGAAGTAATCCAGGTCGAACACCAGCAAAGCCAGGTGTTTCGAGCCATCGTCGCTCAACATGTCGATCCAGCGCTGCGCCTCGACCTGAAAGAATCGGCGGTTGAGCAGCCCGGTCAACTCATCCTGACTGGCCAGTATCTGGAACTGCTCCTGCGTGGTGTGCAGCTCCGTCACGTCGCGGCCAACCACGATGATGGCGCGGGGTTTGCCCTTATCATCGAAGACGGGTTGCTTGATCACATCGACGATCAAGCTGTGCCCGTCCTCGCAGGGAATAGTCTCCAGGTGCCTGATTTGCTGGCCTTGGTTCCAGGCAGCCTTGTCTGTTTCATGACAAAACTGCAGCGCGCCCCGGACGGTGGGCGAGGCCAGATCGACCAGCTCCCGGTCGGTTTTGCCGAGCCAGACGACATGCGCCAGTCCAAGACTGTGGACAATGGACAAATTGGCGAACAACCAGCGGCCTTCGGGGTCTTTGATCACGATCAGATCGTGGGTCGCCTCAACCAACAACTCGATCAGCTGGCCATAATCACCCTCCGCCTTGCCCAGGGACTTGGGCGTGGTCAATTCATAGAGCTCCAGAAAGTCTTTGACACTCGAAGCGGGAGACGGCGCAGCGATCAACAGCCGCTGGAAGTGTCGCAGGCGGCCATGATCATCGACCGACACCTGGTCCTCGATCACGCCTTCGGCACACTGGGCTGGCACGCCCCGACTGAGTTGATCGAGCAATGAAGGGTTGTTAAACGTCTGTGCCGCCCTGTTGCGGTACACGACCGCCTGATTCGCATCGCGGCCGATCACACAATCCGGGAGGCTGTCGAGCCACCCGATGGCATCGTCGGGTAGGCGCGGGTAAAGCGAAACATGCAGCAAACGCCGCCCACCGATGTTCGTAAGGTTTGCATCATCAAGGGGAGAGTGGGAACCATCGAGCCGGTCGGCGCTTAACCAGCGTGCTTGCCAAATCCAGTCACGGATATTTTCCATGGGGCCGATTTGGCCCATGTGCTGGTGCCATGCATCGCTCTGCGGCAAGGTTTCCAGAATTTGATCGATAGGCGCAATGGCGTCCAGCGACGTAATCGCCTGCGTCGCCGTGAGCGCACCCTGCCCGTTCACATCCACCCACAACCATGCCTCGGCATAATCGCATGGACGTTGCGGCAAAGAGGTGAGGCCAACTCGATCTTCGTTCATGGTCGCTCGACGTCGCAGTGCAGCGGGAGGGGAAACAACATGCTCAAAATCCTTTTACCGAATCACTCGGGTCTCATACTTCATCAGCACGACAGCATATCTAAATCCTGACCGATAATCTCACGGATTCAATGCGTCATTTGCCGGTCGGCCGGGAATTTTCATCCAGATCATCCAAATAAATCATCTCGCCAACCTGCCGAATGGCCACCGGGGTCAGATGCGTTCCGGGACAAGGGCCGCCCGTACACGCCCCGGTCAGTGGCTCGAAATACGCATTATGAAGCCTACAACGCAAGGACATGCCATCCGATGGCCCGGTTGACTTGTCTGCCAGATAGCCGCGAACGCCCTTGGATAAAGCCGAGCCATTGTGCGGGCACACATTGCGGTACGCGCGGATCGCGCGATGATCTCGAACCACGATGACGCTGGGAATACCATCGACCGGTTGCACGCCCATGGCGTCTTCCGGGCCGAGGTCATCCAGATGGCAGAGTGGTTGGTTATTTGCATTTGGATCTACGGCCAAACCATCAAAGCCGAATTGCTGGATTTTGCGCTCCGCCAGTCGGACGCCGAACGTAACGGCCGCTCGCCAATCGGCGTTCGCCTGATTCGCACGGGCATGAATGACACCGGCAATCAGCGTATCGCCAGCACCGATGCTGTCGACAACGCCCCGTATGGGCTGTGCAGGCACCAGCTGAACGGAGTCGTTCAATGATTCTTTCAGATAGGCGCCAGTCGCGCCCCAACCCAGTACCAGCACAGCCTGCGGCGCCCATTGATGCGCTGCATTCAAGAAGGCTTCCGGGTCATTAAATCCCCGTTGTTCCGCAAAGGCACGTGAAAAGAAGACCACATCGGGAAAAGAGAACAACTGATCGAGGTAGGGGCGCTCTTTTTCCACCTCCAACGAAAGTAACTTGGTGCCCGCCGCTCTGCGCGCCATCGCCAGCATGGCCGCCGTATCCATGCAATGTCGGCCTTCGAAATGCAGCCAGTCGAACGGCGCAAGGTCGATCTTGAGGAAGGCGTTGAGATCGAATTCAGGCAAATCGCGGTAATGAACGATGGTGCGGCTGCCATTCTGGCGATTCAGCGTAATGTATGAGGTGGGCGCATGTCCGAAACCCAGGATTTGAGCGGAACTCAGGTCGATGCCCCGTTGTGCCAGTTTTTCCTGGATCTGACGACCATCGGCATCCGGGGTCAGTAGGGCAGCCAGCGCGCAGTCATGATCGAACTGCCGCAGCACCGTCAATGTGTTGGTGACATTGCCGCCAGTGCGTTGCCGTTGCGCCAGAGCGCGTTGCTCGCTGTCCTCAACCGGATAACCTTCGACCTCGTTGATGATGTCCAGGGTCGCAATACCAATACCCAGAATCTTCGCCATTTCGTTGATCACTCCTCAGGCGGCGCGATCATGACGAGGCGGGCGCCGCAGTGTGGTTCAGGGGTATAAATTATGCCGAACCGGCGCGCAGATTGGGCAGTGTTTTTTCTTCGATCCACCAGCGCTCAGCCGAGGCATGCAGCAGCAGACAACCGGAGCCGCCATAAGCGCGTACCTTGCCGGCCGCGCCCGGGTTAAGCACCCAGATCGGCGCGCTGGTGTCGATGGTGCGATGGTGGGTATGGCCGTAAACCACAGCACGGGCTTCTGGATGGCGTGCGCGCAGCTTTTCGTGCCGTTGATGGGCGGGATTGACGCGATGCCCGTGCTCGACAGCCAGCACGCCTCCGGGCAATCTCAGGGTGGCCACTTCCGGCAGGGATTCGAGCAGATCGGCCGTTCCGGCTGGCCATTGCTCAACCGTATCGTTGTTTCCGCGGACGGCGATCACATGGCCTGTTTTTGGCGTCACACGGCGCAAAATATCGGGATTCAGAATATCACCGGCATGCACGATGACATCGCACTGCTGCATGAGTTCGAGGATCGAATTCTCGATGGCACCATGCGTATCGGAAATAATCCCGACACAGACCGATGCATGTGATTCAAGGTCCACAAAGACTCCCTGGTGTTAATTTGCTTTTGCCCGAGCGGATTTTTATGACCCTGCACGGCAGCGAGTGTTCCATCAAGTTCCGGCACGCACGTCACCTCATCCCGGGTGACGGGCATCCAGTGACATCCAAAGCGTTTTACTCGGGATCACACACAGTATGGTGTGATCGGATAAATCTGTCATCTATCCCTCATCGTTCATCAACGCCTTAATTCGCACTCTTTTCCTCATTCGCAAATCGAGAAGCGCACACGTTTAAAAAGCTCCCCTTCCTTGAAAAAGAAATGGGGCGCTTCACCGGGTCTCATCCCTTGCCCGAAGATACACTGCATTCGCACCGAAGACCCTAGGTCAACATGGCTCCATACCGGGAAATCGCGCGCAACGCGTATGATGAATATCATCGTCAATCGTTATGCCTGTTTGAACCTCTGCCTGGTAGAAACCATGAATTACCAACATCACTTTCACGCCGGTAATCATGCCGATGTCTTAAAGCACTTGGTGCTGCTTCAACTCATCGAGCTAATGCAGCAAAAACCGACCGGATTTTTGCTGCTCGAAACCCATGCTGGCGCGGGTTTGTACGATCTGCAAGCTACCGAAGCCCGGCGCAGCGATGAAGCATCTGGCGGTATTGCGCGGCTTTTACAAGCGACACAAGCCGCCGATACCGTGCCGGTTCTGATTCAGACCTATCTTAAGCAAATCGAACAATTTGGAAGCGTCCCTAATTTAGGCTATTACCCCGGCTCACCGCTGTTGGCCGTCTGCGCCCTGCGCCCGCAAGATCGTTATATCGGGGTTGAACTGGTGCCCAAGGTCGCACGGGAGTTAAGTCGCAATCTCGCTCAGCGCCCCATGCTGGAGCCTTGCATTCCCGACCGCAGGGTCATCGCACGGGATGGCGAGGGCCTGGCCGCGCTTAAAGCCGATTTGCCGCCCCTGGAGCGGCGCGGTTTGTTCCTGATCGACCCGCCCTATGAACAGCCCCAAGAGCGCGACGATATCGCCGCCGCCTTGCAAGCCGGATTGCAACGGTTTGAAACCGGAGTTTATGCCCTGTGGTATCCGATCAAGCAACGCCCCTACCTCGATCGGTGGCTCAACCGGATTGCCAAGAGCACGCCTCGTCCGGTACTGACCATCGAAAATAGTATTTTCCCCGATGAATCGGGCAATCGGCTCACCGGCTCCGGCCTGTTGATTATCAACCCGCCGTGGCAGTTCGATACACTGATGCAACCCGTGCTCGATTTCGTTAACGACGCGCTCAAGCAGGATACCGCCGCGCCCCGTGCGATTCGTTGGCTGAATCCGGCCCAGTAAATCTTCAGGTGCACCCATGCCTTCTAAGAACACGCACAAGATAATTTCATCATTTATGGCTCTCGCCCTGCTTATGTCGACAGCAATGGCGCAGGGTGCAACGCCGCAAACAACCACGGCAGATGCAGCCACAATAACCCAACAGGCATTGGACGCCACCGCACCGGCGACCACCCGCGCCGAATTGGCCGCTGCCAAGCCGGTGCTGGCAAAACAGGCGATGGTCGTGACGGCACAGCATCTGGCAACGCAGGTCGGTGTTGATATTCTCAAGCAAGGCGGTAATGCGGTGGATGCCGCCGTGGCCGTGGGCTATGCGCTGGCGGTGGTGCATCCCTGCTGCGGCAATATCGGCGGCGGCGGCTTTATGGTGCTGCATCTGGCCGAAGGCAAAACGCTGTTCCTTGATTTTCGCGAAAAGGCACCGCTCAAGGCCACGCCCACCCTATTTCAGGATGCCGAAGGCAACGTCGTCAAGGGCCGCAGCACCCATAGTTATTTGGGCGTCGGCGTGCCCGGCACCGTGATGGGGCTGAACACCGCGCTGGCAACCTACGGCAGCATGAGCCGCAAACAAGTGATGGCGCCTGCGATCAAACTGGCGCGCGATGGCTTCGTGCTCACGGCAGGCGATGTCAACATCCTGCACACACGCAGAGAAGATTTTGCCAAATACCCCAACGTATCAAACACCTTCCTCAATCACGGTAAGCCTTATGAAGTGGGCGACCGGCTGGTTCAACCCCAACTCGCGCACACGCTGGCACTCATATCGAAAGAGGGCAGCCACGCGTTCTATCGGGGCCACATTGCCCAAGCGGTGGTTAAGGCCAGCAAGGAAAACGGCGGGCTGCTGAGCTTGCAAGATTTTGCCGATTACACAGTCAATTGGGCACAACCCATCGCCTGCGGCTATCACGGGTACACGATCATGTCCGCGCCGCCACCCAGTTCCGGCGGCACCACCATCTGCCAGATTCTGCAATTAATCCAACCCTACCCCATAAAAAAATGGGGCTACGGCTCAGTCAAAGCCATTCACTATCTGGTCGAAGCCGAACGCCGCGCCTTTGCTGACCGCAATACTTATCTCGGCGATCCGGCTTTTGTAAAAAATCCCATCACCGATCTGCTCTCACCAAAACACATTGCCCAGATGCGCGCCAGCATCGAACCGGACAAGGCCACGCCTTCGAGCGAGATCAAGGGTAGTCTGGGTGCGGATGAAGGCCAGCAAACCACGCATTACTCCATCGTCGATGCTAAAGGCAATGCCGTCAGCATCACTTACACCATCAACTACCTGTTCGGTCTGGGTCAAATCGCGGGCGACACCGGCTTTTTCCTCAACAACGAAATGGACGATTTCACCGCCAAGCCCGGCGTACCGAACAGCTTCGGGCTGGTGCAGGGGCGAGTCAATCAGATCGAACCGGGCAAGCGGCCCTTGAGCTCCATGTCGCCGACCATCGTGCTCAAAGACGGCAAACTGTTCATGGTCACCGGCAGCCCGGGCGGTTCGACCATCATTTCCACCACGCTCGAAAGCATCCTCAACGTGGTCGATTTCGGCATGAACATGCAGCAAGCCGTCGATGCACCACGCGTGCATCATCAGTGGTATCCGGATCTCGTCTTTATCGAGCCGGGCTTACTCACGCCAAAAACCCAAACCACCCTCAAAGACATGGGCTACCGCTTTAAGGAAGTGACATCCTGGGGCGCGGACGAGGCCATTTTGCTCAATCCAAAAACGGGTTTACTCGAAGGCGCAAACGACCGCCGGCGTCCGGCCGGTTTGGCCGCCGGTTACTGAGTAACGGGCACCTCGAAATACCCGTGATTCGTCGTTCCCGCGAAAGCGGGAACCCAGAAAAATCAAGACGCTGGATTCCCGCCTACGCGGGAATGACGGGTTTTTCGAGCTTCCCTAACCTCAGAAATTGAGCCGCCTGAGAAAAATAAAAAAAGCCAGCATTTCTGCTGGCTTAGGTTGGATTTTAAACACTATTGGCAGTGGTACAATCTAGAACGGAATATCGTCATCCACAAAGTTCGGCTCGGATTTAGCAGGGCTGCGCGGTGGTGGTGGCGGGGCGCCGTAGCTGTCGCGGTTGCCGCTTGACGGGCGCGCAGGTGCCGCGGCGGCACGACCGGCGCCACGTGCAGGCGGTGTGTTGCTATAGCCATCGTCTTCATAGTCGCCCGATTCTTGCTGGCCGCCGCCGGAGCCACCCGAACCACCACGACCGCCCAGCATTTGCATCTCGTTGGCGACGATTTCGGTGGTGTAACGATCCTGTCCATCCTGACCTTGCCATTTGCGGGTTTGCAGACGGCCTTCCACATAGACCTGGCCGCCTTTTTTCAGGTATTGACCAGCAATTTCCGCCAACTTGCCAAAGAATACGATGCGGTGCCACTCTGTGTTTTCTTTCTGCTCACCGCTGTCCTTGTCTTTCCAGGTCTCGGAGGTGGCGACGGTAATATTCGTCACCTGCCCGCCGCTTGGCATGTAGCGGACTTCCGGGTCTTTCCCGAGATTGCCCAGGACAATGACTTTGTTGATTCCACGAGTGGCCATCCGTATGTTCCTCTTGCGATTACAATGGCGGTGCACGACAGTTTCGGCAACGCGCTAAAGTCCGTACTATAAATCACTTGCCCGTTTCATTCACTTTTGACTTTTCTGGATTCCCATGGCCGATCCGTTTATCCGCATTCGCGGCGCCCGCACACACAATCTGAAAAATATCGATGTCGATTTACCGCGCGATGCGCTGATCGTGATCACGGGGTTATCCGGTTCGGGTAAGTCATCGTTGGCTTTCGACACGCTGTTTGCTGAAGGTCAGCGCCGGTACGTGGAATCGCTCTCGGCCTACGCGCGGCAATTTTTGTCGATGATGGACAAGCCGGATGTGGATCACATCGAAGGCCTTTCGCCCGCCATTTCCATCGAGCAAAAAACCACCTCGCATAACCCGCGCTCGACCGTGGGTACGGTGACGGAAATCTACGATTATCTGCGCCTGCTCTATGCCCGCGCCGGTATTCCCCGCTGCCCGGAACACGGCGTTGATTTAACCGCGCAAACGGTTTCGCAGATGGTCGATCAGGTGCTGGCGCTGCCCGAAGATTCCCGCTGGTTGCTGCTCGCGCCGGTCATCGAGAACCGCAAGGGCGAGCACCATAAGCTCTTCGATGAATGGCGCTCGCAGGGCTTTTTGCGGGTGCGCATCAATGGCACCGTGTATGAAATCGATGAGATTCCAGCACTCGACCCGAAAGGCAAAAACACGATTGAAGTCGTGGTTGATCGCATCAAAATCCGCCCGGATATTGGCCTGCGGCTGGCCGAATCGTTCGAAACCGCGTTGCGCATGGCCGATGGCCGCACCTTTGTCGTCAATATGGATGATGACAGCGCGCATACGTTCTCTGCCAAGCACGCCTGCCCGATCTGCGGCTATGCCCTGGCCGAACTCGAACCCCGTTTGTTCTCGTTCAACAACCCCGTCGGTGCCTGCCCAAGCTGCGATGGCCTGGGCGTAAAGCAGTTTTTCGACCCGCAAAAGGTCATCGTCAACGCCGAACTCTCGCTGGCCGCCGGTGCGATTCGCGGCTGGGATCGGCGCAATGTCTATTACTACCAGCTTTTGCTCGGGCTATCGAAACACTACGGCTTTGATTTAGACACGGCCTGGCAGGATCTGCCGGAATCGATTCAAAACGCCATTTTGCAAGGCAGTGGCCGCGAGAAAATCACCTTCACCTACCTCAGCCCCAAAGGTAAAGCCAGCACCAAGGATCACCCCTGGGAAGGCGTGCTGCCCAACATGGATCGCCGTTATCGGGAAACCGATTCGCAGGCGGTGCGCGAAGAGCTGGCCAAATATATTTCCGAGAGCGCTTGCCCCAGTTGCGGCGGCACCCGCCTGAACTTGGCGGCGCGAAACGTATTCATCGAAAACGAAAACCTGCCCGCCATCACTCATCGCTCGATCAGCGAGGCGCTCGCGTTTTTTCAAACGCTTGACCTGCCGGGCGCGCGCGGTGAAATTGCCGGGCGCATCGTGCGGGAAATCAGCGCGCGGCTGGGCTTTTTGAACGATGTGGGCCTCACTTATCTCTCGCTGGATCGCTCGGCCGAAACGCTTTCCGGCGGCGAAGCCCAACGCATTCGGCTCGCGAGCCAGATCGGCTCGGGGCTCGTCGGCGTCACCTACATTCTCGATGAACCCTCTATCGGCCTGCATCAACGCGATAACGACCGCTTGCTCGGCACCCTCAACCATCTGCGCGAGCTGGGCAACACCGTGATCGTGGTCGAACATGACGAAGACGCGATTCGGGCGGCCGATTTCGTACTCGACATTGGCCCCGGCGCGGGCGTACATGGGGGCCATATTGTGGCGCAAGGCACGCCCGAACAAATCGCCGCCAACGCCGATTCGCTGACCGGCGCGTACCTTTCCGGCAAGAAAAAAATCACCGTGCCCAAGCGTGTGACGCCCGATGCCGAACGCTGGCTCAAGCTGTATGGCGCGCGGGGCAATAACCTCGTCGGCGACACGCTCGAAATCCCGATGGGGCTCCTCACCTGCATTACCGGCGTATCGGGTTCCGGTAAATCCACCCTGATCAACGACACGCTCTATCTCATTGCCGCACGCGATCTGAACGGTGCCAGCACGCGACCCTCCGCGTATGAACGCATCGAACACCTCAACCAGCTCGACAAAGTCATCGACATCAACCAATCCCCCATCGGCCGCACGCCACGCAGCAATCCGGCCACCTACACCGGCCTGTTCACGCCGATTCGCGAGTTGTTCGCGGGCACGCAAGAGGCACGTTCACGCGGTTACACGCCGGGGCGGTTCTCGTTCAATGTGAAAGGCGGACGCTGCGAAGCCTGCCAGGGCGATGGCGTCATCAAGGTCGAAATGCACTTTTTGCCAGATGTGTATGTTGCTTGCGATGTCTGCCACGGCAAGCGTTACAACCGCGAAACGCTGGATATCCGCTACAAAGGCAAAACCATCAGCGACGTGCTGGCCATGACCGTCGAAGACGCCGCGCCCTTTTTCGATGCCGTGCCCGCCCTGCATCGCAAACTCAACACACTGCTCGATGTGGGCTTGGGCTACCTCACGCTCGGCCAAAACGCCACCACCCTCTCCGGCGGCGAAGCCCAGCGCGTCAAACTCGCCAAGGAACTGTCCAAACGGGATACCGGCAACACGTTGTATATTCTCGATGAACCAACCACCGGCCTGCATTTTGCCGACGTCGAGCAACTGCTCGCGGTACTCTACCGCCTGCGCGATCAGGGCAACACCGTCGTGGTCATCGAACATAATCTCGATGTAATCAAAACCGCCGACTGGATTGCGGATTTGGGCCCAGAAGGCGGCAGCGGTGGCGGGCAAATCATCGCCAGCGGCACACCAGAAACCGTGGCAAAAATTGCCGGATCGCATACCGGACGGTATCTCGCCCGATTACTCGACCACTGAAGACTCAAATCCTGCTCATTTCCCCTTTTTCAAAGGGGGAGGCGCAATGCCAGAAAGCCCGCACGTCCCTCTAACAAAGGCACCACGCCCAGCACTCCCCCCCTTTTTTTCGGAAAGGCAGCACCCCCCTTTTGCAAAGCCACCTCCTCACACCCCCCTTTCGCAAAGGGGGGCAGGGGGGATTTGCAGCACAGTAATCAAGCCACCAACCCCCCTCATTCCACCATTTCTAAGGGGGAGGCGAAAGCCCAGATCCTCATGTTTCAGCAGAAAGTCGAAAAGTCACTTCCGAGTAGATCAGCATTAGGACAGATTCCATTTGCTGCAAAACATCAAGATTATTAAAACGCAGTACCTTCATACCCAGCGAAGACAATGCGGCATCGCGCGCTTGATCTTTTCCTTGATGCGCCGTCGTGAAATGTTGTCCACCGTCGAGCTCGACGACTAATCGCGCCCTTGGGCAATAAAAATCCAGGATAAAAGTCAGCAATGGTTTTTGCCGGTAGAAAGTGACCCCGCACACTTGCTTGCGCCGAAGATGCCGCCACAGGATCTGCTCAGCATCGGTCATGTTCGATCGCAAATAGCGAGCGGTTTGCCTTAGCGCTGGGTTGTAAGGCTGCATGAAAGCTCCTTTGCTTGTAAATCCCCCTCATTCCCCCTTTTACAAAGGGGGAGGCGAAATGCCAAAACAAAGTACGCCGGCTTTTAGCAAACGCACCACCTTAAAACCCCTTTTTGCAAAGCCACCTCCTCACACCCCCCTTTCGCAAAGGGGGGCAGGGGGGATTTGTGTGGCTCTACGTCATCAAGGCGCAGGACAAGCCCCGCTCAAATCCTTTGCTTCCACACGTAAACGTCCAGATTTCGCCAGTACCAGATCACGTGCGTTGTTGGCGATATCTGCTGGCACACACACCCGCAATGTTCCTGCCGTAAACGCGCCGCCGGGCTGGGAAGCAAAACCAAGCGGAGAAAAGATGATGGGCTTTTCAACCGGGGTATTACCCTGAACAACCACATCCCCGCGTCGCGCCACACCGGTAAACACAACCGGTTCACCCGCATTCAGCGTGCCGCTCTTATCCGCATCCACGAAGGCGAGCCAGCCGTTGGACCAATCCACAGTATCAAAACAACCCGATTGATCACCCGCGCACAGCGTGACCGGCCGCCCCTTCACAATCGCTGTTTGCCGAGCAGCGCCAAAAGCCGAAACAAAATCATTTGCCGTCGTTGCAAGGTGATTTTGCGCTTTCATGCGCGAGAAAGACGGGATGGCAATGGCCAGGAGTATCATGGCGATGATGAGCGTCATCATCAATTCGATTGCCGTAAATCCGAGAGCAGAATCCGGCGGAGTGAAGCCCGGTTCAGTGAAGTGATTCGGCATCTGTTGCCCTCCATCGCCTTTTTCAAAGGAGTGGGCTTTATCCTAACGCAAACAACCACTCGCCGGCACCACTAAATACCCGTGGTTCGTCGTTCCCGCGTAGGCGGGAACCCAGAAAAATCAAGGGGCTGGATTCCCGCCTACGCGGGAATGACGGACTTTTCGAGCTTCCCTCACATAGAAGATCACCCCTCGCTGTCGCCCAGCGCTATCGGCCAAAACCATCAGTCAGAACTGTTAATTAGGACCGTCAGTTGAGGCAGAGCGGGCAACATCCGAAAACCAACCCACCCATTGGACGAAATGGATCAGTCATGATTCATTTATCATGGTTTTCCTACCAACAATCAGCCACTGTACCGGAACCCGATTCAGTTCGCGTGCCTACCTGATTGATACTCAATGTGCCGCATTGGGTATCGCGGCTCAGTTGCGCACCTGTCGGGGTTGCCGTAACAGTATAGGTGTTGGGATTTGCTGCCGCATTAGGTGCGGTGGCTACCACCGTGAATGCGTAGTCCGCTCCCGAGTTTTGTGCAGTGCTGCAATCGAGCTGATTCGCAGCCGGAACGGGACTACCCACCACAGGATTAGCAGTCCCTGCCGAGTCCTTGTCATACCGCAAATTTGTCGTGTAGAACCGCTCCATATAATTGGCATACTCCGACAAACATCCCTCCGCCGCTGCGCGTTTGGTTTTCACCACGCTTTTGATATACGAGGGGTAAGCTATCGCCGCGATGATCGCGATGATCGCGATCACGATCATCAGTTCAATGAGCGTGAAACCAAGCTGTTGTCGCGCAGCGGCCTTGTGTGCAATCTGTTTCATGTACCAAATCCTTGTTAACTAAGAGTTAAAACAGAAGCCCGCCAAAACTCTAATGAGACTCGGCGAACTAAAGGGCCTCTGACTAAATTGTTCGTGGCCAAAACGCATTTCTTAGTGGCGCATTGCAAGGCGCGCCAATCAGTTTGTAAGCTCACGCCACGATAACCGACTCGCCTGATTACCACCCAAATTTAATGGGCCCAAGCTTTGCAAGCCGCCGCCCAAGGTATTGAAGGTAATTGAAATCGTACCATCAGCATTTCGTACCGCAGTGACACCAGCGGCTGGGCCTGCGTCAAACACTTTGCCATTAATCGCAACTTGCTGCGGTTTACCATCAACCGTAATTATTTTGGTGCCCAAATTATACCCGTTACCTGTGCTCACCAACTGATTAGCGCCGGTGAACGGATCGACACCCATCACAGCGCCCGCAGGCACGGTGTTACAGGGGTCATTCACCTTAGGAATAAGCGTGGTAGCCACCGCTTTACCACTAATTAACTGGATGCGGTTCACGATGCGCTCGCCGGTTTGCGGCAAGTCCATAAACCACCCTGCTTTATTATTCATATCCGTATCTGAGGTTTGGGCACTGGTGGCACGATCACCCGATGCAAAATCAAACGCGAATCGCTCGGTCAAATCACTGCGGGCGGTGCTGCTATCGGCCACAGGCGTTGTCGCAGATGCCACGCCTGCCAAATCAGCCCCCATGCCCACGCGCACGCCATACCAGGTTTGCACTTGATCGTCTTTTGTATCGGCGCTTGCCAAATATTTGCCGGTACCAAACAAGGCAAAGGTGCTATTTGTGACGCCATCGTAAGCCAAGGTAACAAGTGAGGTAATCGGCTGTGCGTTGCCCTTATCGTCCACGGCATTAAACGCTACCGAACCCGTGCTACTGGCAGAATCTAAATTAAACTTCCACAAATGGCCTTGCAAATCGCCTGCGAACGCATAAGTGCTTATGCCAGTTGTTTTATCCCCTTGCATCAAACCCGGTTCGGCAAGGCCGCCATCCGCAGCAACAGAACCGGTGGTTGTGTGAACGCTCAAATCACCCGTTTGCAGATCGAACTGCAGCAAGGCGGGCTTGCCTTCGGCACTGTTATAACCATTGCCCACAAATACAGCCCAGGAGGGTTGACCGCCTTGATCAACTTGCGCAATGACTGGGGTGCCAACCATTTCACCAATATAACTGCTGCCTGTTTTACCATCGCCGGCAGAGCGCTCCCACAATAGCGCCTGATCAGCAGTAGCCGGGTTCATCAACACCGAAGGATCGGTAATATCCAGCGCGTAAATTGCTTTGGCAGGCCCACGCCCCGTGGTGCCCACCAAAACGGTGTGCCATGCTTTGTCAAAATACACATTCTGTGTGGTAATTCGGCCATCGTTGTAATATTGATGCGGCACAGCCTGTGTGCCATTTACCGGGTCCACATCGCCATATTTCGGGTTAGCCAGGTTGGTAATGCTGGCATCACCTGTTTGCGTGAGCACCGCCGAAGGCATGTAGGCATAAACCTCCGTGCCCTTGGCCTGATCAGCCACTGGGCTAACCGTGCTGCCATCGCGCTCATACCCCGCGCCCGCCGTTACCCGAAAGGCATGCAGCATGCCATCATTGGCGGCCACATAAACAATGGGCGCACGGGTGGCCTCTTTGTTCACAAAAGTAGAATACGTATCGGCGCCCGTAAAGGTAGTGCCTGCATACAAATCCGCTTGCGGCGCGGCAATCAATACCGGTGTCGAAGAAACAATATCACCCAAAAAACTATCGCGATTACGCAGCGTGCCGCCCGGATTGCCTTGGGCGTATGTGCTATCACCCAACAAGTAATTCACCATGGTTTGAGCGGTCACACTACTGTTGCCAATGGTAGCCGCCAAGTCAGTTTGCTGAGTTGCGCTTAAATCAGTTGCCACACGGAACGCGACCGACGAGGTTTTGTTGCCGTTGCCGAGCGTGGATGTCCACACGTTGCGGTTACTTAGCCGCTCCGCGCTGCTGCCCGTACCAACGGTCGAAAATGAGGGGGTCAAATCTTTTGTGGACCAAAACGACTCATAACTGGGGGGCGTGGTCGTGGTCGTGTAATTTTCCGCTGTGAGCGTTCCAGACCATTGGCCCGTATAAAACGTACCCCGAAACCGATACAGCGCGTCGGCCGCCGTAGAATCTGTCGGTAGCGCCGTATCCGACAAGGTTACGGCGTTGCCCGCGCCGGGGCTTTCGCCAATTTTTTTCAAGGCAGATTGCAGGCCATTAACCAAATCATCAGGTGATTTAACCGAGTAGAATTCGCCGTGGCCATTAACGGCCGCATGCGCCAGATCTGCAATATTATTAATACTGTTGGACGTAGGTTTTGGCCAGATATTGCTGGAGTTTGTAAGCGAAGAGCCAGCGGGTGGGTTGCCGCTGCGCGCCCAGGCCAATATTTGTGGCACGGTCAAATTAGCATCACCTGATGTTGAACGTATCAAGTTGGTCGGGTCCCAGCCCAAGCCAATGGTAAAGGTGGTCATATGCTGCCAGAAAGCGGGGTCACTCGGGGTGGTGGGCACCTCGTTGGCAACCGATGTGCGCAAATCGGTTTCCCAATACTTCATTGCGACATCGGCCAGCGTATCGCTATAACCATCCTGATACGGAGCGGTTTTAAGATATTGATAGGTTGATGGCGTGGTGATTTTCGGCCCATTTTGACCGTCAGCATTGCCAATCCCGCTTGGGGTATCGCCATTCCAGAAACCATCTGTCGTTAAAATGGTGTAACTGGGGCGGCAAGCGTATTCTGATGTATCGGAACTCGAAGTCTCCCACGGCTGCTGTGTTTTGTAATATTCACCCACAGCCTGCAGAGCGCCGCGTAAAGGTGTGCCATCATTGGGGGAGATGTTGGTTATCCATGTCCAGAACTTGGCTTTTTGAGTGCCGCTACTACCATCACCAAAGGGCTGAACTTCTGCTAATTTGTTATCTGAATTATTGCTTGTTGAGAAAGAGTATTGGGGTGATGGGATATCCGCCGTGTTTCTCCCGTTAATCGAGGCAAAGCCAAAACGATAGGTTTTGTCAAGGCCGGAAAAGGCTAATGTCAACCCAGTTTTAGTCGTTAATATACGAGTATGGTAATAGGCGAACCAGTTGGCGATATTATTACCAGCAGCAACACCAATAGGTGCCGATACTCCAGATTTATCGGAAGCAACTACGCAATTAGATTGCGTGCCGCAACTGGTGTTTGCCACATAATGCACGGTGTAGGGGCCCGCCGCAGGGCCTGTAGAATATTGAAAATACCCAGAGCTAACCTGAGTGTAAATTGTACAGCTAGATGGCCGGCTTTTTCTCGCTCTACTGTAGCTATAATCGTATGCAGTTTGATCGTTATAATATAAAATGTAGCAGTCAATTCTACTTATTCCGGTTTTAGTATAAGAAGAATTTGTTAGCACGGATTTTGAATAATTAATATTCCCAGTATCGTCATATCCATTATAATTGGTCAAATCAATCATATCATTTGATGTAGTTCCAAAGCCATCAACGGGCGTGTTGGTAAAATCAGTTTGATTGGTGTAGCTTGTATTATCAGCTTTTAATGGCGGCAAGTAAGTTATGGTTGGATCGTAATAAACCGAATTATTAGCCGAATTTATTAACGCATCATTATTACTATTGTTTTTTAAATAGCCAAAATCCGGCATGTAATCCCACGTCATCGAACCAGAATCGTCCAGCATCAGCACAATATTGGGCGGCAAGGGTTTTTGCAGAATCAAAGGGCTTTGGTCAATGTCAACTGCTGCTTGGGCGGTTATCATCGGCATGGCTGTGAGCAATGCAAACGCGAAAAACCGCACTGCGACCCTGCCCACTTGCTGCATTGTTGTGTGCAAAAAGTTCATCGTATTTCCCCTTGCGTATCTCATGTGCCGCTTGCTGCGTTTAATTTGCGTGTTTTTATTTGATTGGTTCATGGCAAAGCTCCACTACAGGCGCAAGATGGATTGCAATATCACGTTAGATCGGTCATTGGCGGCGGCATTG
This sequence comes from Halothiobacillus neapolitanus c2, assembly GCF_000024765.1. Lineage (GTDB taxonomy): Bacteria > Pseudomonadota > Gammaproteobacteria > Halothiobacillales > Halothiobacillaceae > Halothiobacillus > Halothiobacillus neapolitanus. The sequence continues at coordinate 20,585 of NC_013422.1, read as the reverse complement.
GCATTGCTTTCTGCGGTAACGCGGTAGCACATACCGGATGACACAAGCGAGTTGCCACCGCCCTGATTATTTTGATCGTTCGTGAATGCAAAATTGCCCCCACCGCCCGAATTGCAAATACCCATTTTTTCGACCACATATTGGGGCTGCCCCGCGCCCAAAGCGCCCGCATCAAAAGTTGCGGTGGGCACCGCTTGGATTATTCCCGCAGTGGCAGCGCCGGTTTCGAACGGGTTGGCGAAACACTGATTGTTTGGGTCGGAACAATCTCGTATCAGTGTTGTGTTGTTCGGGTTGGCTATCAGCCAGCTCTCCCCCGTGCGCAAGCCTGCTTCGGCCGCTTGAAAGCCAATTTCACGATCGTAAAAATTGCTGGTCATTTGCTGCTGCATAGTAGTGCCGCGAATGGCAGCCAAGCCAACCAGCGTAACCACCACAAGCAGCACCAGCGCGACGACCAGCGCGACGCCGCGCTGGCGATCGAGGCCAGTTTTCATAAAGCCACCACGCTCACCCCTCCCTTTTCGCAAGGCCACCGTACTCGCCTCCCCCTTTCGCAAAGCCACCGCGCTCATACCCCCCTTTTGCAAAGGGGGGCAGGGGGGATTTTCAAGGCTGGAATGCGGCAACCCGCAAATCCCCCTTGCTCCCCCTTTTGCAAAGGGGGAAACCCTTCGTTTTAAGACAGTCGCTTTTGTAAACCATCCAAGCCCTTTGGAAAAAGGGCTTTTCGATGTTCCTCTGTTGATTATGTTGTTCATAATTAACCCACCCGATTGCGTAAGGCGATGGTGTTGGTGAATACGCGTTGTACGATTTCTGGATTATTGATGTTGTTCGGATTGGTCGGCACAGCAACGGTTAGCGTGACGCGCACGGCAGTGACCGCGCTCCAGTCCGTCACACTGCCAGCGGCAACAAAACTTGTACCGCCTTGGAGATAGGCCAGCTGCATATTGGTGACACCACGCACGATTTCTTGTGCTTGCGCTGCGGCATTACCACCGGAGACGCTGATGGTGGAGCGGAACAGCGAGCAGGCTTGCGGCGTGGTGGCCGAACAGGTGCCCAGCGAATTGTTGCCGATATACCAATAGCTGGCGTTTAACTTGGCCAACATGGCGTTATTTTGGTAGGTGTATTTTGTACCGGTTGTGGTGCAGAGGGTGGGAAAACCCAATCCATCGGAGCAATTGCCAGGAGAGACTTTATTTCCGGTGTTGTGCACGACGGTAACACTTTTACTCTGGTAGTCGGATACTTGCAGGATGGTTGCTTGATTGGGGTCGCATACGATGATGATGTCGCCAGTCTGCAAGTCTGAATTAGGCTCATTGAGTTTAAAGTTGGCCGACGTTGAGGATGGCGCATTAACGCTATACCCACTATCGCCTGCGCTCATTAGCGTAATGGAATCGGTATTGGCAGCGCGCAGATTGGCTGTTGTGCCCACGGCGATGGGCGCGGTTGCGTTAGCCGCATAACCCTGCAAACCGTTGTTCCATGTATCCCACCATGATGTGCCTTTGTTATTTAGCACATTGGCAATTTTTGCGGTAGCGCCACAGCCCGTCAGCCCCGCTTGGCGAATATCCCGCGCCAGAAACTCAAACGCGGTGCGGGAGCCATCCTGCACTTGCGAGAGGGCTTGATTGCTGCGGTAGGTTTGTTGATTGGAGAGCAGCACGGAAATCACGCCGCCGATCACAATCAGCCCCAGCACAAGGGCGATCATCAATTCGATAAGGGTAAAGCCGCGTTGTTTTAGCGCGGCTGCCGGTGTTTGGCGGCTCATAACATCGCCCTCGTGGTGATGGTGGTAACGCCGGTGCCGCTGGTACCGCCGGTGTTAGTGCCCACACGGCTTTCATCGAAAGTGACGGTGACGGTGCAATCGCCTGTATTTTTGCAATCGACCGTGCCGGTGGTGGCCGCTTGCGCGCCGAGGTTTTGCGCCAGTTCGTTACACCAAGTGTTGAGTTGGGTTTGCGCCAGTGAGCCGTTGCCGGTGCAGGCGTTAGCCGTTACCGTTTGGTTGTAATTACCGGTCAAGGCATTGGTTCGATCCGCCCGCATGGCATCGAGAATCGAATAGCTCGCCACCACCGCCATGCTGCGCGCCATGGCGCTGTTGTTGGTAGACAACGACTTGGCTTGCAGGGCCGCAATACCTAAAAAGCCGATGGACAGCACCAGCACGGCGATGAGCACTTCAATTAAGCCCACGCCACGCTGGCTGGGGCCGTAAACAGGTTTATTGACAGGTTCCACTGGGACCTCCTAGGGCACAATTCGCATTACTTTCTGTGCATGTAGACACCACCGAGCCGGAAGTAAGATAAACACAACGGTGGTTATTGCTGGAAATCTGGCCTGTATAAATATCGGCAATCAGGCCGTTGTAAGGCGCGGTGGATGTGGTGGTGTGCGCTAATCCTTGAGCACCATAGTCCAACGCCTTGACATTTTTGATATCAATCACACCAGGCTGAATGCTAGAAATACCCACATGAATGACAGTGGCGCTGCCCGCCGGAAAGTTCACGCTGCACGTATTATCGCCGCACACACCCACATCGGCATTACGCTTGATGGCCGCCATGCGCGCAATGGCGAGGTTGCTCACCAAACTGTTCGCGCTGGTTGTAAGCTTGTTGCTCACCGTAAGATAAGTAAAACTCGGAATCGCAATCGCCAACAGAATGGCGGCGACGACCAAGGTGATCATCAGCTCGATAATGGTAAACCCGCGCATTCGACGGTATCGGCTTTGGCTGCCGCGAGGGTGCGTCGATGCGCTGGCTGGGGATGCGTGGTGCGGATTTAGTCTCATTTATTCCAATCCTTTTGTTCGAGGCTATATAAACATACAACCGAAAGCCACGCCTAGTGGCCAGTTGCTGAATGGTCAAGTTGGCCCGATAAACGGCATGGGGCGATTTTGCAGATCATCCTGTTCCGCAAATCCCCCTCGTTCCCCCTTTTGCAAAGGGGGAGGCGATAAACAAAAAGTCTAGCGGGAATCTCGAAAAACCCGTCATTCCCGCGTAGGCGGGAATCCAGCGCCTTGATCTTTCTGGATTCCCGCTTTCGCGGGAACGACGAATCACGGGTATTTCGAGGTGCCCTAAGCCCTTGATCTGGCGCATGCGTAACGCTCGATAGGGTGTTTTGTCAAAAAGTGACAATCTCCATTGGTGCGGATTTGTCATAAAGTGACAATTTTGTGCGTTTTTGAGCCTGCCACCGTTATGCCTAAATCAAGCCAACCCTCGGTCAAATCGCCACAACCCGCATTCTGATGGGGTTTTTATTTAATCTGAAAAAATAAATACCCTTTTGGCACACCGATTGCTTAGCGATTGTACCGGGCAATCTCGCCCACTGTGTCACAAAGGAGTGATGTCATGCTCAAGCAAATGAACAAGTCTGTGAATAAGGGTTTCACCCTGATCGAATTGATGATCGTCATCGCGATTATCGGTATTCTGGCCGCCATCGCGATTCCTGCTTATCAGGATTACACCGTTCGTGCCAAAGTCACTGAATTGATTAGCGTCGCTGATGCTGCGAAAACAGGCGTGGCCGAAGCGTGGACATCCGATGGGTTGACCGGGGTAACCAACTTCGCCACTTCATTCAATGCAGAACCCGCAACGGCTCATCAATCTAAGTATGTTTCTGCCATTGCAATTGACCCGAATACCGGTGCAATTACTGTAACTTCAAGCACCGCTGCAGGTTCAGGTTTGCCAACCGATGCTCAAGGGATGACCATTGTGCTGCAACCCAACGTCCAAAATGCTGCATTGGTTGCAGGTGCGACCGGCGCGATTGACTGGGCTTGTGCCTCAACTTCAGCAGCAACTGCCGGTTCAAATGGCCTTGCCGGTATTACACTTGGCACCATGCCAGCTAAGTATGTACCTAGCCAGTGCAAATAATTTTAATTTGATGCTTTAAAGCACAGATTTTGAATCTAACCCCGATCACGCATCGGGGTTTTTTATTTTTTACCACATTTGTAAAAGGGATTTAAATGAACTCGGACGACAAGTACAGCCTATCCGAGATACTTTTTATCATCGTCATCATTGAAATCTTGATGGTGGTGGGCTTGTGGATTTACAAGGGTTTGCAAACCTTGTAACCATTTAAGGTGGTTTTGGCTAGAATCCAGGTCGTCGCCAGTTCGAGCCTGCAATTCCACAAACAAATTAATCACATTCCACAACCATTCAGCGACCGTAGAGTTGTTGTACACAACAGCCAGCAATCCATCATCACCTCCCGTATCAGCGGAAATCCGAGTAACACAAATTAAATTCTGGCCCGTGAACGCAATTCGCGTGGTTCTTGGCTATGCGCCTCTTTCTATTTAAAAAATAGGGGAATAGTTGTGGCTTGCGCTTTGTGCGGTAAATCCCCCCTACCCCCCTTTATGAAAGGGGGGGGTGTTAGGTGGCGCCTTTGCGCAAGGGGTGTGTTAGGTAGTGCCTTTGTGAGAATTGTTGGTGCGGGGCATTGGCACTTCGCCTCCCCCTTTGAAAAAGGGGGAATGAGGGGGATTTAGTGGCTTCGGTTTGGCGCGGTAAATCCCCCCTGCCCCCTTTGTGAAAGGGGGGGTGTTAGGTGGCGCCTTTGCGCAAGGGGTGTGTTAGGTAGTGCCTTTGTGAGAATTGTTGGTGCGGGGCATTGGCACTTCACCTCCCCCTTTGAAAAAGGGGGAATGAGGGGGATTTAGTGGCTTCGCTTTGGCGCGGTAAATCCCCCCTGCCCCCCTTTATGAAAGGGGGGTGTTAGGTGGCGCCTTTGCTAAAGGGGTGGGTTAGGTGGCGCCTTGCTAAAGGGGGTGTGCTGCCTTTAGGCATTTCGCCTTGTATGTTTCATTTTGCCCGATGGAACGTACATTTTATGTAAGATTCATTTGGCTCGGCATGACAGTTCGAAGTGCCTCTGGGACATCAAGCCCGTGGGGGAGCGATGAGCGTCCTGCCGATTTTTCACGATTAACCCGAACGGTTGCTTGGGACAATGATCCCGCATTTTTGCAAGGATGGGTATGAATGAACGACAAATTAGCTGAAGCCTTCGTGGGCATTGATGTGTCCAAAGACACACTGGATGTGCATATTGCACCTTCCGGTGTATCGCTGCATGAGACGTATGACGAGAAGGGGATCGAGAAAATTATCGAAGCCTTGAAGGCGGCGAGTTCGACCCTGATTGTGCTGGAGGCTACCGGCGGGCTGGAAGTGCGTCTCGCCTGTGAGCTTTCGGCCACGGGCTTGACCGTGGCCATCATCAACCCGCGCCAGGCGCGGGATTTTGCCAAAGCCACGGGGCGGCTGGCCAAGACTGACCGGGTGGATGCGGCCATGCTGGCCGCCTTTGCACAAGCCATCCGCCCTGCGGCCAGACCGCTCAAGGACGCGGATGCTCGCGCCCTTGAGGATATGCTGAACCGGCGACGCCAGCTCATTGCCATGCGTGTCCAGGAATTGCTCCGGCTCAATACCGCCGAGAGCAAGGCGCTGCAAAAAAGCCTGAAGACCCACATCGCCTGGCTGGAGAAGCAGATCACTACGGTCGACAATGACCTCAACACGCAACTGCGTGCGTCGGATGTCTGGCGCGCCAAGGATGACGTGCTCAAGGGTATTCCTGGCATTGGCGCAGTCACCAGCCTGACCATGCTGTCCAAATGCCCGGAGCTTGGGGCATTGAACCGACGGGAGATTGCCGCCTTGGTCGAGGTTGCGCCCTTGGCTAATGGCAGTGGTAAGCATCGTGGTAAACGCTCAATCTGGGGTGGACGCGCCGAGGTTCGAGCAGTGTTGTACATGGCAGCACTCAGTGCCATGCGCTTTAATCCGGATATCAAGGCGTTCGCAGAGCGGCTCAAAAACAAGGGAAAGGCAACCAAAGTCGTCATCGTTGCCTGTATGCGTAAACTGCTCACCATCATGAATGCCATGTTGAAAAATATGCAGCCATGGGTGGCTCAAATTGCTTGATTTTTAACACGGTTGCTCCCCCTTTGTAAAAGGGGGAATGAGGGGGATTTACAAGCGAAGGAGGATTCATGCAGCCTTATAACCCAGCGCTGAGGCAAACCGCTCGCCATTTGAGATCGAATATGACCGATGCTGAGCAGGTCCTGTGGCGGCATCTTCGGCGCAAGCAAGTGTGCGGGGTTGCTTTCTACCGTCAAAAACCATTGCTGACTTATATCGTGGATTTTTATTGCCCGAGGGCGCGGTTGGTCGTCGAGCTCGACGGTGGGCAACATTTCACGACGGCGCATCAAGGAAAAGATCAAACGCGCGATGCCGCATTGTCTTCGCTGGGCATGAAGGTGCTGCGTTTTAATAATCTTGAGGTGTTACGACAAATGGAATCTGTCTTAATGCTGATCCATTCGGAAGTGGCGTTTCGGCTTGCTGCTGAAACGTGAGGAGTTCGGTTTTATGCCTCCCCTTTGAAAAAGGGGAATGGGGGATTTAGTGGCTTCGGTTCGGCGCGGTAAATCCCCCCTGCCCCCCTTTATGAAAGGGGGGGGTGTTAGGTGGCGCCTTTACGAAGGGGGGGGGTTAGGTGGCGCCTTGCTAAAGGGGATGTGCTGCCTTTAGGCATTTCGCCTCCCCCTTTGAAAAGGGGGAATGAGGGGGATTTAGTGGCTTCGGTTTGGCGCGTTAAATCCCCCCTGCCCCCCTTTATGAAAGGGGGGGTGTTAGGTGGCGCCTTTGCGCAAGGGGTGTGTTAGGTGGTGCCTTGCTAAAGGAGGTGTGCTGCCTTTAAGCACTTCGCCTCCCCCTTTGAAAAAGGGGGAATGAGGGGGATTTATTTGCTGCTCGGCAACCACAAGGGCTTAACCACTGCCCATACATTATCCAAAACAATCGGTTCGCCTTCGGCGGTGGGGTGTAGGCCGTCTTGCTGCATGAGTTTGGGGTTTGTAGCGACATCTTTGAGTAAAAACGGTACCAGCGGCAAGGTATTTTTCTCGGCGAGCTGTTGATACATGGCGGCAAAGGGTTCTGCGTAGGCGGGGCCGTAATTGGGCGGCAACATAATGCCGAGCAAGACGACGCGCGCGCCGGATTGTTTGCTTTGGTCGATCAGTTTTTGCAGATTAGCGCGAATCAGCGCCAGCGGCAGGCCGCGCAGGCCATCGTTGGCACCCAGTTCGAGCAGCACCCAGCCGGGCTGAACCACAGTTAGCAACTCCGGCAGGCGTGAAAGCCCGCCCGAGGTGGTTTCACCGCTGATCGAGGCATTCACGATTTGCCACTTATGCGTAGCGCCCGCGTTTTTCTCTGCAAGGCGCTTTTGCATTAGCGCCACCCAGCCTTGGCTTTCGGCCAGATTGTGCGCGGCAGAGAGAGAATCGCCCAGCACCAAAACGGTATGGGATCGCTCTGAACTGATTACTTTTTGTGGGGTTTTGTGCGGGGCTTGTTGCCCAAACGCCGCTGATGCACTACAAGCTATGAGTGCGGGTAAAAGTAACGATAAGACCAATCTCAACTTCAACCCAGATTTCAATAATAGGGCGCTTCGAAATACCCGTGAATCGTCGTTCCCGAGAAAGCGGGAACCCAGAAAAATCAAAGCGCTGGATTCCCGCCTACGCGGGAATGACTGGTTTTTCAAGCTTCCCAATAATAGCCATAGGAATTTCATGCGATGCCTCCTGAGCCCCAAACTGTTTTTCATGCCGCCTCGTTGCCGGAGGATACTGCCTTGATTCTGCGGGCGCTGCGGGTTTCTAAAACCGTCACAGCGCCCGGGAACGAACCTTTGACCATTCTGCGTGATGCGAGTTTAACAGTTGCCGAGGGTGAGGCTGTGGCGTTAATGGGTGCATCGGGGGCGGGCAAGTCTACCTTGCTGGCTTTGCTGGCAGGTTTGGATACGCCGACGAGCGGTGAGGTTGAGTTGGCCGGTTTTTCTCTGAACAACTTAAATGAGGACGAGCGCGCCGCCGTCCGTGCGGGCCGGGTGGGATTTGTTTTTCAGTCATTTCAGTTGATTGATGGCTTGACGGCTCTGGAAAATGTGGCTTTGCCGCTGGAATTGCAGGGCACAGCGAACAGTACGGCGCAGGCCAAAGCGGCGTTAGATGAGGTGGGTTTGAGCCACCGTCTGCACCATCTGCCCAAGGTGCTTTCAGGCGGTGAACAACAGCGGGTTGCCCTGGCGCGGGCATTTGCCGGAACGCCCGCCATTTTGTTTGCCGATGAGCCAACCGGCTCGCTCGACACTGCCACAGGCGAGCGCATCATTGATTTGCTGTTCGCGCTGCGCGATCAGCATCAAACCGCGTTGGTACTGGTAACGCACGATCCGGCCTTGGCTGCCCGATGTAATCGTGGCTATCGCTTACAGGGTGGCTTGCAGGGTGGAGAATTAACCCCATGGCAATAGTAGAGCCGCCAAAACCTGCAACGCATTTGGGTTTGCCGCGCTTAATTTTGCTGGCATGGCGCGGTTTATGGCGCGAACTGCGTAGCGGCGCGTTGGTTACGATGTTTCTGGCGCTGGTTATTGCGGTGTCCGCCGTGACGGCGGTCGGATTTTTTACCGATCGAGTGGATGCCGGTATGCGGGCGCAGGCCGCTGAATTTCTGGCCGCCGATGGGCGAGTCGAATCACCGGATTCACTATTAAAATGGCAGCAAAAGGCGTCAGAGCTTGGCCTGACGACAACGCAAACGCTGGAATTTCCCACCGTTATTCTCGCCGGTGAACATACCCTGCTGGTGAGCTTGAAGGCTGTGGGCGCGGGGTATCCCTTGCGCGGTGCGCTGACCATTTCGACAGGTGCGCAACAGCAAAAAATCCAGCAGGAGCCACGTGAAGGCCATGCTTGGCTGGCACCGCGGGCGCTGGCTTTACTTGATCTTAAGGTGGGCGATTCGTTTCAGATCGGCCAGAAAAAATTTACGGTTTCCGCCACTTTGCAACGTGAGCCGGATGTGGGTAATTTTCTGGCGCAAGCCGCGCCGCGCGCCATGATCAACCTCGCCGATATTCCAGCCACCGGGCTGGTTACGCCTGCAAGCCGCGTCACGCATTATTTGTTACTTGCAGTGCCGAGCGGTGTTAGCACAAACGTTCTTCAAGCGTTCGGTAAATCTCTGCCCGCCGACTTGAGTCTGGAACGCCCGGAAAATAGCCAGCCTGCATTCAAAACAGCATTTGATCGTGCCGCGCGCTTTTTGGGATTGGCTGCAATGGTGGCTGTTTTATTGGCGGGCGCGGCCTTAATGCTTGCCGCGCAACAGTACAATCGCTTGCAGCAAGATCCGGCCGCCTTGATGCGCGCATTCGGGGTGCAATCCCGCCATATTCTTTATTTGTACACATTGCGGCTGGTTTTTCTGGCCTTGCTGGCCGCTGTGCCCGGCATTGCGCTGGGTGGGTTGGCTCAATTCGGGCTTTCTGCCTTGCTGGGCTCTCTGCTTGATTTTCAACTGCCGCCGCCTTCATGGCTGCCCGTGGGGTTTGGCGTGAGCATTGCGCTGGTCGCCTTGTTGGGATTTGCACTGCCCTCGCTCATCCGCTTGCAGGATACGCCGCCTTTGCGGGTTTTAAACAGGCAATTGGCTGCACCGCCAACAGCCGCGGTTTTGTTGTTCGGCGCGGGGCTGCTTGCCATTGGTTTGCTGGTGTGGCTGCAAGCACGGGATGCCTGGCTTACAACGTATGTTACCGGCGGGATGGTCATTAGTTTCGCTGCGTTCATCGGCATCGTGTGGCTGCTGTTACAAGCATTAAGACGCTATCCCGCCCGAGGCGTGGCCCGTTTTGGACTGGCGCGTCTGGCGCGGTCGCCGTGGTCCAGTGCGATGCAGATCGCGGCTTTGACCTTGGGATTAACCGCTTTGCTTCTGCTCGGTGTGGTGCGTGGTGATCTGGTATCCACCTGGCAAAATCAGATTCCGAACGATGCGCCCAATTTTTTTGCGATCAACATTCAGCCAGATCAAGTGCCTGAGTTAACTCGGTTTTTTCAGACGAACCGTATCGACGATGCCGGCCTTGTCGCCATGCACCGCGCCCGCTGGACGTCATTTAACGGCAAGGCCGTGAACGCTGATCAACTCACCGGGCAAGCGAAGCGACTGGCGGAACGGGAATTTAATTTGTCGGTCATGCCCGAGCATCTGGCAGCCGATAACAAGATTGTGGCGGGCAGCTGGCAGCCCGATGCGCAGGATGCGGGCTGGTCGGTTGAACAAGGCATTGCTAAAACGCTGCAATGGCAACTTGGCGACCGGCTTACGTTTGTGGTGAACGGCGCACCCGTGACCGCCGCCATTACCAGCATCCGTACAGTTGACTGGAATTCGATGCGGCCCAATTTTTTCGTGTTGGGGAGCGCGGTTTTATTGCCCCGCCAATCGGCGCAGTTCATCACCAGCTTTTTTCTCCCCAGCCCCAATGTAGAACAACAAAAGGCGCTGTTACGCGCGTTCCCGACGCTGACGTTATTTGATCTGAACCAGATTCTCAATGAGGTGCGCACACTGATTCTTCGAGCGAGTCAGGCCGTGCAATATGTATTTTTATTCACCCTGTTGGCGGGATTGGTTGTCTTGCTCAGTGCCTTTGCTGCCGGAGAGGCGGAACGTATCCGTGAAACAGCCGTGCTGCGCGTGCTGGGCGCAAGCCACCGGCAAATCATGAACAGCCTTTGGTTTGAGTTTATCCTGATCGGCTTGCTTTCCGGGCTTTTGGCCTCGATTGCCGCCGGTGGGTTGGGCGCTTTGTTGGCGCTAAAACTGTTTGATTTACCCTGGGCACTGGATTGGCGCATACCGCTGTATGGCTTGGCTGCGGGCGTGCTGCTCGCGGCGTTGTTTGTGCCCTATCTGGGGAGGCGGGTGCTTGCACTGCCACCGGCACGGTCGCTGCGGGGCTAGGGAACCTCTGCACGAATGCGGCGTACCTTCGAATAGTGGTTACTTTTCGTCAAATCCCCCCCAACCCCCCTTTTTCAAAGGGGGGAGCATCAGCCCCGTCTTTTGAACGAGCGCACTTCCCCCTTTTGTAAAGGGGGATTGAGGGGGATTTGCGCAAGTTTTGCATTCGCAAGAAATTCCCTAAGGGGCTTTGGTGTACATCAAGCCAGCGTGAGTACCACAGGTGCATGGTCGGAGGGTCGCTCCCAGCCTCTAGGTTCTTTATCGACATGGCAGGCAGTGGCTTTTGCCTGAACGGCCGGGCTTGTTAAGATGTGGTCGATACGCAAGCCGTGGTTTCTGCGGTAACCGCCGCCACGGTAGTCCCACCAGGTAAAATTATTTTCTTCATTTGAAAAGCAATTGAGCGCATCGGTAAAACCCATTGCCAACAATCGGTTGAAATAATCACGCTCGGGCGGGCTGCATAGCACGGCATCTTTGAACCGCTCGGGGTCAAACACGTCGGCATCGCTTGGCGCGATATTGAAATCACCCATCACCACGAGATTTGGATGCTGAGCGATTTCTAAAGCCAGCCAGTTAGAAAAGGCCTCCAGCCAATTGAGTTTGTACTGGTATTTTTCAGAATCGATCGCTTCACCATTGACGACATAGGCATTGATTACCCGCAATTCCCCAAATGTGGCGGCAATGACGCGCCGTTGCGGGTCGTCCAGTGCCGGTATGTCGCAAACCACATCCGAAGGTTCGCCTAACTCCTCTTGATAGATCAGCGCGACACCGTTATAGGTTTTCTGGCCGTTAAGTAGCGTTTGGTAGCCCATTGCTGCAAAGTCGCTGTTATCAATGGCTTCATTGACTTGTTTTAATTCCTGCAAACCCAAAATGGCAGGTTGCTGCTGCGCCAGCCAAGAGAGCACCTGCGGTTTGCGTACATTAAGCGAATTGACATTCCAGGTCGCGATTTTCATGGGTGATGAGCTCGGTTTTTGTTCGATTTTAGGATGGTTTGCGTGAGTGTAATTGTTTTTGGGGGAACTGGGTTTGATTGGGTAAATCCACCCTGACCCGAATGCCATTAAGTTAAGAAGAATACGATCATATAAGGGAAGCTCGAAAAACTCGTCATTCCCGCGTAGGCGGGAATCCAGCGCCTTGATTTTTCTGGGTTCCCGCTTTCGCGGGAACGACGAATCATGGGTATTTTGAGGCGCCTATAAGAAGGTCGTCATTCTGAACGCGGGGCTGACGAGTAGCAGAATCTATGGTTTGTTTCTAGACCCTGCAACTACGCGCAGGGTGACAAGTCCCTCTACTTAATGGCATTGCCCCTACCCCTTTTGCAAAAGGGTTTGAGATAGTGGCTTTGCCAAAGACTGGAGCAGGTTTTTGAGTTTCGCCTCCCCTTTGAAAAAGGGGGGAACGAGGGGGATTTTCTTAAAAGTGGGCGTACGTGGCTCCACCAGAGATCGGATCTGGGTTAAGGCCGGACATAATACGCGGACACCCAGAAGAAAAAGGCCAGAACGCTACTCGCCCAAAGCAGATAGCCCCAGCGACGAAACCGTTTGGCCAGCACGGTTTGATCATCTGCCGAGATGATATAGGGCCGTCTGCTCTGAGGGTTCGCCGTGATGAGATGCGTTTGCTGGGGGCGCTCAAGCTCCTTTACCTGCTGCGCCTGTATTTGCTGGCGTCCGGCTTCCCGCGCCTGATCCCATTCTTTAGAATCGATGGAACCATTGCCATCCAGATCAAATGTTTTCATCATTTGTGGATCGTGCTTCCACGCTCTGAGCAGCGAGGCAACCGATTCGTTTTCAACCACATAAGGATCGTGGGCGATGGTTTTGAACCAGCCCAACACATACAAATTTCGATGTGGCAGCAGGAGTTTTTCGGTGTAGCGGTAATCGCCGAAAAAATGCCCGCCCACGCTGTTGGTCACCCCACTTGGTCGTTCTGTCGCGCCGTACCACTGGCGCCTCATATTGGGGCGAATACTGGCCGATTCGGGATCAACCAGGCATTCGCCGGTTGCATCTTCTACCGCAATCAGGTTATCGCTTTCATGCTGGTATATGCGACGCCAGTCAGAACGCTTGGATTCACCGAAGCTTTGCTCTCGGTGTTCCACAGACACCCAATACCAAACACATGCCGTGCCGGTCAGCGGGGAAACGAGGGGCGAGGCATCGATATTTTTGGTGATGCCTTCAATTTCGATGTAACCCTGATGTGCCGAGACAATGTTCGAGGTGGGCGTATTGATAATCCAGTAGGTGCGGCGAACAAACCAGATGCCCGCCACCAAGAGGATCAGGGTGAGCAGAATCAGCCCGACCAGCAGAAAATGGTAGCCGTTGTCATCAAGGGAACCCACCCAGTGGGCATACCAAGCCATCAAACCAATCCCGTTTATTGATTAAACAGCGTCTTGAGATCGACATCCTTGAGCTCATCTTCGCGAAAGGTGAGCAACTTGAACGGACGAAAACGGAATAACTGGGCGATCAGCACGTCGGGGAATTGCTCGATACGCACATTGTTGATGTTAACGGAGGCGTTATAGAACTCACGCCGATCAGCAATCATGTTCTCCAGACCGGAGATGCGTTGCTGGAGGTGCTGGAAGCTCGTATTGGCCTTGAGATCGGGATAGGCCTCGGCCACCGCGTAAAAATCCATCAACCCGGCGCGCAACTGGCCTTCGGCCATGCCCAGCGCGTCGATATCGCCGCGATCCTGAGCGCCGCGCACGGCCGAACGGGCACGCATAACTTTCTCCAATGTTTCTTGCTCGTACTTCATGTACTGCTTGGCGGTTTCTACCAGTTTGGGCAGCTCGTCGTGCCGCTGCTTGAGCAACACATCAATGTTCGACCAGGCCTGTGAGACGTTGTGTTTAAGCACCACGAGGCCGTTATACATGATGATCGCCCAGATCACGATCACGGCAACCAAAAACAACAAAACCGAAAGTGTGACACCCATGATGCTTGCTCCCTTAAATCCCTAAATTATGCTTCTGGAACCCTCGAATGTTTCTTCGAGGTGAATTTGTACCGAACCCGCCATCGGTGCCGAAACTCGTCACAAAAAAAACCCGACCAATCGGGCCGGGTTCGTTTTGAGTTTTGCTCCGCGGCTACATCGCGGATTGATCTTATCAGATATCGATGTTGACGGCGGACAGGGCGAATTTCTCGATGAAATCACGACGAGGCTCAACCAGATCGCCCATGAGAATGGTAAAGATTTCATCCGAGGCAATGGCATCTTCAATGCGCACTTGCAGCAGCCGACGGGTTTCCGGGTTCATCGTGGTTTCCCACAACTGATCCGGGTTCATCTCGCCCAGACCTTTGTAGCGCTGAATGCCGAGGCCGCGACGCCCTTCTTGCATCAGCCAGTCAATAGCTTGCTCGAAATGGGTGATCGGCGCGCTCTTCTCGCCACGCAATACGCGCGCGTCTTCACCAATCAAGCCATCAAGCTGGATGGCCAATTCGCCCAACACGCGATAATCAGCGGTTGAGAAGAAACCAGCGGGCAAGAATGTTTCATGTGAAACACCGTGCTGACTTCGCGTGATTTGAATCCCCGCGAGGCCTTCCTCTGTGCGCGCAAACCGGGATGAATAATTTACGCCCGCGTCGGCAAACTGGTTCATGGATTCGGTAAAGCGATTAAGCCAGGCTTCGAATAGCGCGCTATCTTCGACAATTTCCGCTGCTGTCATTGGTGGCAAATGCAACACGGCCTTCAGTGCAGCTGGATCGTACCGATGCGACAGACGATCGATCACGGCCTGCGCAACCAGATACTCACGCGCCATGGACTCCAGCGCAGGGCCAGAAATAAGCGGCGCTTCCGCGTTGACTTGGAGCGCGGCACCATCAACGGCCAATTGCAGAAGATACTGGTTCAGCGCCAAATCATCCTTGAGGTACTGCTCCTGCTTACCTTTTTTAACCTTATACAGCGGCGGCTGGGCAATATAAATGTGTCCACGCTCGACGAGCTCCTTCATTTGCCGATAGAAGAACGTCAGCAGCAGGGTGCGGATGTGACTGCCGTCCACGTCCGCATCGGTCATGATGATGATGCGGTGGTAGCGCAGTTTGTCCGGGTTGAAGTCTTCCCGACCAATACCGCAACCAAGCGCGGTGATCAGGGTGCCGACTTCAGCCGACGAGAGCATTTTGTCGAAACGGGCTTTTTCAACATTCAGAATTTTACCTTTGAGCGGCAAAATCGCCTGTGTGCGGCGATCCCGGCCTTGCTTGGCCGAACCACCCGCCGAGTCACCTTCCACCAGATAAATTTCGGACAGAGCCGGGTCCTTTTCCTGGCAATCGGCAAGCTTGCCGGGCAAGCCGGCGATATCCAATGCGCCTTTGCGCCGCGTCATTTCACGCGCGCGTCGCGCTGCCTCACGGGCACGGGCCGCTTCGATGATCTTGTTGGTAATGAGCAGGGCTTCTTGCGGATTTTCTTCCAGAAACTCTGCCAGTCGTTCAGAAGTCAGCGATTCAACCGCCGATTTAACCTCAGATGACACCAGCTTTTCTTTGGTTTGTGAGGAAAACTTCGGGTCCGGCACCTTCACGGAAATGACCGCAACCAAGCCTTCGCGCCAATCTTCACCCGAGGTGGATACCTTGGCTTTTTTAAGAATGCCCGCGCGTTCCATGTAGTCGTTCAAAGTCCGCGTGAGCGCCGTGCGAAAGCCTGTTAAATGCGTGCCGCCATCGCGTTGCGGAATGTTATTGGTGTAGCAGAACAGGTTTTCCTGGTACGAATCATTCCATTGCAAGGCCAACTCAACCAGAACCGAATCCTTCTGCCCCGAGAAGCTCAGAACATTCTTGTGGATAACGGTTTTGCCTTTGTTGAGATGCTCGACAAACGCGCGAATGCCGCCTTCGTAGTAGAACGTGTCGGCACGCCCTGAAATCTCGTCGTTCAGAAATACGCGAATGCCCGAATTCAGAAAGGAGAGTTCACGCAGACGCTTTGCCAGAATGTCGTAGTGGAAAACGACATCCGTGAAAATGGTGGGGCTGGGCAGGAACCGGATGGAGGTACCCGATTTCTCCGTAGCGCCCACTTCGGCCAACGGCGCTTGTGGAACACCCAGACGGTACGACTGGTGGTACGCATGGCCGCCACGATAGATGTCCAGCTCCAACTCGTCGGAAAGCGCATTCACCACCGAAACGCCCACACCATGCAAGCCACCGGAGACCTTGTAACTGTTCTGGTCGAACTTACCGCCCGCGTGCAGCACGGTCATGATGACTTCTGCCGCCGAAACACCTTCTTCGGCATGGATGTCTACCGGGATGCCACGGCCATTATCCGACACCGAAACGGAGCCATCGGCATGCATGGTGACGGTGACGGTATCGCAGTGCCCGGCCAACGCCTCATCGACCGCGTTATCCACCACTTCGAACACCATGTGGTGCAAGCCGCTGCCGTCGTCCGTGTCGCCGATGTACATGCCTGGGCGCTTACGAACGGCATCCAGTCCTTTGAGGACTTTTATACTGGTTGAGTCGTAACCAGAGCTTTGGCCAGCGTTTTGGCTCGCGTCGTTTGGGGTGTTATCGCTCATGAGAGGGCTTCCAGATACACAGAAAAATGGGCAGAAAATGGGGCGAGCAAGCCGATATCGGCACGTTGCAAGCCAAGTAGGGCTGCCGAATACGCCTGCTCGTAGTAGCGCAGGGCAACCCTGGTTTTCTCGGGACACAACACCCATCCAGCAAAGCCGGACCGTCTTGGCCCAAGACAATCAATGAATTATACCACGGCTGAGATTTGCCCGGCATCCAGCCTGAAAACCGCATCAAACGGGAAATCGATCTGCTGCCGATCGACTGCGGAAATAAAGACCTGATGCCCCATATTCGACAAATAATGCAACAGGGCAGAGGAATGATGCGCATCAAACTCGGACATGAAATCGTCGAATAGCAACACCGCCCGCTTGCCGCGTTGCGCCTGCCATATGTGTGCCGTAGCCAACGTCAATGCCGCGGTAAACACCTTGATTTGCCCGCGAGAGGCGAAGGATTTGAACGCGTAGTCGTTCAGTGTGAACAGAATATCCGCTCGTTGCGGGCCAATCAGGGTCTGCCCCATTTCCCGATCCCGCTCGCGGTTGCGGGCAAGCGCTTCCGATAAATCCAATCCGGACTTGTGCCCGGGATGAAACTGCATATCCACGGACAATTGGGGCGCAAGGGCCTCAAAGACTTGGGGCAGGACAGTTTTCAGCAAATCGAGCGCGGCAACCCGTTGCTCGTTGAGCCGCTCGCCGTATTGAATGAACAATGGATCCCAAATCTCCGTCGATTGGCCCGTGCGCAATGCGGCATTGCGTTGCTTGAGCATGCGCGCAAATTGCGCGTACGCCGGAACGAAATCGGCAAACAGGTAAAACGCCATGCGATCGATGAACTTGCGCCGGAACTCCGGCCCGGCCAAAACCAGATCATCCGATTGCGCATGCAACGCCAGCACGGGCAGGTGCGCTACAAACAAACTGGCCCGTGGCACTTCTTCTCGACCTAGCCGCAAACGAAACTGATCCTTGCAGCGCTCAAGTGCCATGAAAAAATCATGATCGTCCTGATGCACGCCCGCGCGCACCACCGCGCATCCCCGATCACGATCCGGATAACGTGCGATCAGGTCATTGTGCGTTTGGGTTCGAAAGGATTTGAGCGTGCTGAGATAATAAATCGCCTCAAGCACACTCGTTTTACCGGCGCCATTATCGCCCACCAGAAGATTGAAACCCGCAGAAAGCGGGCAATCGGTCATCGTCAGGTTTCTGAATTGGGTGATCGAGAGGGACGTAAGGTGGGTCAAATCCAATTACATCCGTTGCTTTAATTGTGGGTCAAAGCTTCATAGGCATGAGGACATATTTGCTGTCGATGTCACCGGGCATGACGGGTTTGATCAGCACGCTGGACTCGGGTGCTTCGAGCTCCATGCAGACTTCCTCGGATTCGATAACCGCCAGAATATTCAGAAGGTAGCTGATGTTGAACGAAATTTTCAGGTCGCTCGCATCGTATCCAACGGACATGGTTTCCTTGGAAGATTCATGTTCCGCGTTGCTTGATTCGATCATCAAGCGCCCGGGGCTCAGATAAAAATATGCCCCCGAGAACCGCTCGTTGGACAAGATACTGGCGCGCTGCAACACCTGCTTGAGTTCCGTTTTCGACACGATCAGTATCTTGCTGTTCGACTGCGGCATCACGCGAGAGTAATCCGGATATTTGCCGTCGATCAATTTGCTGATCAGGTAGTTTTCACCGATCAGAAGTTCGATCTGGTTATCGCGGAACGCCAGTGAAACCTCGTCGTCGCTATCGCGATCCAGCGCCTTGAGCATTTCCGAAACCATCTTTCGCGGCACGATGACCTGACGATTGTTCTCCGTCAGCCGTTCATCGCTCAGGTGGGCATAAGCCAGACGATGACCGTCCGTGGCGACCGCCGTCATTTGTCCGGGTTTGACTTCAAGCAACAGGCCATTGAGGAAGTACCGCACATCCTGCTGCGCCATCGAAAACTGGGTTTTATCGATCAGCGCGTAGAGATTCTTTTGGGTGATGGATACGGTCGATTGCGTCGCGGCATCGATGGTCATTTGCGGGAAGCTTCCTGCCTCGATCGAGGCCAAGCGGAACACACCGGTGCCGATATCGATTTCCAACCAGCCATCGGTTTGCGTCAAGGCGATCTTGGCATCCTGCGATGCGGATTTGACGATGTCTGCCAGTTTACGGGCATTGACGGTCGTAGCCCCCGGAGCCTGCATCTGAACGTCAACAGAAGTACGCAATTGGATTTCCAGATCCGTCGCGACAAGCGTCAGGCGACCGTCGGCCACTTCGAGCAACAGGTTGCTCAAAATCTGCATGGTCTGGCGTTTTTCGACCCCGCCGATCACCTGATTGATGGCACTGCTGAATCGATCTCGATCAACGGCAAACTGCATAATGGATGTCCTCAAAATAGATACGCACGGTGGAGGCCCCGGTCAGGGAGAGTCCGACGCATCTTATATATTTAATGTGTGTCTCAACAAGTTGTAATCATCGCTGAGCTTCGACTCGATCTCGCGCAATTCTTCGATTTTCTTGCAGGCATGGATCACCGTGGTGTGATCTCGACCACCAAAGGCCTCGCCAATTTCCGGCAGACTATGGTTCGTGAGTTCCTTGGCCAGACTCATCGCCACTTGCCGTGGACGGGCGATGGAACGGTTTCGGCGCGCACCCGTCAAGTCGGTCAATTTTAGATTGTAAAACTTGGCAACCGTGCGCTGGATATTTTCCAGGGTAATCAACTTGGCCTGCGCCGCGATCTGATCTTTCAGCGCTTCTTTGGTGGACTCCACCGTAATCGGACGGCCTGTAAATTGCGCGGTCGCAATGACGCGGCGCAACGCGCCTTCAAGTTCACGAATGTTCGCTCGAACCCGCTTGGCGATAAAAAAGGCTACATCGGTACTCAGTGATATTTGCGATTGCTCCGCCTTGCTCTGCAAAATCGCTACGCGCGTTTCCAGATCGGGCGGCTCGACCGCCACGGTCAAACCCCACCCAAAACGGGATTTTAAGCGCTCTTCGAGGCCTTCGATTTCTTTGGGATAGCGATCGCAGGTCATGATGATCTGCTGACCCTGCTCGATCAGCGCATTGAACGTATGAAAGAATTCTTCCTGACTGCGCGGCTTTCCGGCGAAAAACTGAATATCGTCAATCAGCAGCGCGTTAACGGAACGGTAGAAGTCCTTGAACTCCTCAATCGTGTTGTTCTTGATCGAACTGACCATCTGCTGCACGTAACGCTCACTGTGCAGATAGACCACCTTGGCATCCGGCGAACGCTCGAGAATCGCGTTGCCGACGGCCTGCATCAAATGGGTTTTCCCCAGGCCCACGCCACCGTAAATAAAAAGCGGGTTATAACCCACGCCCGGATTCTGCGCGACTTGCTGCGACGCCGCGCGCGCCAACTGGTTCGATTTGCCTTCGACGAAATTATCGAAATTGAATTTTTTGTTGATGTGGCTGACAAATTCCTTGGCACCCGTATCTGGTTCAGCCAAATCCGCCATAGGCTCGACACGCGGCGCAACACCCGAGGACACTGCGCCGGACTTCGATGACAGCGTGGCGGCGGCGGGCATATCAACAGGCTGCTCGGAAGGCACGCTGCCCACTTGCAGGCCAAGCTGCAAATCCGGACGTTCGAGCAATATCTGCGCCTGCTCGAGGATTTTCGACTTGTATTGCTGCGCGACCATGTCCATGACAAAACGGTTCGGCGCCCATAGGATCAGATGGTTTTCCGCCTTCAACTCTGCTTGCAACGGTCTGATCCACATATTGATCTGCTGAACGGGCAGATCTTCGGACAACCGATCAATGCATTGCTGCCACAGTTCTGATGTGATGGTCGACATAGGGAGTAAAACGAGCCTGCAGGAAAGAGGTCAGTGTACCATCGACCCTGACCGAATCGCAGTATCCACTGAACAAGAATTTAGACCGGATTACCTCAAGATACATGCAATGAAAGTCAACGGAACCCTTTGGTTCAAAGCACATTATT